>JBFWOE010000191.1:0-4987 GCA_050250695.1 Burkholderiales bacterium
TTCTAGGGAACTGCCTGAAGCTTGTATACGGGGATTGCGGGAGATCGCAATCGCGCTGTTTCAACGGCCGCCGGCGCCGTTTTCGTTCCTGTTGCGCATCCAGTCGGCGGTGCCGAAAAACGCCTTCAGCAGCGCGGTGCGCAACGGTTCTTCCACACCGCTGTCTTCCATCGCCTGCAGCATGCAGGCGAGCCAGGCGTCGCGTTCGGCGATGCCGATGGCGAAGGGCAGGTGGCGCGCGCGCAGCATCGGATGGCCGTGTTTCTTGACGTACAGAGGGGGGCCGCCCAGCCAGCCGGACAGAAACAGGTAGAGTTTTTCGCGCGAACCGGCGAGATCCTGCGGGTGCAGCTTGCGGATGCCGTGATATTCCGGCACCGCGTCCATCAGGTCGTAGAAGCGGTCGACCAGGCGGCGCACGCCGGCGTCGCCGCCAAGCAGTGCGTAGGGTGTATCGTCCGCGGCAGCCGGACTGTTCATGTTACGCGGCGGTGGCCTGCTCGGTCCTGCTGGCCTTCTTGCGCTCGTGTTCCTTCAGGTGGCGCTTGCGGATGCGGATCGACTTGGGCGTGATTTCGACCAGTTCGTCGTCGGCGATGAACTCGATCGCGGACTCCAGCGTGACCTGGATCGGCGGCACCAGGCGCACCGCTTCGTCGGTGCCCGAGGCGCGCACGTTGGTGAGCTGCTTGCCCTTGATCGGGTTGACGACGAGGTCGTTGTCGCGGCTGTGGATGCCGATGACGATGCCTTCGTAGAGCGGATCGCCGGGGCTGACGAACATGCGTCCGCGTTCCTGCAGCTTCCACAGCGCGTAGGCGACGGCATTGCCGTCTTCGGCGGACACCAGCACGCCGTTGCGGCGCTCTTCCATGTCGGGTTTCATCGGGCCGTAGTCGTCGAAGACATGGCTCATGATGCCTGTGCCGCGCGTCATGGTCAGGAAGTCGGACTGGAAACCGATCAGGCCGCGCGCCGGGATGCGGTAGTCGAGGCGCACGCGTCCCTTGCCGTCGGGCTGCATGTCCTGCAGGTCGCCGCGGCGCGCGCCCAGCGCTTCCATCACGGCGCCCTGGTTGGTTTCATCGACATCGACGGTGAGCATTTCGTACGGTTCCTGCCGCTCTTGGCCATTCGGGCCGTTGACTTCGCGGATCACCACGCGCGGGCGCGATACCGCGAGTTCGTAACCCTCGCGGCGCATGTTCTCGAGCAGGATGGTCAGGTGCAGTTCGCCGCGGCCCGACACTTCGAACACGTCGGCATCGGCGGTTTCGACGACTTTCAGCGCGACATTGCTCATCACTTCGCGCTGCAGGCGTTCGCGCAGCTGGCGGCTGGTGACGAACTTGCCTTCGCGGCCGGCGAGAGGCGAGGTGTTGACCTGGAAATTCATGGTCAGCGTCGGTTCGTCGACTTTCAGCATCGGCAGCGCTTCGGTTTTTTCCGGGTCGGTCAGCGTGACGCCGATGCCGACTTCGTCGATGCCATTGACCAGCACGATGTCGCCGGCCTGGGCTTCGCCGATCTGTACGCGTTCGAGGCCGCGGAATCCCAGCACCTGGTTGACCTTGGCCGCCACCGGCGTCGAATCAGGGCCCTTCATCACGGCGACCTGCTGGCCGGGACGGATGCGGCCGCGGTTGACGCGGCCGATGCCGATCTTGCCGACGTAGCTGGAATAATCCAGCGAGCAGATCTGCAACTGCAACGGGCCGTCGGGATCATCCTCGCGCATCGGCACATATTTGAGTATGGCTTCAAACAGCGGTTCCAGCGTGCCGGCGCGGACATCCGGGTCGTTGCCGGCATAACCGTTCAGCGCCGAAGCGTAGACCACGGGAAAATCGAGCTGCTCTTCAGTGGCGCCGAGCTTGTCAAACAGGTCGAAGGTCTGGTTGACCACCCAGTCGGCACGTGCGCCGGGGCGGTCGACCTTGTTGACCACGACGATGGGTTTCAGGCCCAGCGCCAGCGCCTTGCGGGTGACGAAACGCGTCTGCGGCATCGGACCCTCGACGGCATCGACCAGCAGCAGCACGCCGTCGACCATCGACAGCACGCGTTCGACTTCGCCGCCGAAGTCGGCATGGCCAGGGGTGTCGACGATGTTTATCAGCGTGCCTTTCCAGGTCACCGCGCAGTTCTTGGCGAGAATGGTGATGCCGCGCTCGCGTTCGAGGTCGTTCGAGTCCATTACGCGCTCGGCGATTTGCTCGTGCGCGGCGAAGGTGCCGGACTGGCGCAGCAGTTTGTCGACGAGCGTGGTCTTGCCATGATCGACGTGGGCGATGATGGCTATGTTGCGCAGCGGTCGTTGCTCGGTGACGGACACGGGTTGAGCCTTCGAAAAAAGGGGCGGATTGTAGCATGTGCGACATGCTATTGCCTTGAATTACCGGACTTTTTCCCGGCCGCCGCGAAGGGCGTGGCGCACCGCGCCGGTGCGCTTGCCGGGAAAAGGTTCGCTATTTCCGGTACTTACGGGTATAGTGCGCGCACCTTGAAGCGGCAGTATCCGATTTACGCTTCAGGATGCATCTGTCCCTGACCCCTTCGTTTTCAGCTCCCTTCTCCGAATAGCTGCTTCCGCCACGGTTAGCGACGATACCCGTGCGCCGGTGGCCGCAGCCGCGATTCAGTCGCGGCCTGCCTCACAGCAGTGGCATTTCCTGCGCGTATATAGCTGTAGAACCGTCAGCCCTGCGGCAGCGGATTGATTCCGTCTGCGCCTGGCTGTGCGCGGTTGTGCAGTCGTTGTGCTTTTTGAAAGTAATCAATCATGTCTTTTGCTTCACTGAATCTGAATCCCGCCCTGGTGCAGGCCCTGGCCGCCGCGGGTTACACCGAACCCACTCCCGTGCAGGCGCAGTCGATCCCGGTCGCGCTGACCGGCTTCGACCTGATGGTGTCGGCGCCCACCGGCACTGGCAAGACTGCGGCCTTTGTGCTGCCGGCGCTGCAGCGCCTGGCCCTGGCGCCGGTGCGCCATGGCCGCGGCCCGCGCGTGCTTGTGCTGACGCCGACTCGCGAACTCGCGGTGCAGGTGACCACCGCGGTCGACAAGTACTGCAAGTTCATGCGTCACATGCGTACCGGCACCGTGCTCGGCGGCATGCCTTACCCGAAACAGCGCCGCATGCTCGAGCAGTCGCTCGACGTGCTGGTGGCGACACCGGGCCGCCTGATCGATTTCATCGAGCAGGGCAAGGTCGATTTTTCGCGCCTCGAGCTGCTGGTGCTCGACGAAGCCGACCGCATGCTCGACATGGGGTTCATCGAACCGGTCAAACGCATCGCCGCAAAAACCCCGGCAACGCGCCAGACCATGCTGTTCTCGGCGACGCTCGACGGCAACATTGCCAAGCTCGGCCGCGAACTGCTGCGCGACCCGAAGCTGATCGAAGTGGCGGCGGCACAGGCCCGGCACGAAAACATCGCGCAGCGCCTGCATGTCGTCGATGACGGAAGCCACAAGCATCGCCTGCTCGACCACCTGCTGCGCGAGGAGTGCGGCCAGGCCATCGTCTTTACCGCGACCAAACACGGCGCCGACCGTCTTGCCGACAAGCTGTTCCACGGCGGCCATGAAGCCGCGGCCCTGCACGGCAACATGAACCAGTCGCAGCGCAACCGCACGCTGGCGCGCCTGCGCAGCGGTGCGGTGAAGGTGCTGGTGGCCACCGACGTCGCCGCGCGCGGCATCGATGTCGCCAGCATCAGCCACGTCATCAATTACGACCTGCCGAAAGTCGCTGAAGACTACGTGCACCGCATCGGCCGCACCGGCCGCGCCGGCGCCACCGGCATCGCGATCTCGTTCGCGTCGTCAGAGGACGTGCGCCAGCTGAAACAGATTGAACGTTACATCGGCCAGCCGATCGAGCGCTGGAGCGAGCCCGGATTCGAGGCGAAGAACCCGCTGCGCACCGAAAGTCCCGGTCGCGGCGGACGTCCGGGGCCCGGCGCACGCCGCGGTGCACCGCCTGCGCGCGGCCGGGGTGGTTTCCGTTCCGAAAACCGGCGCGGCGCCGGCGCAGGTCGTCCGCGCTGATCGCTTATCGCTGATGCGGTGCGGCACCTGCCGCGATGTAATGGACGAGTCCCCTGGTGCCGCAAGGCACCGGGGGATTTTTTCGTCTGCGCAAACACCTGCGCGCATTGATTTTCACTCGTGCTGCCGTTACAGTAGGCCGCTTTTGATGCGACGACTCTTACAATGAAATTCAGCGGGGAGATTGCGGTCGGCGCGCCGCGCGCCGCGGTATTCTCGAAACTGCAGGACATCCATTTTTTCGCATCCTGCATCGACGGTGTGCGCGACCTGACGCCGCTGGACGACAGGCGTTTTGATGCCGTACTCGAAACCAAGGTCGCCTACATGACGTTCAAGTTCAAGGTCACTGTCGAACTGACCGAGGTGACGGCGCCGGTAAGGATTGCGGCGAAAATAGAGGGCGCGCCGCAGGGGCTGGTGGGCCGGCTGACCGCCACTTCATCGACACAACTGGTCGAGAACGGCGACACGACCGTGATCCAGTATGAAATCGACACCGCGCTGACCGGCAAGCTCGGCAGCATCGGCCAGCCGGTGCTGAAATCCAAGGCCAAGGACATGGAAAAACAGTTTGCGAAAAACCTGCGCGCGGCCTTCGAGCCGGCGGCAGCGGGAGGGGCGGCATGATTCCCTTTGAACTGGCCGAACCGCGCACGCTGAAGGCGGCGCTGAAACTGCTTGACGGCGATGACCCTTCGGTGCGCGCTTTCGGCGGTGGCACGGCGCTGATGCTGATGATGAAGGCGGGCGTGTTCCAGCCGACGCGGCTCATCAGCCTGCGCGGCGTCGAGGCACGTTATTCCAAAGTGAAGGGCACCGGCGATGGCGGGCTGAGCATGGGCGCGCTGACCACGCTGAGTGCGCTCGGCCGCGCGCGGATGGTCAAAATCCGCGCGCCGGTGATCATTGAAGCCCTGAAGACGCTGTCCA
>JBFWOE010000192.1:0-4947 GCA_050250695.1 Burkholderiales bacterium
CTCGATGTGGGCCCATAACTCGTCTTCTATTAACGGCTTCGGCATCAACACCTCCCCAAAACAGGCGATGCCCTACCGTACCAAGTCCGTCGTTAATGTACAAGCGTCATTTTGTTACGCGCTCTAATATTTTCACTGCTTCCCGCTGGACTTGCATCGGCGGTACAGGAACACGGTAACTCCTAATCATCTGAAGATTAAGGCCGCCTCGTGACCCATCGCCCGATGAAACGCCTCGAAGTTGTTGGTACTGAGTTGATAAAAAATAGTAGAGAAAATCACTATTTATTGATTCATTACATACGATTGAACAAAGCGATTGATTTGTGCAAAGTGGAATCCGAGTTCTTGCTACCGTTCCTCTTGTTTTGCCTTGTCCCGCGAGTGCGATGACAACCGCATTGGGTGGCACCATCTTGGTGCTGCATGAGTCAAATCCAGCTTGGGTTATCTTTCTATCGGTTTCATAGACAAGCCCTTTGTTTACTTCCCCCGAACTCATCCACGAAATCGTTCCGCCTTCCCAATAAGCGGCTATTCCCGAGGGCGGGGTTGCTCCCGAAAAACATTCAGCTAACTCACCGATTGTCTTGAACTCCACACCATCGGGACACAGCGAGGCTATCAACTCATCAATCCGACTCATGCCTGTTTTCCTTCCAGATCGGCCACGATGACATCGATTTGTTTTCGCAATTCCGTTTGACGTGTCACGATGCGAACGATCTCTGCATTCAGTGCTTTGATGTTGACGGCAACGCGGGTATCCAGCTGTTCGACATAGGAGGAAACGGCGATGTTGTAGCCGTTTTCTGCGATATCCCCGTTTTCCACCAGGCGCGCGAAGTGGTCGATGGTTTTACGGCCGGTGTAGGCATCGAGAATCTTTTGCCGGTGTTCGGGCAGCAACTTGTTCTTGTTGCCGCTACGTTCGAATTCGTCGCTGGCGTCGATGAACAGCGTGGCATTGTCGTGTTTGGATTTTTTCAGCACGACAATGCAGGTGGCAATGGTGGTGCCAAAAAACAGGTCAGGCGGCAGCTGGATCACGGTATCGACATAGTTGTTGTCGATCAGATATTTGCGGATCTTCTGTTCGGCGCCGCCGCGGTAGAGCACACCGGGAAATTCGACGATGGCCGCGGTGCCGTTGACCGCCAGCCAGCTCAGGATGTGCATTGTGAAGGCGAGGTCGGCCTTGCTCTTGGGGGCGAGCACGCCCGCGGGTGCGAAGCGCGGATCGTTGATCAGTAGCGGATTGGCGTCGCCATCCCATTTGATCGAATAGGGCGGATTGGAGACGATGGCTTCGAAGGGTTCGTCATCGCCGTGCGCCGGATCGGTGAGCGTATCGCCGTGGGCGATGCTGAATTTTTCGTAATTGACATCGTGCAGGAACATGTTGATCCGGCACAGGTTGTAGGTGGTCAGGTTGATTTCCTGGCCGAAGAAGCCCTGGCGCACCTTGTCGTGGCCCAGCACCTTGAAGAAGTTCAGCAGCAGCGAGCCTGAGCCGCAGGCGGGGTCGTAGACTTTGTTGAGTTCTGTTTTACCGACAACGGTGATGCGGGCGAGCAGTTCGGAGACTTCCTGCGGTGTGTAGAACTCACCGCCGGATTTGCCGGCGGTCGAGGCGTACATCTGCATCAGGTATTCATAGGCATCGCCGAAGAGGTCGATGGTGTTGTCGGAAAAACCGTTGCCGCCGCCGGCCAGCGGTAGGTCGCCGATGGCGTCGAGCAGCTTCACCAGCTTCTCGTTGCGTTTGGCGACTGTGGGGCCGAGCTTGTTGCTGTTGACATCAAGATCGTCAAACAGTCCCTTGAAATCGTCTTCGCTGTCTGCGCCGATTGCCGAACCTTCGATGCCGGCAAAGACACGGCTCAGGGTTTCATTGAGGTTGGCGTCATTGCGGGCGCGGGCGCGCACATTGGCAAAGAGTTCCGAAGGGAGGATGTAAAACCCCTTTTCCTTGACCGTCTCCGCGCGGCCGAATTCGGCATCGGCATCACTGAGTGCGGCGTAATCGAAGCCTTTATTGCCGGCCTTGCGCTCCTGATCATTGAGGTAGCCGGTCAGGTTTTCCGAGATGAAGCGGTAGAACAGCATGCCGAGGACATAGGTCTTGAAGTCCCAGCCATCCACGCTGCCGCGCAGGTCGTTGGCGATGCGCCAGATGGTTTTGTGGAGTTCGGCGCGTTCGGTTTCTTTGTGGTTATTCACGTTTTGAACCTTCTTCAAGCAGTCATTACAGGCATCACCAGCGGAATTTTGCGAACGCGCAGGCGCCATAAGCTCCGCGCTCGGAGAACAATTCCAACGGCACTGCCTTGATTGATCGGGCAACCGGGTAACGGCTGATCGTCAATGCGGTAGCCGGGGGCAAGTGAATTATTATAAGTACTTGTTTTTATTGATATTTATGACATCAGAAGCGCTTGACCAGCGTCAGCGCCTGCCCATTCCGCTTCATCTCGGTGCGGTTGAGGAACGTCATGCCGAGCAGTGCGATCTTCAGGCCGTCGCCTTCCAGCACCACCGCATCCACCGCGTGCAGCGTGATGTCGCCGAGTTTCACGGTGTCGAGCGTGATCCGGTAAGCCGCGGCGCGGCCGTTGGCGGTCTGGGTGTAGCCGCGCTGCCCGCCGAGGTAGTTGATGCCGAGCCGGCGGGCGAGGGAACTGGGTATCGCGATGGCGGTGGCGCCGGTATCGACCAGGAACTGCACCGATCCTCCGTTGATCTGGCCCAGCGCGACGTAATGGCCCTGCGAATCCGCGGTCAGCGTCACGGTTTCACCGCCACCACCGCCTGCCGGGTTGCCGCCGCCGATGCGCATGCCGCTGCCCGGAGCCAGGGTCATGCGTTTGCCCTGGTGTTCGATCACCGCGGCTTTGCTGTCGGCGCTGACCAGGCGCACGCCTTCGGGGGTCGACTGGCCGACGGCGACGGTGCGCGGTTTGCCGCCGTTGATGACCAGCACCGCCTTGCCGCCGAACAGGCCGACGACGCTGATGTCCGCCGCCAGGGCGGGCGCTGCGGCGCAGAGTAAGGCGACGCCGATTGATTTAAGATGATTCCATCGCATAGCGGATCCTTCCATGAAACCCGTCGCCATCTTTCGCCATACCCGGACCGAGGGGCCGGCTTATTTTGCCACGTACCTCGAGCGACGCAACCTCGCATATCGCGTGATCAAAATCGACGAAGGCGAACCGGTGCCGGCGGACGCGGCGGGACACGCGGGATTGTGTTTCATGGGCGGGCCGATGAGCGTCAACGACGATCTGCCGTGGATCGCGCAGGTGTGCGATCTGATCCGCGACGCTGTGGCGCGCGGGGTGCCGGTGATCGGGCACTGCCTCGGCGGGCAGTTGATGGCGAAGGCGCTGGGCGCGCCGGTGACGCGCAACCCGGTCAAGGAAATCGGCTGGGGGCCGGTGCAGGTTTTTGATCTGCCCGAAGCGCGGCAGTGGCTGGGCGGCGACCTGCGCGAATTCCTGTCTTTTCACTGGCACGGTGAAACCTTCGCGATTCCCGGGGGTGCGACGCGCATCATGGCGAGTGCGGCCTGCGCCAACCAGGCTTTCGTGCTGGGCAAACATTTTGCGATGCAGTGCCATGTCGAGATGACCGAAGACCTGATCCGCACCTGGTGCCATGACTGGGCGAAGGAGGTCGAGGCGCTGGCAGGGCGCGTGGCCTCAGTGCAGACGCCGGCGGAGATGGAGCAGGGGATCAGCGACAAGGTGCGCGCGCTGAATGCGGTCGCTGACCGCATCTATGACCGCTGGGTTGCCGGACTCGCCGTATAGTCAGATCAGCAATGTCCACGCCGCACCCAGCACGGCGCAGGCGCCGATCACCGGCATGATGCCGACCTTGTAACGCCACAGCGCGGCGAATGCGCCGAGGCCGATCACCAGCGACGGCCAGTCGAAGGGGCCCTGCAGCCCTTTCGGCCACAAAACGTGGTATGCAAAAAACACCGCGAGGTTGAGGATCACGCCGACCACTGCGGCGGTGATGCCGGTCAGCGGCGCGGTGAACTTGAGGTCGCCGTGTGTGGTTTCGACCAGCGGGCCGCCGAGCAGGATGAATATGAAGCTGGGCAGGAAGGTGAAAAACGTGACCACGGTAGCCGCCAGCGCGCCGGCGAGGAACAGGCTGTCGGTGCCGAGGAACTGCGTGGTCCAGCCACCGACGAAACCGACGAAGGCCACCACCATGATCAGTGGTCCGGGCGTGGTTTCGCCAAGCGCGAGACCGTCGATCATCTGCAGCGGCGTGACCCACTGGTAGTGTTCAACCGCAGCCTGGTAGACGTAGGGCAGCACCGCGTAGGCGCCGCCGAAGGTCAGCAGCGCGGCCTTGGTGAAAAACCAGCCCATCTGCGACAGCGGGCCCTGCCAGCCGTACACTGAAACCAGCAGCGCCATCGCGGCACCCCACAGCAGCAGGCCGGTCGCGAGCACCATGGCGAACCGTTTCCAGGTGAACAGCGCGTGGCGGGGCGTCGGGGTCGTGTCGTCGATCACCGCTGCGCCGTAACTTTTGCCGCCGGCGCCGTGGCCGCCGCCGGTGGCGAACAGCGCCGGCGCCACGCGGCCGCCGACGGCGCCGATGAGGCCGGCGCCGATGACGATCAGCGGGAACGGCAGGTTCAGCGCGAACAGCGCGATGAAGGCCGCCGCGGCGATGCCCCACAACACTCTGTTTTTCAGTGCGCGCATGCCGATGCGCAGAGCGGCGACCACGACAATGGCGGTGACCGCGGGCTTGATGCCGTAGAGGATGCCGGCGATCGCCGGCACGTCGCCCCAGGCCATGTAGATCCATGACAGCGCGACCAGGATGAACAGCGAAGGCAGCACGAACAGGCCGCCGGCGACGAAGCCGCCCCAGGTGCGGTGCAACAGCCAGCCGATGGAGGTGGCGAGCTGCTGC
>JBFWOE010000193.1:0-4937 GCA_050250695.1 Burkholderiales bacterium
CAGTTTCGTGGACTCGGCGATGCAGCTAAATTGCCGGGCCACCGCGGCGACGATTATTTCGCGGGTCAGCGCACCGCCGCCGCCCTTGATCATCATCAGGTGGCGCGTCACCTCGTCGGCGCCGTCGACGTAAACCGGCAGGTCGCGGACGCTGTTGAGATCGAATACTTCGATGCCGGCCGCCTTCAGGCGCTTCGCGCTGGCTTCCGAGCTGGATACCGCGCCCTCGATGCGGCCGCGGATGCCGGCCAGTTCATCGATGAAAAAATTGACCGTCGAACCGGTGCCTACGCCGACGATGCTGCCGCCGGGCACGAGGGCGATCGCGGCTTTCGCCGCCGCCTGCTTGAGGGCATCCTGACTCATTTTGAGGTTCCGCATCGCATGTGCGGATCAATATACACGATTCGCTTTGCGCCCGGCATCCATCGCCGGGCGGGCGCATTCCTGATAACCTTTCGCAACCGGAGACCGGCCCGAAATTTTCGGCACAAAATGAAAACCCGATGAAGAAAACGGACTACCTCGAACGCATACTCTGCGCCCGCGTCTACGATATCGCCATCGAATCGCCGCTGGAGCCGGCGCCGAACCTGTCGCGACGCATGCACAATCGCCTGCTGTTGAAGCGGGAGGACATGCAGCCGGTGTTTTCATTCAAGCTGCGGGGCGCCTACAACAAGATGGTGCAGCTCAAGCCGGAAGCATTGCGCCGCGGTGTCATCGCGGCATCCGCGGGCAACCATGCGCAGGGTGTCGCGCTGGCGGCCCAGCACCTGGGCTGCAGGGCGACCATCGTCATGCCGGTGACGACACCGGAGATCAAGGTGGATGCGGTGCGCATGCGCGGCGCGCACGTGGTGTTGCACGGCGATTCATACGACGAAGCCGCGGCCCATGCGCGTAAACTGGAGCGGCGCGGCCGTCTGACCTACGTGCATCCCTACGACGACCCGGATGTGATCGCCGGACAGGGCACCATCGCGATGGAAATACTGCGCCAGCATCCCGGGCCCATCAGCGCGATTTTCGTCGCGGTAGGCGGGGGCGGCCTGATCGCCGGCATCGCGGCCTACGTCAAGCGGCTGCGTCCGGAAATCAGGATCATCGGCGTCGAGCCTGTCGATGCCGACGCCATGTACCAGTCATTGAAGGCGGGACGCCGCATCAAGCTGGCGCAGGTCGGGCTGTTTGCCGACGGCGTCGCGGTCAAGCAGGTCGGCAAGGAGACATTCCGCCTGTGCCGTACGCTGGTCGACGAGGTTATCCGCGTCGATACCGACGCCATGTGCGCGGCGATCAAGGACGTGTTCGAGGACACGCGGGCGATCCTCGAACCGGCCGGCGCCCTGGCGATTGCCGGCGCAAAGGTTTACGCCGAACGCAAGCGGGTACGCAATGCGACGTTCGTGGCGGTAGCCTGCGGCGCCAACATGAACTTTGACCGCCTGCGCTTTGTCGCGGAAGAGGCCGAACTCGGCGAACACCGCGAGGCTATTCTCGCGGTGACGATTCCGGAGAAGCCGGGCAGTTTCAAGGCGTTCTGTGAACAGCTGGGGCCGCGCAACGTGACGGAGTTCAACTACCGCTATGACGATGCCAGCCTGGCCCGCGTGTTCGTCGGTGTCCAGGTGCGCAACCGCGGGGAAACGGCGAAGCTGGTGCGGGCGTTGCGTCGGCGCGGCCTGCAGACGCTGGATCTCAGCGACAACGAACTGGCGAAGCTGCACGTGCGCCACATGGTCGGTGGGCATGCCCCGGGTGCAAAGAACGAGATACTTTATCGTTTCGAATTCCCGGAACGGCCGGGAGCGCTGATGCGTTTTTTGACCCGCATGAGCCGGGGCTGGAACATCAGCCTGTTTCACTATCGCAATCACGGCGCGGATTACGGCCGGGTGCTGGTCGGCATGGAGGTGCCGCCTGCGGACCAGGCCAAGTTCCGGGCATTTCTGTCGGAAGTCGGTTATCCCTGGCGCGATGAGACGCGTAATCCGGCTTACCGCTTGTTTTTGGCATAATATTATTTATAATCAAATAGTTATGTTAATCGATCGGATGTCGACTGGTTCCACCGCTCTTGGCGGATGCGGGGAGATGATCTAAGCACATGCGTACCGGTGCTGCATGTTTGGCGCTGGCGTGGGCCGCCATCGCCGGGATTGCACAGGCCGCCGGCCTCGATGAAGCGTTCCTCGCGGCGCGTGATGCCGCGCGCGCCGGCGACGGCAAGCGGCTGGAACAGATCGCGCCGCGCCTCAGCGGGCACCTGCTTGAGCCTTATGTGCAGTACTGGCGTCTGTCGGCCCGCCTGGATACGCGCGACCCCGAAGAGATACGTGCTTTTCTCGGGGCCAACCGCGACACGCCGCTGTCAGATTATCTGCGCCGGGACTGGCTCAAGCAGCTGGGCAAGACCAGGCAATGGGAACTTTACGGTACGGAACTGCCGGCGCTGGTCAACGAAGACCTGGAATTGACCTGTTATACCCTGCAGTTCCGCGTGCGCACCGATACGCTGGCGCTGCGCGAAGCGCGCCCGCTTTGGTTCGTCGCCCGCAGCCTGCCCGACAGCTGCAATCCGCTGTTCGAAGCGCTGGTGGAATCGCAGCAACTGGATGTCGATGACATCTGGACACGCGTCCGCCTTGCGCTCGAGGTGGGACAGGTGACGCTGGCCAACCGGGTTGCCGCCCATCTGCCCAAAGGCCAGGCTCCGGATGCGCGTGTTTTGTCCGGCATTTACGGCAATCCGGCGGGGTATCTCGGCAGGGGTGTCGGCAATCTCAAATCGCGCGCCGCACGTGAAACCGCGATGTTCGCGGTGTACCGGCTGGCACGCACATCACCGCAGCAGGCGTTTGCCTATTGGGTCAAGCTGGCGCCGCGATTTTCCGAGGACGAGCAGGCCTATGTCTGGGGCATGCTGGGTTATTTCGCCGCGCTGCGCCACGACCCGAACGCCCTCGACTGGTTTTCGCGTGCTGCCGGCATGAGCGACCTGCAGCTGGCGTGGAAGGCGCGCGCCGCCCTGCGCGCGCAGAGCTGGAGCGACGTGCTGGAGGCCGTGAATGCGATGACCTCGAAAGAGGCTGAACGTCCGGCCTGGCGCTACTGGAAGGCGCGTGCGCTTAAAATGGTAGGGCGCGAAAACGAAGCAGTCGCCCTGCTCAAACCGCTGTCGACGGATTACGGCTTTTATGGCCAGCTCGCGCTCGAGGAGATCGGCGGCGCAGTGCGTGCGCCCGATGTCGGCTACCGGCCGGGTGAGGAGGAAATCCGCGCCATCGCGGAACGCCCGGGTATCCGCCGCGCACTGGAACTGTTTCGCCTGGATGCCCGCCTGGAGGGCGTGCGCGAATGGCTGTGGGCAATCCGCGGGTTCGACGACCGGCAGTTGCTGGCAGCGGCGGAAATCGCCCGCCGCAATTCGGTCTGGGACCGGGCCATCAACACCGCGGACCGCACGGTATTCGAACATGATTTCGGGCTGCGCTACCTGGCACCGTACCGCGACCAGCTGAAATCGGCGGCGAACCAGCTTGATCTGGACGAAGCCTGGGTCAACGGCCTGATACGCCAGGAAAGCCGTTTCATAGTGCGCGCCCGGTCAAGCGCCGGCGCCAGTGGCCTGATGCAGCTGATGCCTGCCACTGCGCGCTGGGTCGCCGGCAAGATCGGCTTGCGCAACTGGCACTGGTCGAAGGTGACCGAAGTCGAAACCAACATCAGCCTCGGCACCTACTACCTGCGCCACGTGCTCGACACACTGGACGGCAGCCCGGTGCTGGCTTCCGCAGCCTATAACGCCGGGCCGGGCCGCGCCCGCGGCTGGCGTGCCAATGACGGCATGGAAGCGGCGATCTACGCTGAAAGCATACCGTTCAACGAGACCCGAGATTACGTAAAACAGGTGATGGCGAATTCCAGTTATTACGCGCACAACTTCAGCCGCCAGTTGCAGTCGCTGAAGGCACGCATCGGTGTCATCGAGCCGCGCGTTCGCAACCGGGAGAAATCGCTGGGGGACACGCCGTGACGCCGCGGCTTGGGGCGGACATGGCCAGGGGTAGAATCAGCTGATGCAATTTACCGACATCTGCATCATCGGCGGCTCCGGTTTTGTCGGCCGACACCTGTGCCAGCAGCTGGCCGGGCGCGGCTATCGCGTGCGCGTGCCGACTCGCGACCGCGAGCGCGCCAAGGTACTGACCCTGTTGCCGACGGTGGAGGTGATGGTCGCCGACGTACATGATCCTGCTGCCCTCGCCGCGGCCATCCGCGGTTGCGATGCGGTGATCAACCTGGTCGGGGTGCTGCACGACGGCCGCGGCACGGGCGGTTTCGGCGGAGCCCATGTCGAACTTGCACGCAAGGTGGTCGCGGCATGCCGCGATGCCGGGGTGCGGCGCCTGCTGCACATGAGCGCGCTGGCGGCCGCGCCCGATGCCCCCAGCAACTACCTGCGCAGCAAGGGTGAAGCGGAACACCTGGTGCTGGATTCGGGGCTCGATGTGACGGTATTCCGGCCGTCGGTGATTTTCGGGCCGGAAGACAACTTTCTGAACCTGTTTGCCGGGCTGCTGCGGATGTTTCCGGTGTTGCCGCTGGCCGGACACAAAGCTCGGTTCCAGCCGGTCTATGTCGGCGATGTCGCGGCCGCTTTTGTCCGGTCGCTTGCCGACCGCACGACCTTCGGCGGCCGCTACGACCTTTGCGGGCCGAAACGTTACAGCCTGCGCGAACTCGTGGCCTGGGTCGGCGCAACCACGGGCTGCAGGCGACCCATCATCGGGCTTGGCCGCACCTTGTCATTGCTGCAGGCGGCAGCCATGGAAGTGTTGCCGGTCAGACTGATGACGCGCGACAACCTGCGCTCGATGCAGGTCGACAGCGTCTGCGATTGCGCTTTTCCGTTCGGCATCAAGCCGCAGGCA
>JBFWOE010000194.1:0-4911 GCA_050250695.1 Burkholderiales bacterium
GGGCACGCTGCAAGGCCTGCGTCAGGCCATTGATCTTGCGCAAAAGGACTGGCGTGACCTGCTGATGAATGCCGATTTCGGCTACGACGTGCATGCGCATGAGCGCTGGACCGGTGCCGGGGACGATGAGTGATGAGACAGATGAACGGCGGCAGCCCGGTGCTTGCGGGAGCCTGCGTGCTGCTGTTTTCGGTCGCCGCAGTTGCCGCGGAAGATTTGCCGGTGCAGCTGCAGATCGTATCCGGTGCGGCCGCCGCCACCGGAACACTGGCGCCGGGTGGGAGCATTCCTTATGTAATTTTGCCGCCGCCCGGTCAGAACGACCTTCAGGTCAGCATCGAGTCCGAAACCCGGAAAGTGGGATTCACGGTATGGGACAGCGGGTATCTCAAGGCAGAGCCCGTGCCGTGGAAAAACAGGCGGGCGCTGCCAGGTGCAAGCGTGGCTGAAGGTGATGTTTACTCGCCGAACATTGAATGGCGGGGCACGGTGTTGTCCAGGGAGCATCACATGGTTGTCATCAACAAAGGCGACAGCGCTTCGACTTTTACGCTACGACTGCATTTTCGATAGTCATCTCGGCCCAGGCATTCTGCATGGATGGTACAGGCTGGGTCACATGTAATGTTATCAAGGGATCACGATTGGCGTGTTCAGGCAGCCCCGTGCAGCGCGAGCAGCGTCTTTATCTCCTGTGTCACCAGCCGACAGGAGTCGGGATCGGACCAGTGCAACGCCATGATAAGCAATAAAAAGATCAGGAATTGAGCGCGTTTGCAGGCTTAAAGGCGTGATTTGGTGGCCGAAAAGACTGCGTCGAACATACGCAGTTGGCGATCCCGACATGAAGCAGATTGCGCTCCAAGGCAGCACCCTTTGAGGGCGGCGCTCGGGCCGCTCAGGCGAAATACAGCCGCAGCGGCGTCTCGCCGCTGATGATGCGGCGAGTTTTCGCGTCCGGCACCCATTGCCTGAAGTGTTCGATGGCGGTGTCGTAGCGCATCGTGTCCTCGAACGCGGCGAAAGGCCAGTCGCTGCCCCAGAGCAGGCGGTCCGGGCCCACGCGGGAGAGCAGCACCTGCGCGCAGTCCTGCGCGACCTGCGGCGAGCGGAAGCGGTAGCCGGCCGACATCTTGATCCAGGTGCGGCCGTTGTCGACTGCCCTGACCACGGCCTGGAAACCCGGGCACTGCGCATCGCCCTGCTGCGGATGGCCGAAATGGTCGATGACGAGTTTCACCCCTGCGGCCTGCAGCGTGGCGATGGGCGCGGCGAGCTTGTCCGCGGTCTGGTTGATGTGCACATGCCAGTCGAGGTCGCGCACGCGGCGGAAGAACTTGGCATATTCGGCGGTGGTGATGTCGGGGATGTCTTTCACGTTGCGCCACTGGAAGCGCACGCCGACCACGCCGTCGTCCTTCATCATGCGCATCACGTAGGGGTCCATCGTCGGTTTGACGATGGCCGTGGTGCGCAGGCGTTTGTGCTTGCGCGCAGCCTCGATCGAGTATTCGTTGTAATCGTCGAACAGGCTTGCTGCGGCAAGCACCGCGTACTGAACGCCGTGTTTGTCCAGCGTGGCAACGTACTGGTCGATGGTGGCATCGTGCGGCGGCTTGTGCCAGGCCGTGGGCGCCAGCGGCATGTCGGTGGTGTAGACGTGGGCGTGGCTGTCGACGATCGGGCTGTCGGTGGTGGTGTCGGACATGATGGCTGGATGGTTATGGTGGTGGCGACAGGCGTTGCAGGTTAGCACAGGCGAAACAGCGCCCGTTACAATGCGGACGGATGTTTGACCGTGCATGCGCGCGGCCTATACAGTCCCCGCCAGTCCAGACCAGGGTTCACTGATGAATACACCGAATACCGGTGCCGGCGACGTACTGCGCATCTACGGCAACCTCTCCCTGCTGGAAATGGCGCCGGTGCTGCTGGCTGCCGACCGTTTCTACCCCGGGAAAACCGTGCTGGAACACGGGAGCGTGATGGCGCTGTGGGGGCAGGCGAGCGAACTGGCGAGCCTGACCTCGTCCGGGCAGGCCGACATCGCCACCAACTCCGAAACCCAGGCCCTGCGCGGATCCGCGGCGCATCCCGATCTGCGCTTCATTTTTACCGTGGCGGAGTGTCCATACCGCGTCGTTGCCCGGCGTTCGGCCGGCATTGCCACGCTGGCCGACCTGCGCGGCAAGCGGGTGGGCATCCAGCGCGAATCGTCGGCGGAATATTTTCTCGGCGTGATGCTGGCTACGGCCGGCCTGAAAATCAGTGATGTCGTCTGCGAGCATTTCATGGCGCATACCGACAGACCGATCAGCCGGCTCCCGGAGGCATTGCAATCTGGGCTGATCGATGCCGTAGCGCTGTGGGAACCGCAGGTCGAGCGGGCCCGCAGGGCCATCGGCGATGACGCCGTCGAGTTTTACGATCCGGCGCTCTACACAGAAAAATTCAACCTCTGCACCACGCAGGCCAATCTCGACGATCCGGTGATGCGCAAGCGCATCGTCGGATTTGTCAGGGCGCTGATTGAGGCTGCCCGGCAGTTGAAAGTGGAGCCGGAAGCCGGCTGGCAGCTGGTGGCGAAAGCGGCGGGGCTGGACCTGGCCACGGTGCGCAACGCGTGGCCGTATTTCAGCTACCCTGGCACGCTGGCCACTGACCTGCTAGAAGTGTTCGGGCGGCAGGAACCGTGGATCGCCAGGGTCCAAGGTCGCGCCCCGCGCACCCGGCAGGCCCTGGCGGCGCTGATCGACGACAGCGTGGTGCGCGAGGCGAGGGCCGGTTAACGCGGTTTGAGTTTCAGCGCGCGAATGACCTTGCCCCAGCGCTGCATTTCCGCTTCGATGAGCTTGCCGAATTCCTCCGGCGTGCTCAGCTTGATGTCCACGGCCATGCGGCGCATGGTGGTCACGCTGTTCGGCTGGCGCATGTACTTGTGGGTTTCCGCGTTGAGCGTGTTGATGATGGCCTGGGGCGTGCCCGCGGGCGCCAGCATGCCGAGTATGGCTTCCGAATGGAAACCGGGCACCCCTGCTTCGCTGATCGTCGGAATCTTCGGCGCCGACTCCGAGCGCTGCTCGCTGGCGATGCCCAGCGCGCGCAGCCGTCCGCTCTCGATGTGCGGTTTCACCGTGAGCGCGTTGCCGAAGACCGCGACGATTTCGCCGGTGACGGTGCCGATCAGCGCGGGGCCCGCACCCTTGAACGGAACTTCACGCATTTTCACGCCGGCCATCTGGCCGAACAGTTCGGCCGTCAGGTGTGCGGAACTGCCCGTGCCGCCGGAGCCGTAAAGAATCTGGTCGGGTTGTTTTTTGGCCAGCGTGATGAATTCCCTGACATTGCGCGCAGGCAGTGAAGGATGGACCACCAGGAAGTACGGCGAAGAAGCCACGCGGGAAACCGGTGAGAAGTCGCGCATGGTGTCGTAAGGCAGCTTTGCATACATGCTGGGGTTGACCATGTGCGGGCTCGAAACGAAGAGCAGCGTGTAACCGTCGGCGGGCGAACGGGATACGACCTCGGTGCCGACGATGGCGTTGGCGCCCGCGCGGTTGTCGACGATGAACTGCCTCTTCAGCGATTCCGTCAGGCCGGTGGCAAGGTGGCGGGTGATGACATCCGTTCCCCCGCCGGCGGCAAAAGGCACGACGATCCTGACCGGTTTGGCAGGATAGGTTTGCGCATTGACCACCGGTGAAAACGCGGTGAACGCCGTCAGAATTCCGCAGCAAAGCGCCGGCGCAGCGGCGCGTTGTTTTAATGCCATGGAGCCTCCTTGTATTGTGATCGCCCTGGTTACAGGCGTAATTTTTTTGGTTAGAGTGCGGTGCAGTGTATCGGCTTGGCCATTGACGATCAATGCGCGGTGCGCCGTCAGTTCATTCCGTGGAAAGCCAGCAGCGTCTTCATCCGCTGCATCGCCAGTTCCGGTTTTGTCAGCAGGCCCGCCGCATCCGCCAGCCTGAACAGTTCCGCGAGGTGCGGCAACGAGCGCGCGCTGTGCTGCCCGGCAACCATGGTGAAGTGCGACTGGTGGCCGTTCAGCCACGCCATGAAGGTGACGCCGGTTTTGTAATACCAGGTGGGTTTCTGGAAGATGTGGCGCGAAAGCGGCACGGTGGGCGCGAGGATGGCGTCGAACTTCTGCTGGTCGCCCTGCGCCAGTGCCAGCAGCGCGGCGCTGGCTGCCGGGGCGATGGCGTCGAAAATCCCCAGCAGGGCGTCGCTGTGCCGGTGGTTGGGCAGCGTGCCCCGGCCGTCGCCGGCGATCAGCGGCGCGAAATTGAAATCATCCCCCGTGTACATGCGCACCTTCGCCGGAAGTTTGCGGCGCATCGCGATTTCGATGGCGTCGTCGAGCAGTGAAATCTTTATGCCATCGACCTTGTCGGCATGGGCGGCGATTATTCCGAGCGCGGTGTCTACCGCGGCGGCCGGATCGTCGGTTCCCCAATAACCCCTGAGCGCCGGGTCGAAGGCGTCGCCCAGCCAGTGGATGATCACCGGTTCGCGCGCCTGACGCAGGCAACGGTCGTAGACTATTTCGTAATCTGCCGGGCTCTTGGCGACGCGCGCCAGCGCGCGGCTCGCCATCAGGATCAGGCGGCCGCCGATTTTTTCGATCGCAGCCATCTGTTCTTCGTAGGCGCGGATCACGTCGTCGAGATTGCGCGCGTTGGCAGGGGCGAGCTGGTCGGTGCCGCAGCCGGAGGCAAGCAGCGCGCCCGGCACGTCTTTCGCAGCAGCAACCGAGCGGCGGATCAGTTCGAACGAAGCCGGCCAGTCCATGCCCATGCCGCGCTGCGCGGTGTCCATGGCTTCGGCGACGCCGAGCCCGAGGCTCCACAGATACTGCCGATAAGCGATGGTGGCGTCCCAGTCCACCGCGCAGTCGAGCCAGGGATT
>JBFWOE010000195.1:0-4832 GCA_050250695.1 Burkholderiales bacterium
AGCGCGCCACGCCTGGTCAAACCGTTGACAACGACATTGGGGCGCGGGTCAGTTCGAACGAAACGCAGGCTTCCGCGACCATAGAGAGGCGTCGGCGCGAAGTCTCGCAGGAGCAAGGCACCCTGAGTAAGGATTACAACGCGACAGTAAAGGCCGGAAAACTGAGCCCGCACCATGGGGGAAATCAAGCAGTGTGGGACACCGTGGGCGCTCAGACCGATAACCGCGCCAGACTGGGGAGGCCCCCTGAGAGGCCGAGTATCGGCGAGTGGCACTTCGACAAGGACGGTGTACCAGCCGCCGGCCCAAAGCACGAAACACAAGGCACTGCAGTATCAACCGCTCCGGCCGAACAGCCTGCAGGACCACAAGAAGTCCGTAGTCCGACCTACGGTAAGAGAACGCCGGGGAACCAGTAGGTACGGCCGTGCTTCAGTCATCGGCCGCGCCTATCTCCAAGCTGCCGAGCCCGTTTCCGGTCAGGTATCCAGGCGCGTCGTCGCCGTAGCGGCTGGCCGGATTCCCGGTAACCATCGGGTCGTTGTGTAGCCAGCGATCAAAGTCTGGGTCAGTTTTCGCAGTCCCAATATCGGGATCGTGGGAAGGAGATATGGGAACCGACAGACCGGCGCGCATCGTTTCTAGAACGCTCGCCAACCAACTAGCCAAGGACGCGTGGATGTTTTTCAAACTATCGCTCATCAAAAAATTAAATCCCTAAGTCGAATTATTAACCCGCCGCCTGTCACCGTCAATTCTGCGCGGCTATCACGCCGCCGTCGCTCGAATATTGTGCAGTTTCGTGTTTGCGCTACAGGTCATGAATCGCTATCGCGGGCACAAGCGTTGACGCTTGACTATTATAAGTACCTGGGCAGGTCATAAGCCCTTCGAGTTGTCGCGTATTGCGGTTTCCAAGCACTTGCGAGTGCCTGAAGGCGCGAGACATATAGAACGGACGATCGATGGCCGCATACATCGCTGCTCACTTGCTGCCGGGCCGCTTCTGGATGCCCGGCAATAGCTGGAGCAGTACCAGATGTTCTGGATCAGCACGCTCCATCTCTTGCCCGCTTTGCCCGAGCGGGCAAGGCCGTCAAGGACCGCTGATCTCTGAGAAACCCGAATGCGAAGCTCAGTCTCGTCGTCCGGAGAGCATCGATGCCAGCGTGGATTTCCTGTTCGTGGCGTGGATGCAGCCAGAACATCTGAAAATAGTGGGGACCCTCTGATGTGATCTGCACCGGTGCGGAGGTTGACCTTCGCGTTGGCGGCCGATACGAAATCGCCAACTGCCTGCCGGATGGCAGCGTAATTCGGATCGAGGGCGAATTTGAGGTCATCGAATCCCCGCGCAAACTCGTCTATACTTGGAGAGGGGGTAAAGCGGTCACGCATTCTGAACGTGTCACGGTCGCGTTCAATGCTCGCAATGGGGCAACTGAGGTGGTTGTGGTGCACGAGCGTATCTTGAACGCCGCCGACCGCATTTCTCACGAACGGGGATGGGTTGATTGCATTGTCGGCGTGAGAGGCTACTCGAAGGAAAAATGTTGAGTAACTTGGCGGATCGCGCTCCGCGTCGGTCGAATACTGTACCCGATCATTTCCAATTGCTCGCATCATTCAATCGCCAGTCGTACTCCAGGAATCCGATCGTCAATTTGCCGTTGCGAACCGCCCGAAAGTCCTCCTCACGGTCAGTCAGAGACTGGGCATATTGCGCCATGAAGCGAGTGATCGAACTCCATCCGCGGTGTCCGACAGTGAAATCAGATCCATACCAATCGAAGATTCTCGACACAAGGATCGATCCATCTGAAGTTCGATTGCGACTACGGTCGGACAAGAAGCGCACTGTCTGCTCCTCAAGTTGGTCATCCAGCCTTTCCGCCACATAGGTCTCCTCCCGCAGCGCCGGGCAACCGATCGCGGCGCAGTTGACCGCGAAATGAATGCGCGGTTCATCAAAAGCGCCCGGTGCCCGTATGGTTTCGTGCTCGATGCCGTCCAGGTGCTGCGCCTTGCCGAGCAGCGTGAAGAAGCGGTCCTTCCATGGATTGCCGAACACCGAACCGAAATCGCGGATGGACTTGAGGTTCGGATAGCGGGTAAGGACTTTCTCCACGGTGAAGGCGTTATAGGCATTAATCAGGAAGGCAAGCCGTTGCGGCTTGGACCAGCCCTCATATTCCGCCGGCGTCACTCGCGACAGGGAGGCCAGGTAGCCGCGCAGGGACGGACGGTCGGCGGAAAAGCCCCGATAGCGCACCCGCGTCGCATGGCCACCCTCCTGCACAGCCACGTGCCGTGACAGCAGCGTGTTCCATGCCGAGTGCGTATGATCGAACTGCGCCAGGGCCATATCCGGTACCGCGGCCATCGCGAGCAGAACCGTCAGCATGGTAGGCAGTTTCATCGCAGCAACGGCAAAGTGCTTGTGCGCATGGCCGGCATTTCAGTCCCGTGCCTGGCTGAAGGCACGCTTTCGGTCTGTCAGCAGCGCCGGCAGCTTGCCGGCGACACCGCGCAAGCCCGCCTCGCCGCGTCCCCACTCATGGAAGGCCTGCAGCCAGTCGAGCTGACCTTGCGTGACCTGCGCGCGCTTCCAGGCGCCAGCGGCGTATTTATTCGCTTCGACCAACGTAGGATAGATGTGCATGGTACCCAGAAGCTTGTTCAGCCCGATGCCATGGCGCATTGCACCGATGAACTCGATGATAAGGTCGCCGGCGTGCGAGCCAACAATGGTGGCGCCCAGGATGCGATCGCTGCCTGGAGCAGTCAGCACTTTGACCATGCCATGCGCCTCCTCGTCAGCAATGGCGCGATCCAGGTCGTCGATGCTGTACACCGTGGTCTCGAACGCTACCCCGCCGGCCCTGGCATCGGTTTCGTTCAGGCCCACGCGCGCTACCTCCGGGTCGGTGAAGGTTGCCCAGGGCACCACCGAGAAATCCACGCGAAACGAGCGAAAATGCCCGAACAGCGCGTTGACCGCCGAATACCATGCCGCATGCGCGGCGGTGTGGGTGAACTGGAAGGGGCCGGCCACGTCGCCGCAGGCGTAAATGTTCGGGTACCGCGTCCGCATGAACTCATTGACTTCGACGGTACGCGAGTTGGTCACCGGTATGCCCAGCGCCTCCAATCCATAACCGGCGGTATTGGCCACCCGCCCTACCGCGCACAGCAGCGCATCGAAGACAATGCGCTCCTCGTGGCCCGCATGTTCGGCGTACAGGACCTTCTCACCATCCTCGCATGCAAAGCGCACGGCCTTGTGGTCCGTCAACACCTCCACGCCTTCCGCGCGAAAGCGTGCCAGTACCATACCCGATACATCCGGGTCCTCGCGCATCATCAGTCGCGGCAGCATTTCCACCTGGGTTACCTGAGATCCGAAGCGCGCAAAACACTGCGCGAGCTCGCAACCGATTGGCCCGCCGCCCAGCACCACCAGCCGTCGTGGCAGCTCGCGCAGATTCCAGACCGTGTCCGAGGTGAGGCAATCCATAGCCTCTATGCCAGGAATGGGCGGGACAAATGGGCGAGCGCCGGCGGCAACGATGATGGTCCGGGTCGTAATTCGCTGTGTATCGCCGTTGGCCCCGGTTACCTCCACCTCCCAGGGGGTGACGATCCGGGCCTCTCCTTGCAGGCACTCCACGCCCAGTGCGGCATAGCGCTCAACCGAATCATGCGGCTGGACACTCCTCACCACGCGCTGCACTCGTTCCATGATGTCGGCAAAGTCGAACTCCGCTCGCATGGATTTGAATCCGTAGTCAGTGGCGCGACGCGATTGCGCGAGCAGCCTGGCCGAACGGACTAGCGCCTTTGAGGGAACGCAGCCGGTATTGAGGCAGTCGCCGCCCATGCGATGTTTCTCCACCAGGGTCACCTTCGCCCTTACCGCAGCCGCGATATAGGCCGATACCAGCCCGGCCGAGCCTGCCCCTATAACCACCAGATAGCGCTCGAAGCGTTGCGGCCGCAGGTGCGCCCAGGGCGCATACACTTTGCGAGCTTTGATTACATCAAGCACCTTTCGCGCGACCAGCGGGAAAATACCCAGCAGCGCGAACGAGCCGAGCAGTGCGGGGGAAACCAGTCCTTGCAGCGAATCGAACCGAGCCAGTTGCGTTCCTGCATTCACATAAACAAGGGTGCCGGCAAGCATGCCCAGCTGGCTCACCCAGTAATAGGTACCGGCGCGCATTGCTGTCAGGCCCATCAGCAGGTTGACCGCAAAGAACGGGAACACGGGCACCAGTCGCAGCGCGAAAAGGTAGAACGCCCCTTCGCGACCGATTCCCTCATTGATAGCCGACAGACGCGAACCAAAGCGGGTCTGAATGGCATCGCGAAACAGGAAGCGGCTGGCAAGAAACGCCATGGTCGCGCCGATGGTTGAAGCAAATGAAACGATCAGCGTACCCCAGAGCAGACCGAATATCG
This sequence comes from Burkholderiales bacterium, assembly GCA_050250695.1. GTDB lineage: Bacteria > Pseudomonadota > Gammaproteobacteria > Burkholderiales > SG8-41. The sequence goes on from JBFWOE010000195.1 coordinate 4,462, forward strand.
CACCGGCCACAAGCGTCAGCAGCGCCGCACCAGGCAGGGATGTGCCAGTGACCACAACATAGACAAGGAAGAACACGCCGGCGGTCAGTAGCGGATTCTCGCGATATCGGGCATCCAACAGCGCCTGCTGCGACTTGATATAGTCCAAGCTCGAGTATTGGTTCAGATCGAGTGCAAAAAACGCCGCAATCAGCCCGACGAGAATGGCTGCCAGCAGCAGCCTGCCCTTGGTCATGATGCTCTCTTGGTATTTCCTGACCGCCAGCAGGGCGGCAGGTATTAGAAACGGCCAGCGGTCACCCATCCGCGAACGGCTTGCTCCTTTGCATAGCGCGGACCATCCACAATGCGCGGTCTATACGACAGTGCGG
>JBFWOE010000196.1:0-4819 GCA_050250695.1 Burkholderiales bacterium
GAACAATGCGCCGACCCGGTTGCGGTGCCATCCAGCAGCAGGCGCTTCACCGGGTTCGGCATAGATCGGCGCCTCCTCCGCTGTGCCGGCCGCGGCGTCCTGCACGTCCACCGCCAGCGCACCGGCATCGAGCAGGGCATCGGCCAGCGTCTCAACACCGGACTCATCAATCTGCAGTATCGCGCACAACCAGGGCATGGCTCATTCGGACGGGTGCTCTGCCGCCGCGCTACTCGGCACGGGTCAGCTTGGCCAGCCGCTCTTCAAGATAATGGATGCTGGTGCCGCCGCGCTGGAAGGCGGTATCGCGCACCAGCTCCTGGTGCAGGGGCACGTTGGTCTTGATGCCCTCGATCACAGTTTCCGACAATGCGATCTGCAGCCGTGCCATCGCCTGCTCGCGGGTGTCGCCGTAGGCAATGATCTTGCCGAGCAGGGAGTCGTAGTTGGGCGGCACGAAATAGCCGGCATAGGCGTGCGAATCGACGCGGATGCCGGGCCCTCCGGGCATGTGCAACGAGGTGATGCGTCCGGGCGATGGTGTGAATTTGTAGGGATCTTCGGCATTGATGCGGCATTCGATCGCGTGCCCCCTCAACACGACATCCTTCTGGCGCAGGGTGAGCTTTTCCCCGGCGGCGACACGGATCTGCAACTGCACGATGTCCAGCCCGGTGACCATTTCCGTGACCGGATGCTCGACCTGCAGCCGGGTATTCATTTCGATGAAAAAGAATTCGCCGCCCTCGTAGAGAAATTCAAAGGTGCCTGCGCCCTCATAGCCGATCTTGCGGCAGGCCTCGGCACAGCGTTCGCCGATCCGTGTGCGGGCACGGGCGCCGAGCAACGGCGCCGGCGCCTCCTCGATGATCTTCTGGTGGCGGCGCTGCATGGAACAGTCGCGGTCACCCAGGTACAGCGCATTGCGGTGCTTGTCGGCAAGAACCTGGATTTCGATGTGCCGCGGTTTCTCGAGGTACTTTTCCATGTACACCGACGGATTGCCGAACGCCGCCTGCGCCTCGGCGCGCGTGGTGTTCACGGCATTCATCAGCGCCGCCTCGGTGTGAACCACGCGCATGCCGCGCCCGCCGCCGCCGCCCGCTGCCTTGACGATCACCGGGTAACCGATCTGGCGTGCGATCTTCACCGCTTCCTTGGGTTCCTCGGGTATGGCGCCGTCCATGCCGGGCACCACCGGCACCCCGGCCTTTTTCATCGCGTTTTTGGCGCTGACCTTGTCCCCCATCAGGCGGATGGTCTCCGCCCGGGGGCCGATGAAGGTGAATCCGCTCTGTTCGACGCGCTCCGCAAAATCGGCATTTTCCGAGAGGAAGCCGTATCCCGGATGTATCGCCTCGGCATCGGTGACCTCCGCGGCGGCAATGATCGCCGGCACGTTGAGATAACTCGCCGATGACGGCGCCGGACCGATGCAGACCGACTCGTCGGCCAGGCGCACGTATTTGGCCTCGGCATCCGCCTCGGAATGCACCACCACGGTCTTGATGCCCATTTCGCGGCATGCGCGCTGGATGCGCAGCGCGATTTCACCTCGGTTGGCTATCAGTATTTTTTCAAACATGTTTGCAGGATGTTCCCGGCGTGTTGGGCGCGGCCCGTAAAACCGCGGCCGGCGGATCGCAGCCGGCGTTGGAAAATGTGCTCAGTCGATGACAAACAGCGGCTGTCCGTATTCGACCGGCTGCCCGTTTTCGACCAGGATGGCCTTGATGACCCCGTCACGGTCGGCCTCGATTTCATTGAGCAATTTCATGGCCTCGATGATGCACACGGTGTCGCCGCTTTTCACGGCCTGGCCGATTTCGACGAAAGGTTTTGCGCCCGGCGTGGACGACCGGTAGAAGGTACCCACCATTGGTGACTTCACCGCATGGCCCGCGGCCTCCGCCGGCGGGGCGGCTGCAGGGTCCGCCGGCTCCACCGGTTCGGCCGGCAGCACCACCGTCTGCGACACCGGCACTGCGGTCGGTAGCTGCACACCGGTCGCGCCGGGCATGCCGAAGCGGCTGATACGCACTTTCTCCTCGCCCTCGGTGATCTCCAACTCGGCAATACCGGACTGCTGCACCAGATCGATCAGTGTTTTGAGTTTCCGTAAATCCATGTTTCAACCCTTTTTGGTATGGCCCAGCGCGTATTCGAGCGCCAGTTCGTATCCGGCAGCGCCGAGACCGCTGATGACGCCGACCGCGATATCGGAAAAATAGGATTCGCGGCGAAAGGATTCCCGCGCAAACACGTTGGAGAGGTGGATTTCCACGAACGGAATGGCCACCGCCGCGAGTGCATCGCGCAAAGCCACGCTGGTATGGGTAAATGCCGCGGGATTGATCAGGATGAAATCGACGCAGTCCCGCCCTGCCTGTTGCACCCGGTCAACCAGTTCGGCCTCTGCATTGCTCTGGAACGTGGCCAGCGATGCTCCGGCCGCCGCGGCCCTTTGCTGCAGGCGCTGTTCAATCTGTGCCAGGGTCGTCGCGCCGTAAATTCCGGGCTCCCGGGTTCCCAGCAAATTCAGATTGGGCCCGTTCAACAGCAGCAAATGTTTCGGACTCACCATGGCACTCCCGTTATAATCGCCGGCGCAAGACCAAGTCTGCAGCCCCTCTGCAGCCACCACCCCATCACAGCAACATCCCGGCAAGATGGCGGATTTTGCCTTAAATTAACGGCAAATGTCTACATTATTGCTGCAGTTAAGCCCTCCCGATCATTCGCTGCAACGCCGCGTGATTTCACCATCCAAACAGCCGAGATCTATCGCCTCGCGCCCCTGCGGTCGCCGGATCGGATCTGATAATTACCCGGAGAAGCCGGAATTTATGTGATTTTTGGCTGATTTTACCGGGAAATAGCTACAACAACGGATCCAGCTGTGCGCGCATACGCGCCTCGCTGATCCCGCCAACCAGACTGGCGGCAATATTGCCTGGGCGGCCGAGTATCAGCGTATAGGGCAGCACCCCCGCCTTGTTGCCCGCCTTGCGCGACAGTTCCATGGCGTCAATGCCGGCAATCAGCAGCGGGTAGTTGATCCGGAACTCCCGGGCGAAATCGCGCACCTTGTCCGGTTGATCGATGGCGATGCCGACAAATTGCACGCCTTTGGAACCGTATTCCTGCTGCAGCCGGACAAAAAGCGGGATCTCTTCGCGGCAGGGTGCGCACCAGGTCGCCCAGTAATTGATGACCAGTACCCGGCCGCGGAACCCGGACAGGTTCTGCGTCGCGCCATCCAGGGTTTGCAACGGGCCGTCGAGGATCGCCGCGGCGGCGGCATCACCGGCCGGCACCTGGCCCGCTGCACCGATGCGCCACAAATGGACGAAGTATCCGGCCGCAGCAGCCACGCCGCCGACCCCTGCCACCAGCAGTGCCCGCCTGGCCGGTGTCACCGGACAGTCAGCGCCTGGTCCAGCACCTCGGCAAATTTGCCGGCTGGCTGGAAGCCGATGACGCGCAACCCCTGGATTTCACGTCCTGCCGGATCGAAAAACACGATGCCGGGCGGTCCGAACAGCCGGAAGCGTTTCAGCAGGGCCTGGTGTTCCGCGGTATTGGCGGTCACGTCCGCCTGAATCTTGACCATGCCTGCCAGGCGCGACTGCACGGCCGGATCGGTAAAAGTATAGCGCTCCATTTCCTTGCAGCTGACGCACCAGTCGGCATAAAAATCGAGCATCACGGTTTTGCCGCCGGCAGCGGATATTGCCGCATCCAGTTCGGCAAGGTCAGCCACCCGCTGGAAAGCCACGCCAGGCCCGGTTGGCGCACCCGCCGCCGTACCACGCAATCCGGACAAGGGCTGCAGCACGTCCCGGCTGCCCGACAAGGCGCCGACCAGGAAGGCAATGCCCGCAACCAGTGCGATCACACCTGCGCCCTTGCTGAGCCTGGCAAAAGTGCGTGCGGCCGGCGGCAGCGGATCGATGGCGCGCAGGTAAATTCCGGTAAACACCAGCAGCGCGGCCCAGCCCAGCATCTGTGCCGTCACCGGGATCACCGGCGATACCAGGTAAATTGCCACCGCCAGCAACATCACGCCGAAAAACCGTTTGACGGTTTCCATCCACGGTCCCGCCTTGGGCAGCAGGGCGCCGGCCGAGGCGCCGACCGCCACCAGCGGCGCCCCCATGCCCAGCGCCATCGCGAACAGCGCGCTGCCGCCGAGCGCAGCATCACCGCTTTGCGAGATATACAGCAGCGCACCAGCCAGGGGGGCGGCAACACAGGGACCGACGATCAGCGCCGACAGCACCCCCATCACGAAAACCCCGGTGTAGTGACCGCCGTGCAGGCGGCTGCTGGCGCCGGCCAGCCGCGACTGCAGCGCCGTCGGCAGTTGCAATTCATAAAAACCGAACATCGACAGCGCCAGCGCGACGAAAATCGCGGCGAAGCCGCCCAGCACCCACGGATTCTGCAATGCGGCCGACAGCATCGCCCCCGACAGGCCTGCGGCCACCCCGGCCAGCGCATAGGTGATCGCCATCCCCAGCACGTAAGCCAGCGACAGCAGCACACCATGCGCACGGGTCATGTGTTGGCCCCGGCCGACGATGATGCCGGACAATATGGGCACCATCGGCAACACGCAGGGCGTGAATGACAGCAACAGGCCGAAACCGAAAAAACTGGCGATCAGCAGCCAGGTTTCGCCGTGGAACAAGTCGGCGACCAGCCCGTCTTCCCCCTTTGCCGCGGCATCCGGGCTGCGCGAACCGGCAAACAGGCGGGACAGCGGTTCCTCGCCCGCGGGGAAATTACCGACAGCAGTCAGGCGCAGTTCGGCTTT
>JBFWOE010000197.1:0-4813 GCA_050250695.1 Burkholderiales bacterium
CATAGGCTCGAACGACATGACGCAAATGACGCTGGCGCTGGATCGCGATTCGGGGATCATTGCCGATGCGTTCGACGAACGCGATCCCGCGGTCAAGCACATGCTGCACCTGGCGATTGCCGCCTGCCGCAAGGCCGGCAAATACGTCGGCATCTGCGGACAGGGGCCATCGGATCATCCCGACCTCGCGGAATGGCTGGTGAAGGAGGGCATCGAGAGCCTGTCGCTGAACCCGGATACCGTGGTTGAAACCTGGCTCTACCTGGCCCGCGGCGGCAAGCCGGCGTGAACCGGCGCAATTGGACGAGTGCCGGAATTGCGATAAAATAGGAAAACGTCGGCAATCATGAGATGACCAAATATATCTTTGTCACTGGTGGTGTAGTTTCCTCACTTGGCAAAGGTATCGCTGCCGCCTCACTCGCCGCAATCCTCGAATCCCGCGGTATCCGGGTTTCAATGCTCAAGCTGGATCCCTATATCAACGTGGATCCCGGCACCATGAGCCCCTTCCAGCACGGTGAAGTCTTCGTCACCGAAGACGGCGCTGAAACCGATCTCGATCTGGGTCACTACGAGCGTTTCATCGACGCGCGCATGGGCAAGCGCAACAACTTCACGACAGGGCAGATTTACGAAAGCGTGATCAAGAAGGAGCGCCGAGGTGATTACCTTGGCGGCACCGTGCAGGTGATCCCGCATATCACCGACGAAATCAAGCTGTTCATCCGGCGTGGCGCCGGCGACGCCGAAATCGCCCTGGTCGAGGTCGGTGGCACCGTCGGCGACATCGAATCCCTGCCATTCCTCGAAGCCATCCGCCAGATGGGGATCGAGGTCGGCAGGGACAACGCCTGCTTCATCCACCTGACCCTGGTGCCGTATATCGCATCGGCGGGGGAAATCAAGACCAAGCCGACCCAGCATTCGGTCAAGGAACTCCGTGAAATCGGCATCCAGCCCGACGTGCTGCTGTGCCGGGCCGACCGTCCGCTGCCGGACGGGGAGCGCCGCAAGATCGCGCTGTTCACAAATGTCAGCGTAGATGCCGTGATATCGGCCGTCGATGTCGACAGCATCTACAAGATTCCGGGAATGCTGCACGGGCAGAATCTTGACGACATCGTCTGCAACAAGCTCGGAATCAATCCCCGGCCGGCGGACCTGTCGAGCTGGGACCGGGTCATTGATGCGCTGGAACATCCGCAGCGGGAAGTCAGCATTGCGCTGGTCGGCAAGTATGTGGATCTGACCGAGTCGTACAAGTCGCTGTCTGAGGCGCTGATACACGCCGGAGTGCACACCGCCTCGAAAATACACATCCATTACGTCGATTCGGAAAGCATCGAAACCGGCGGCACCGGCTGTCTCGAAGACATGGACGCCATCCTGGTGCCCGGGGGATTCGGCAAACGCGGCGTCGAAGGCAAGATACAGGCGATACGCTACGCCCGCGAACGCGGAGTGCCCTACCTTGGCATCTGTCTGGGCATGCAGCTTGCCGTCATCGAATGCGCACGCCACCTGGCCGGACTCGAGTGCGCACACAGCACGGAATTTGACCCTGAAACCCCGCACCCAGTGGTGGCGCTGATCACCGAATGGCAGGATCGCGACGGCCGCGTCGAGCGCCGCGACGCCAGATCGGATCTCGGCGGCACCATGCGCCTGGGCGGACAGGAATGCGCGCTGTCAGCCGGAACCCTGGTGCGACGGATTTACGGCGCCGACCGCATCGTCGAACGCCATCGCCACCGCTACGAAGTCAACAATCATTACCTGCCGCGGCTGGAGGCGGCCGGCCTCGCGATCAGCGGACGTTCGCTGACCGGTGAGCTTTGCGAAATGATCGAACTTCCCGGCCATCCCTGGTTTGTCGGCTGCCAGTTCCATCCCGAATTCACGTCGACCCCGCGCGGCGGACACCCCTTGTTCAAGTCGTTCATCGAGGCGGCACTGGCCCGTAAGTCGCTGCATCATCCCGTGTCTGCGACGCGCCCGGCCACGGCTGCAATCGCCGCCGGCGCCGCATAACAGATCCCGATTTGCTCCATGAAACTCTGCGGCTTCGAAATCGGACTGTCCCGGCCCATATTCCTGATTGCGGGGCCCTGTGTCGTCGAATCCAGGTCCATGGCCATGGACACCGCCGGGGAACTCAAGCGCATCTGCGCCGACCTGGATATTCCTTTCATCTACAAGTCTTCGTACGACAAGGCCAACCGCAGTTCGATCAAGTCCTTCCGCGGTCTGGGCATGGACAAGGGCCTGGAAATCCTCGCCGACGTGGGCAAGACCATAGGCGTTCCTGTGCTCACCGATGTGCATGCCATCGATGAAATCGCCCAGGTCGCCGCCGCGGTCGATGTGCTGCAGACCCCGGCGTTCCTCTGCCGGCAGACCGACTTCATCTGCGCGGTCGCCGCCGCGGGCAAACCGGTCAACATCAAGAAGGGGCAGTTCCTGGCGCCTGGCGACATGGTCAATGTCGTCGACAAGGCGCGGGCGGCCAGCACCGCCGATAACATCATGGTCTGCGAACGGGGCGTATCCTTCGGTTACAACAACCTGGTTTCCGACATGCGTTCACTGATGATCATGCGCAATACCGGGTGCCCGGTGGTATTCGACGCCACGCACTCCGTGCAGTTGCCCGGTGGCCAGGGCACCAGCAGCGGCGGCCAGCGCGAGTTTGTGCCGGTGCTGGCACGCGCTGCCGTCGCCAGCGGAATATCTGGGCTGTTCATGGAGACGCACCCGCAGCCGGAGAAGGCGCTGTCCGACGGACCCAACGCATGGCCGCTGCAGCACATGAAAACGCTGCTCAAGACACTCACCGCAATCGACGTGCTGGTCAAGCGCGACGGTTTCGCGGAAAACAACCTGTAACCACCAGACTGACCAATCCAGGAACCGGCAATGAGCGCTATCGTTGATGTAATCGGCAGGGAAATCCTCGATTCCCGCGGCAATCCGACCGTGGAGGCTGACGTACTGCTGGAATCGGGCATTCTTGGACGCGCCGCTGTACCCTCCGGCGCATCGACCGGCAGCCGTGAAGCCATCGAGTTGCGTGACGGCGACCCACAGCGTTACGGCGGCAAAGGGGTGCTCAAGGCGATCGAACATGTCAATACCGAGATCTGCGAGGCGGTGATCGGAGTCGATGCGACCGAGCAGGCGTTTGTCGACCGCACGCTGCTGGATCTCGACGGCACCGAGAACAAGTCGCGGCTGGGAGCCAATGCGATGCTTGCGGTGTCGATGGCAGTCGCGCGTGCCGCCGCCGAGGAGTCGGGGTTGCCTCTGCACCGCTATCTGGGAGGAGCGGGGGCCATGGCGATGCCGGTGCCGATGATGAACGTGATCAACGGTGGCGCACACGCCGACAACGGACTCGACATGCAGGAATTCATGATCGTGCCCGTCGGCATGTCGAGTTTCCGCGACGCGCTGCGCTGCGGCGCAGAGGTTTTCCAGGCCTTGCGCAAGCTGCTCACGGATCGCGGGCTGGCGACTGCGGTGGGCGACGAGGGCGGGTTTGCGCCGCGGCTGCCGAAACATGAGGCCGCGATCAAGGTCATCCTCGAAGCGGTCGAAGCGGCGGGTTACCGGCCCGGAGACGACGTTGCACTGGCGCTGGATTGCGCCAGCTCCGAGTTTTTCGAGGACGGCGAGTACACGCTGAGCTCGGAAGGATTGAGCCTGAAAGCCCCCGAATTCGCCGATTACCTGGCTGCCTGGGTCGACAAGTACCCCATCATCAGCATCGAAGACGGCATGGCCGAAAATGACTGGGACGGCTGGAAAGTCCTCACCGAAAAACTCGGCGGCCGCGTGCAGCTTGTGGGTGATGACCTGTTCGTGACCAACACGCAATACCTGAAGCGCGGCATCGAGCAGGGCATCGCCAATTCAATCCTGATCAAGGTCAACCAGATCGGCACGCTGACGGAGACCCTCGCGGCAATCGAAATGGCCAAACGCGCACGCTATACTGCGGTGATATCGCACCGCTCGGGGGAAACCGAGGACACGACTATCGCCGATATCGCGGTGGCCACCAACGCGATGCAGATCAAGACCGGATCGCTGTCGCGGACCGACCGGCTGGCCAAATACAACCAGCTGCTGCGCATCGAAGAGGATCTCGGTGATACCGCCAGCTACCCGGGGCGCGGTGCGTTCTACCAGTTACGCTGACCGGGAGTCCCGGGGCGATCCGCCGGGTTGACGCCATGCGTCTGTTTGCACTGGCGCTTTTTGTCCTGGTCCTGCTGATTCAGTACCCGTTATGGCTGGGCAGGGGCGGGGTGCTGCGGGTATGGGAAATGGAGCGGCAGATCGAGGCGCAGCGCGCATCCAACAGCCGGCTGCAGAGCCGCAATTCGGCGCTGGATGCGGAAGTCAGGGACCTCAAGCAGGGACTGGAGGCCGTCGAGGAGCGGGCGCGCAGCGAACTCGGCATGATCAGGAATGACGAGGTTTTTTTTCAGCTGGTTGAAAGTCCGGCAGCAGGGAAGACCGGCAAGGCGCCATGACCTGGATGGCCCCAGAGGATTAATCGAGTGAGTGCAAAGATCATAGACGGCAGCGCGATGGCGCGCGGGCTGCTGGGCGAACTGCAGGGCAAGGCCGCAGAGCTTGCGCGCCAGGGCCGGCCGGCCGGCCTTGCCGTATTGCTGGTCGGCGACGATCCGGCTTCTGCAGTCTACGTGCGCAGCAAATCCCGCGCCTGCCGTGATTCCGGCGTGCAGACCTTCGATACCCGTCTGCCATCGGATACCAGCGAACAGGAACTGCTGCGCCGGAT
>JBFWOE010000198.1:0-4749 GCA_050250695.1 Burkholderiales bacterium
CCGAAACCGATGAAAACGATTTTCCCGTCAAATTTGAAATACTTTTTATCTGCCATTTCATAAACTGGTGTTGTCGTTTTTCGGGAACCCGGAGTCTAGCAACTTTTATACCTCACGCACAGCAAACTGCAATGTCGCATCGCGCAGGAGAGCGCGTGCGATGACATCTGCGCAGCGACGATCGTTGCTGCACGCCGGCGGCACGCACTCACCACACCGCAAGCCGCGATGATCAGCGTCAATCACGGCCGCAGCGCGGCCCGACACGATCCGTAACAGGCTGTTTTAAAAAACCATTTTTCATCGTCCTGGCGTGATGCCGGCGCCGCCGGCGGACAGAAATGAAAGCGTTTGCATTTGGGCCGCGCTTTCTCTACTCTTGATGGCGCACGCTATCCGGCGACAGACAAGACGGCCACAGGCCGCCGCCGCACAGAAAACCAACCGCGCGCAACGCTGCACAAACCAAAGGAGATCGCATGATGACCGCACCGCTACAAAGAACGCTGCTTGCGAGCTGCATCGCAGTCGCCGGCGCTTTCACCGTGACCGCAAGCGCATACGCCCAGGAGAAATATCCTTCACGCCCGATCGAATTCGTCGTGCCCTGGGGGCCGGGCGGCGGCGCCGACCAGCTGGCGCGCAAGATCGCGCCGGGACTGGAAAAAGCCCTGGGCGTGTCGCTGCCCGTGATCAATGTCGCCGGCGCCACCGGCCAGACCGGGCTCACCAAGATGCTGACCTCGCCCAGCGACGGTTATTCCGTTTCGGTGTTCATCGCCGACACGCTGGCGCTGCAGATGGGCAAGGCGCCGAAATGGAAAATCACCGACCTCACGCCGGCCGCGGTGATGATCCAGCAGCCTTCGGCATTTTTCGTCGCCGAGAACAGCCCGCTGAAAACCTGGAAGGATGTCGAAGCCGAGGCCAAAAAACGCCCGCTGAAAGTCGGCGTCACCGGCTTCGGCAGTGCCGATGACCTGCATGTCATCTACTTCAACGGCAAGGGCCTCAAGCTGCAGTCGGTGCCGTTTCCGAAACCGGCCGAGCGTTACACGTCCGTGCTCGGCGGCCATGCCGACCTGATGTATGAACAGCTGGGCGACGTCAAGAGTTTCCTCGACGGCAAGCAGATGCGCCCCGTCATCATTTTCGCCGACAAGCGTTTCCCGGCGTTCAGCAACGTACCCACCGGCAAGGAGTTCGGCCACGACATCATCATCAGCCAGTTCCGCGCCATCGTCATGAAAGCCGGCACCGCGGCCCCGCGCATCAAGGCGGTTTCCGACGCGCTCGCCAAGGTGGCGGCCACCGACGACTACAAAAAATGGCTGCAGGACCAGTTTGCCCAGTCCGACAGCTTCGTGCCGGCCTCGGGCGCCGTGGCCTTCATGAAAGGCGAGCTCGACTCGATGCGCAAGTACGCACCGAAGAAATAAACCTCAGTCCGCGGTGCGCCGGTCCGGCGCACCCGGCCTGCGCATCCCGCCGCACATTACATGAAACTGCATCGCGACCGCCTGCGCCGCATCGTGCCCTACGCGCTGGCCGGCGCCGCCGGTGCATTCCTGTTCCGCACCGCGATGCAGTTCGATTTCCAGCGCCGTGCCGACACGCTGGGCCCCGATTTCTGGCCGCGGCTGGTCCTCGTGCTGCTGCTGGTCGTCTGCGTCTGCGAAATCCTGCGCATCGCGTTCGCCGGGCGCCCTGATGCGGCGGGTGGCGTGCTCGAGGACATCGCCGGCGGCACCGGCACCGCAACCGCCGAGGACCTGCCGGAAACCGCGCCGCTGCATCCCTGGAAACTGCTCGTCGGCATGGCGGCGACGCTGGGCTACGTCGCGCTGGTCGCCACCACAGGTTTCGCGCTGACCACCGCCGCCTATCTGGCGGCATTCCTCTACATCGGCGGCTACCGGCGGCACCGGATGATCGCCGCACTGAGCATCGGCGGCGCACTGCTGCTGATATTCATATTCATGAAACTGGTCTACGTGTCGCTGCCGATCGGCAGCGGACCGTTCGCGCAATTCACGATACTGCTGATGAAACTGATGGGCATCCGCTGAATGGACGGCACGCTGACACTGCTGATGCACGGTTTCGCGCAGGTCATGCAGCCGGTGAACCTGCTGTTCCTGGTGACCGGCATCGTGCTCGGCCTGCTGGTGGCGGTGCTGCCCGGCCTGACGCTGGTGATGGGCGTGGTGCTGGCGCTGCCCTTCACCTACGCGATGAACGTGATCCCGGCGATCATCCTGCTCACGGCGATGTACGTCTCCGGCACCTACGCCGGCGCCTGGACCTCGATCCTGTTCCGCGTGCCCGGCGAACCCATAGACGTGCCGCTGCTGTGGGACGGCTATCCGATGGCGCGCAAGGGCCAGGCCGCGCAGGCGCTGGGCTGGACGCTGATCGCGGCCTTTTTCGGCGGCATGGTCGCCGCCGTCACCATGGTGCTGCTGGCGCAACCGGTGGCAAAAATCGCGCTGACGTTTTCCTCGCCGGAATATTTCGCGATCATCTTTTTCGGCCTTGCCAGCGTGGTGTCGCTGGGCGGCGGCTCGCTCGCCAACGCGCTGATCAGCCTGTGCGCCGGTCTGCTGCTCGCCACCGTCGGCGTCGACGACACCTACGGCGCACACCGCTTCACCTTCGGCGTGCCGCTGCTGGCCGACGGCATCGACTACCTGGTGGTGATGGTCGGCGCCTACGGCCTCGGCGAGGTGTTCATGCGCCTCGAACAGGGCTTCAGGTCGCCGCAGCTCGACAAGGTCGGCGAAATCCGCACGCGGCTGCCTAAACTGCAGGAAGTGCTGGCGATGAAAGCCACCTTCATCCGCGGCGGCCTCGCCGGCATCCTGATCGGCATCGTGCCCGGCGCCGGTGCCACCGTCGCCTCCTTTTTGTCATACGGCATCGAGGGCCAGTACGGCAAAAACCGCCACAAGATGGGCAGCGGCATCCCCGAGGGCATAGTCGCACCGCAGGTGGCGGCGACCGCATCGGTGGGCGGCGCCATCATTCCGCTGGTGACCATGGGCATCCCCGGCAGCGGCGCCACCGCGATCATCCTCGGCGCCTTCCTGCTCCACGGCCTGCAACCCGGCCCGCAGGTATTCCAGACCTCCAGCCACATCATCTACGCGATGTTCGCCTCGGTGTTCGTCGGCATCGTCGTGATGTGCGTGATCGGTTACATCGCCACCAAGTACATGGTCAAGGTGCTCGACCTGCCGGAAGTCATCGTCTCCGCCTACGTGGTGATGTGCTGCCTGCTCGGTGCCTTCGCCGCGCGCAACAGCCTGACCGACGTGTGGATGATGGTGATCTTCGGCATCGTCGGCTGGCTGTTCGAGCGTTTCCGCTTCCCGATCACGCCCATGGTGCTGGGAGTGATCCTCGGCCCGCTGGCCGAGACCAATTTCATGACCACCATGATCAGCTTCGAAAACGACTGGACGGTGTTCTTCACCCGCCCCGTCGCCAGCACCGTCATGTGCATCGCTATAATCACGCTGATCTGGCCGCTGTTCCGCCACCTGCGGCAGCAACAGCGTGCCGGAAAGTAATCAGGAGCACACCTCATGTCCGCCGTTGAATCCCCCGTCAAATCCGCCGCCGCGCAAACCGTCGCCGGACTCGTGGCCCGTGCCCGCAAGGCGCAGGCCGCGATTGCCGGATACACGCAGGCGCAGCTCGACGAACTCACCACCGCCGCCGGCTGGGCGATCATGGAGCCGGCGCGCAACCGCGAACTCGCCGAAATCGCCGTGCGCGACACCGGGCTCGGCACCGTGGCCGACAAGATCAACAAGAACCACCGCAAGACGCTGGGCCTGATGCGTGACCTGCAGGGCGCAATTTCCACCGGCGTGCTTGCCGAAATTCCCGAACTGGGCATCACCGAAATTGCGCGCCCGGTCGGCGTCGTCGCCGCCGTGGTGCCGTCGACCAATCCCGGCGCGACACCGGCCAACAACATCATCAACGCGCTCAAATGCGGCAACGCGGTGATCCTGTCGCCTTCGCCGAAGGGTTATTCGACCGCGTCCAGGCTGATCGAATTCATCCACGCCGAATTCGCGCGCATAGGCGCGCCGGCCGACCTGGTGCAGACGCTGCCGCACCCGGTGACCAAGGAATCCAGCCAGGAACTGATGAAACAGTGCGACCTGGTCGTCGTCACCGGCTCGCAGGCCAATGTGCGCGCCGGATATTCCAGCGGCACGCCGGCGCTGGGCGTGGGCGCCGGCAACGTCGCAGTGATCGTCGACGAAACTGCCGACCTCGACGATGCCGCGCAGAAAATCATGCGTTCGAAGATCTTCGACAACGCCACCAGCTGCTCGTCGGAAAACAGCGTGATCATCCACGCCGCAGTGTATGACCGGATGATCGCGGCGCTGGCCAGGGTTGGCGGCGCGCTGCTGACCGCCGACGAAAAAACCGTGCTGCAGCAGGCGATGTTCCCCGGCGGCAAACTGTCGCCCGCAGTCACCGCGCAATCGGTGAAAAAAATCTGCGCCGTGGCCGGACTGGCGCGCGCGGAACTGGTCAACGCCAAATGCCTGATGGTCGAGGAGACCGGTACCGGCAAAGCCGCGCCCTTCTCCGGCGAAAAACTGTCGCCGGTACTGACGCTTTACAAGGAACGCGATTTCGACCACGCCTTCAACACCCTGCGCGCCATCTACGATTACCAGGGCAACGGCCATTCCTGCGGCATACACACAAAAAATAATGAAC
>JBFWOE010000199.1:0-4672 GCA_050250695.1 Burkholderiales bacterium
GTGTGGATCGTCCGCCGCACCAAGGACATGCTCGACACCATACGCGCCAACGACGGCAACGTCGCCGATCCCGCTTCGAAGAAAAAAATGCAGCCGGATTACGCGGCCAATGCGATGCGCGCGATCAAGGACGAATACCTGGTCGTCGTCGGCATTTGCACCCACCTCGGCTGTTCGCCGGTGGAAAAATTCGCGAAGCAGGCCGAAGCCTTTGATCCGAACTGGCAGGGCGGCTTTTACTGCCCTTGCCACGGCTCGCTGTTCGACCTCGCGGGCCGGGTCTACAAGAACAAGCCTGCCCCCGACAACCTGGTGGTGCCGCCTTACAAATACCTGTCCGACACGCGCATCCTCGTCGGCGACGACAGCAAGGGAGCGTAAGCGAACATGGCGGCTACCAAAAAAGAACCTGTCGAGTTCACCGGCGCCGGTCCGCTCAACGCCCCGATCAGCGGCCTGCTCACCTGGGTCGACCAGCGCTT
Source organism: Burkholderiales bacterium (assembly GCA_050250695.1). GTDB lineage: Bacteria > Pseudomonadota > Gammaproteobacteria > Burkholderiales > SG8-41. The sequence continues at coordinate 483 of JBFWOE010000199.1, forward strand.
CCCGCTGATGTCGCTGTGGCGCGACCACCTGTCGCAGTACTACGCGCCGAAGAACTTCAACTTCTGGTATTTCTTCGGTTCGCTGGCGATGCTGGTCCTGGTGATCCAGATCGTCACCGGCATCTTCCTGGTGATGCATTACAAGCCGTCGGCGGCCGAAGCCTTCGCCTCGGTCGAATACATCATGCGCGACGTGCCGATGGGCTGGTTCATCCGCTACATGCATTCGACCGGCGCCTCGGCGTTTTTCATCGTGGTCTACCTGCACATGTTCCGCGGGCTGCTCTACGGCTCGTACCGCCAGCCGCGCGAACTGATCTGGATCTTCGGCATGCTGATCTACCTGTGCCTGATGGCGGAAGCCTTCTTCGGCTACCTGCTGCCATGGGGGCAGATGTCGTTCTGGGGCGCGCAGGTGATCATCAACCTGTTCGACGCGCTGCCGCTGATCGGGCCCGACCTGTCGACCTGGATCCGCGGCGACTTCGTGATTTCGGACGCCACGCTCAACCGCTTCTTCGCCTTCCACGTGATCGCGATCCCGCTGGCGCTGCTCGGCCTGGTGGCCGCACACATCATGGCGCTGCATGAAGTCGGTTCGAACAACCCCGACGGCGTCGAGATCAAGAAACACAAGGACGCGCAGGGCCGGCCGCTCGACGGCATCCCCTTCCACCCGTACTACACGGTGAAGGACATCGTCGGCGTGGTGGTGTTCCTGTTCCTGTTCTTCCTGGTGGTGTTCTTCATGCCGGAGATGGGCGGCTATTTCCTCGAATACAACAACTTCATCCCGGCTGATTCGCTGAAGACACCGCCGCACATCGCGCCGGTGTGGTACTTCACGCCGTATTACTCGATCCTGCGCGCGATCACCGAGGACTTCATGCTGGTGCTGGCGATCGGGGTGGCGGCGTATTCCGCGCTGATCTGGTTCACGGTGCGCGACCGGCGCATCGGGATGGCCGCGGTGGTGATCGGCCTGGTGGTGATCGCGCTGATGAAAGGCGGGGTCATCGAGGCCAAGGTCTGGGGCGTGGTGATGATGGGCCTGGCGACGCTGATCTTTTTCCTGCTGCCGTGGCTGGACCGCAGCCCGGTGAAGTCGATCCGTTACAAGGGTCCGCTGTTCCGCGCCGCGCTGGCGGTCTTCGTCATCGTGTTCCTGGTGCTGGGTTATTACGGCACCCAGACCGTGACGCCGACAGGTACGCTGATCTCGCAGATCGGCACGTTGCTCTATTTCGCGTTTTTCCTGCTGATGCCGTGGTACTCGGTGCTGGACAAGACCAAACCCGAGCCCGATCGCGTGACCATGTGATGGCAAAAAACATGTTTAAAATCAATAAATTAATAGTCGCCCTGCTGTTCGCGCCGGCGCTCGCGCTGGCCGCAGGCGATCATGTGCAACTCGATCGCGCGCCGATCAAGGAGGACGACCAGGCCTCGCTGCAGCGCGGCGCGCGGCATTTCGTCAACTACTGTCTGAACTGCCACAGCGCGAACTACATGCGCTACAACCGGCTGCAGGACATCGGCCTCACGTCACAGCAGGTCCTCGACAACCTGGTGTTCACCGGGGTCAAGGTCGGCGACCTGATGACCATCGCGATGGATCCGAAGGATGCCAAGAGCTGGTTCGGTGCGACGCCGCCGGACCTGTCGGTGATCGCGCGCTCGCGTGCTTCCGCCGACGGCAGCGGCGCCGACTGGCTGTATACCTACCTGCGCGGCTTCTACCGCGATGCCGCGCGGCCCACCGGCTGGAACAACACTGTCTATCCCAATGTCGGCATGCCGCACGCGCTGTGGGAACTGCAGGGCGAGCAGGTTCTGGTCGAGCGCAAGGTGCAGGGCGCGGGTTACCTGAAAACCGAGATGGCGCTGAAACTGGAAAAGCCGGGCATGCTCGACAAGGCAGCTTATGACGAGATGGTCGCCGACCTGGTTAACTACATGGTGTTCATGGGCGAGCCCGTGCGCACCAGTCGCAAGACCATGGGCATGCTGGTGCTGGCCGCGCTGGGCCTGCTGTTCATCCTGGTCTACGCACTGAAGAAGGAGTACTGGAAAGACGTGCACTGATTTCCAGTCCCGCGATCCGGGGCCGTGCGCGTTGCCGCGTCACGGCCCCTTTGTTCCTCTGCCGCCCCGACAAACGACCCGCTGACCGCTGCACTGCCACGGAAAACCCATCATGATGACACTCTACTCGGGCACCACCTGCCCCTTCAGCCAACGCTGCCGTTTCGTGCTCTACGAAAAGGGCATGGATTTCCAGATCATCGACGTCGACCTGTTCAACAAGCCGGAAGACCTTGCGGTGATGAACCCGTACAACCAGGTGCCGGTGCTGGTCGAACGCGACCTGATCCTCTACGAATCGAACATCATCAACGAGTACATCGACGACCGTTTTCCGCACCCGCAGCTGATGCCGGCCGACCCGGTGATGCGCGCCCGCGCGCGGCTGTTCCTGTTCCGCTTCGAGCAGGAGATGTTCTCGCACGTGACGGCGATCGAGAAGGGCACGCAGAAGCAGGCCGACAAGGGCCGCCAGACCATCCGCGACAGCCTGACCCAGATCGCGCCGGTGTTCGCCAAGCAGAAATACATGCTCGGCGAGGAGTTCTCTATGCTCGATGTCGCCATCGCGCCGCTGCTGTGGCGCCTCGACCACTATGGCATCCAGCTCGGCAAACAGGCCGCGCCGCTGATGAAATACGCCGAACGCCTGTTCAGCCGGCCGGCGTACATCGACGCGCTGACCGCGTCCGAGAAAGTGATGCGCAAGTAATCCGCGGCAAATGGCCGAACGTTCCACCAAGCCGTACCTGATCCGCGCCGTCCACGAGTGGGCCTGCGACAGCGGCCTGACGCCGTACCTGTCGGTGAAGGTGGACGAAAACACGCGGGTGCCCGCCGAACACGTCAAGAACGGCGAGATCGTGCTCAATCTCAGCTACGACGCCACCCACAGGCTGACCATCGGCAATGACCTGATCCAGTTCTCGGCGCGTTTCGGCGGCGTATCACGCGAATGCTCGGTCCCGATGTCGGCGGTGACGGGCATATTCGCCCGCGAAAACGGGCAGGGCATGATTTTCCCCGCTGAATCAGAAGCCCAGTCCACGGCTCCTGCTGCTGCGGCGCAACCGCAGTCTGCGCCGGAAAAACCCGACGATCCGAAGCCGGACACACCCGCGCCCGGCGGCCGGCCGCGCCTGCAGGTCGTCAAATAACTGCGCCGCCGGCGCGGTTTGACAGCGCCCGGCACGCGTCGCAGAATCTGCCGACGCCGCTTCCCTCGCAGGACACACAAGCGCCGCCGCAGCGGCCGCCGCGGCGCATGCTCAGCGCACAGTCGCAGTCCGGCATCAGGAGGAAGTCATGCTGACCCCAGAAGAGCTTGCGCGGGTAGCGCCTGCGGAATCGAGTATTTTCCCGTCGCCGATTCCGGTGCAATGCGTGTCCAGCGACGAATACATGCCCTGCCCGCAGACCGAGCAGCAGCGCGAGTTCGAGGCACGCGTCAAGGAGTACGGCAGCGAACTGGCGCGCAAGCAGGGTGTAAGCCGCCGCCGGTTTTTCCAGAGCGCGGCCGGCATGGCGGCGGCCTTCGTCGCAATGAACGAGACCTACGGCCCGTTTTACATGGTGAGCCGCGCCGAGGCCGCCACGCCGGAAATGGCCAACGAACGCGCGAAGTCCCTGAAGAACCAGTTCATCATGGACATGCACACGCATTTCCTCCGTGACGACACCCCGATCAAGACTTTCGTCGCGCAGCGCGCCACTGTCGGCAAGCTCGGCTGGAACTCCTACCTCGGCGAAAAGGAGCAGACCATAGACGACCTGAAGTTTCCGAACTACTTCAAGGAAATCTTCATGGACAGCGACACCAAGGTCGCCTGCATCAGCGGTTCGTATTCGGTGGATCCGAAGTATTCCTTCCTGACCAACGACATGAAGTACGCCGCGCGCGAAAAGGTCAACAAGGAGGCCGGCACCCGGCGCATGTTCTCCCACGCGATCTTCACGCCGGGGCATCAGGGCTGGCTCGACAAGGTGGAGGAGGAGCAGGCGCGCCTCAATCCCGATTCGTGGAAGGGCTACACCATCGGCGACAACACCAACAAGCACCTGTCGAAGTGGCCGTTCAGGCTCGATGACGAGAAGATCATGTATCC
>JBFWOE010000200.1:0-4668 GCA_050250695.1 Burkholderiales bacterium
CGGCGGATCCGGCCGGCCAGCCGGCTTTTGAAACCGTGGAGGCAATCAACCCGCCCCTGCAGCCGCTGCCGCCGGAGGAGAACAGCGCCGGGGTCACCCGCTTTTCCTTTTTGGTCTATGGCGATACGCGCGGTCGGCGCGACGGCAGGGCCGAGCAGTATGAACATTCGCTGGTGATCGACTCCATGCTGGACGAGACCAGGAAACTTGCGGGCACGCCCTTTCCCGTGCGGTTCGTGCTACAGACCGGCGACGCGGTGGTGAAGGGGACTGATCCACGGCAGTGGAATGTCAGTTTTGTCCAACTGATCAACCGCCTGACGACCGAAGCCGGAATTCCCTATTTCCTAGTTCCGGGTAATCACGACCTGCCCAGCGCGACGGGTATCAACTCGCCGAACCGGCAGGCGGGGCTGGCCAACTATCTGGCGGCGGTGAATCGGCTGATTCCGGCGGACAATACCACCCGTCGTCTGACCGGTTATCCCACCTATGCTTTTGGCTACGGCAACACTTTCATCATCGCCCTGGATACGACCAATGCCGCCGATGAGACGCAGTTCAACTGGGTGCGGGAGCAGGTGGAAGGACTGGATCGCAACCGCTACCGGCATGTGATCGCCTTCTTCCACCATCCGGCCTTTTCCTCCGGACCGCATGGCGGTGCCAAAGTGGAGCCCCCGACCGCAGAAGTCAGGAATAGATACATGCCCTTTTTTCGGGAGCATCAATTCGATGTTCTCTTCACCGGGCATGAGCATCTTTTCGAGCATTGGGTGGAACATTATGAGGCGGACGGCAAAATCCGGCGGCTGGATCAAATTGTCACGGGCGGAGGCGGAGCCCCGCTTTATGCCTACCATGGCGAGCCGGATTTGCGCGCCTATCTGGAGACCAACACCAGCGCCAAGGTGCGGCTCCATCATCTGGTCAAGCCGGGCCCCCAACGCGGAGACAATCCCTACCACTACCTCATCGTGCGGGTCGACGGGGAGCACCTGAGCCTGCGGGTCGTGGGCGTGGACTGGGGAAAAGACTTCCGGCCGTACTCGAGCTCAGGCGTCGGATTGGAAGATGAGCCGGAAGAATGATATTTGAGGGCGGCAGAAAGATGACATGGGGCGGACAAGCGGGGCGCGAGGCGCCAGGCTGTCCGTGCTATGACATCAACGAATGATATCCAGACAGAGACCGGCGCTCGCGCCGGAGTAATTAAGCTCGGGTTGGACGTTCACGCCAGCTCGATTGTGGTGGTTCGGCAGATCGATGCGCAGGTTCCCCAGCCTGCCCAGCGGCTTACCCCGGAGCAGTTTCCGGCCTTCGTGCGTCGACAGCTGGAGCGGGCCGACGCCGTGCACAGCTGTTACGAGGCCGGTCCGTTCGGCTACGTGCTGCACCGACGGCTGACCGCCTTGGGCGTGCAAAACCTGGTTGTGCGCCCGCGCGACTGGAGCAGCTACGGCGAGCGGGTGAAAACCGACAGCCGGGACGCCGCGGCCTTGTGCTCGTGCCTGGATCGCTACCTGGCCGGCAACCGGGGCGCTCTGGCCGTGGTTCGCATCCCCAGCGAAGCGGAAGAAGCGGCCCGCGCCATCGGTCGCCAGCGCCAGGCTCTCGCGCACGAGCGCGTGCGCCTGACCCTGCAGGGCAAAAGTGCCGCACTGCTGTGTGGCCTCACCCTGCCGAAAGATTGGTGGGAGCCGAAGGTGCTACCGACTCTGGATCTACCGGTCGGCCTGCTCTCGCAGCTGCTGATCTGGCAACGGGTGCTGGTCAGCATCGACGCGGAACTGCAGTCCTTGACCGTGCGCTTGCAGCAGGCCGCTCCTGCCGGGCTGCCGACGGGCTTGGGGCCGATGACCTGGGAGCTGCTGCACCGTGAGATCGGCGACTGGCACCGCTTCCGCAATCGCCGCCAGGTGGCCAGTTACACCGGCTTGTGCCCGAGCGAGCACTCCTCCGGCCAATCGCGGCTGCAAGGCTGCATCAACCGGCACGGTAATCCCCGCGTGCGCCATCTGTTGATTGAAGCGGTCTGGCGGCTGTTCAAGTTCCAGCCACAGTATCGCGCCATCGCCAAATGGATGCCCGCCCTGGCGGGGCTGCATATCAGTGGAGCCCGCAAAAAGAAGATTATCGTGGCTATTGCCCGACAGTTGGCTGTGGACCTGTGGCGAATCGCCACAGGACGTACCACGGCAGCAGCCCTGGGCTTGCAGACCAATTAGACTTTGGAGCGGCGGGCCGCCCGGACTGACCCCTGGGTGCGCCCCTGACATGCCCGTGCTCAAAGATGGGGCGGCCCGTCACTCCTTCGCGCCCACCTTGAATCGATCATGATGCGCTGCGTCCTCTGGCGCACGCGCGGATAGCAGGCTAAGGCCCGGTCGACGACCGATGCCGTTCGCGAAGGAGCCGCTTCATTCCTCTCCCATGCCCACAGAACCAAAACCACCTTGATCAAAAGCTTGACCTCAACTTCCCCATAGCAGGCGTTAGTTTCTTGAACCAGCGGTCGTTCTTCAAATGACGTTCGTAGTAGGCCGTGATCTGCTCGGGGTGTTCTGGTATCTCGTCGTATCCGAGCGCATCGTAAAGCCGAATGAAGATACGCATATTCCAAAGACAGCACGCGCAGCTCACTACGCACAGGAGTGAAAGCAAATAGGAGAGTGACAACGACAGCGGTCCTTCTTTCTGAAGCAACGGCGACATGGCCAACGCGATCCCGCAAACAGTAAGGCAGCCGGCATAGTAGGCGCCCTTCCACGTCGCGTGCTTCACGCGATACTCATCGGAATTGCGAACCAACTCCTCTCGAACGTTCTCCCAGTCTTCGGAGTTCATAGTGTCGGCCCAACAGTATGATTAGGACTTGAAATTAAGTCTTTTGGTTAGCGGCCCGCTGTGGCGAGAAAGCTGTATAAATCGTTTTCCGGCAACGTTTGATTTTTAAAAAAAGTCGTTTTGCGGTTGTCACCGCTTCGGTCACCTTTGCCGGACCAATAAAAAAACGCGGCCTCCGCCGCGTCCGGAATTTCAAATCTGACGACCTGTTCAGGTGCGATTCCCGGCGGGAATCGTCACGCTGGTTCCGCGGGCGGGAACGGCCTGCTGGCAGGCGGGGCATACACCGAAGAACTCAACTACATGACTGACCTGGGTGTAACCGCGGTCCAGAATGATGCGCTCCATGCCTTCCACGGAGAAGTAGTCGACGCGGTCGGTCTTGCCGCATGACTTGCAGACGATGTGGTAATGGCGCACCGGGCTGAGCGTGATCTCGTAAAGGCAGGTGCCGTTGTGCAGGTAGCTGCGGCGGACCATGTCGAGGGTCTCAAACGCGGACAGGCAGCGGTACACGGTCACCAGATCGCACACCTTGACCCCGATATCCTGATGGATGCGTTCGATGCTGACCGGGCCGGCGTGCCGGAGCAGTGACTCCAAGATCGCGATGCGCGGCCGCGTGATGCGCATGCCCGCGTTGCGGATGCGCGCGCGGGCTTCCGCGAGCGGCGGGATGGCCGCGGACTCGACTGAACCTGCAGCCAGGGGATGGTTGGACTGGGTCGCTGAGATCATGGCGGGGGTGGAAACCGTTAATGCAGCAAATTCGCGGGATTGCGAGTTGAAGTTTTCCCGATTGAAACAATTCATAGGCCAAAAATGCCCTTATTTACATCCTCTCGCCCATGTGGTTCTGGAGCCCGCCCCCGTCCGGGGTGCGGAGTTGCGGCCAGCGGTCAGCTGTGCTAGCCATTGGGCCTGATATTCATGCAAGACTTGGAATTCACCGAAATTGTCGGACTCATCAGCAAGGAGGATGCGAGGTTTGATCGCAAAGCCTACAACTTTGTCCGGCAGGCGCTGGACCAGACGGTCAAGGATTTGAAGCGTAAGAACCCGGAGCGCACCGGCAAGTCGCAGCATGTCACCGGCGCCGAGTTGCTGGCCGGCATACGCACCCACGCCTTGGATCAGTTCGGTCCGCTGACCAAGACGGTGTTGAACAAGTGGGGCATAACGCGTTGCGCCGACTTTGGCGGCATTGTGTTCAACCTGATCGAGTACAATGTGTTCAGCAAAACCGACAGCGACCGCCGCGAGGATTTTGCGGACATTTACGACTTTGACGAGGCGTTCGTAAAACCATTCGTGCCTGCCCGGGTGCGCGGCAACCGCGGTCGCGTCACCGGTTCCGCCTGAGCCCCGACCGCCGACCCTTCATGCCCAAGCCATCGTCCGCGCGTGAGCGCGACCAAGCCCTGCTCGAGAAACTTTGGCGCGACCCCGGCGAGCGTTACACGCTGCCCAATGGTCTCGTCGTCCTGCTGAAACGGGACACCGCAGCCCCCGTCGTATCGGTGCAGGTCTGGGTCAGGACCGGCAGCATCCATGAGGGCGGGGCGCTGGGCGCCGGGCTTTCGCACTATCTCGAGCACATGCTCTTCAAGGGTACGGAACGCCGCGCCGGACGTGAAATCTCGGCGACCGTGCAGGCGCATGGCGGCTACATCAACGCCTACACCACCTTCGACCGCACGGTCTATTACATCGACGTGCCGGCGGAGCACACCGTGGTTGCCATCGACCTGCTCGCCGACACCGCGCTTCATTCGACGCTGCCCGCCGCCGAGGTCGCCAAGGAAAAGGAGGTCATTCTCC
>JBFWOE010000201.1:0-4647 GCA_050250695.1 Burkholderiales bacterium
GGTCGGACGCATCGTGTTCCAGAAGGTGTCCGAAATCATGGGGCAGCAGTTCATCATCGACAACCGCGGCGGCGCAGCCGGCCAGATCGGTTCCGAAATCGTCGCCAAGAGTCCCGCCGACGGTTACACGGTGATGGTGCAATCCACCACCCACGTTGCCAACGCGCATCTCTACAAGAAGCTCAACTACGATGTGCTGAAGGATTTCACCGGCCTGACCACGCTGGCGCGCCAGGTCGGCATGCTGGTCGTGCATCCGTCGCTGCCGACAAAAACCGGGCAGGAGTTCGTGGCGCTGGCAAAAAAGCGCCCGGGTGAAATCGTCTACGCGTCGGCGGGCAACGGCAGCTTCGTGCACCTGTCGATGGCGCTGATGGCGGAAATGGCGGGTCTCAAGATGATCCACGTGCCGTACAAGGGCGGCGGTCCCGCGGGAACGGCGCTGGTCGGCGGCGAAACGCAGGCCATGCTGGCGACGATCGGTTCGCTGACGCCGCACCTGAAGTCGAAGCGCGTTCGGCCGCTGGGCGTCAGCTCGGACAAGCGCACCACGCAGTTCCCGGACGTGCCGGCGATCGCGGAATTTGTTCCCGGTTACGAATTCACCGCCTGGGTCGGCAGTTTTGTTCCGGCGGGCACGCCGAAAGCCATCGTCGATACGCTGAATGCCGCGCTGGGCAAGGCGCTGGCGGACAAACAGGTGGCTTCGAAGCTGAGCGCGCAGACCCTGGATCCGATGCACATGACGCCTGAGCAGTTCGCCGCGCGCATCAAGTCTGATTACGACAAATATGCACGGGTGGTGAAAGTCAGCGGCGCGCGCGTCGACTGAGCCATCACTGTGGCAGCGTGTTGCAAAGCCGGCGCCCGTCGCCGGCTTTTTTTATTGTGGACTTGGCGTGGTGATGATCCGGCGAATTGCGCATAATGCCGGCGAAGCCGAGTGGTCGGCACAGGCATGGAGGAAAATACGGTGAATCTGAAAATCAGGGCATTCATGGCGGCGCTCGCCTGGTGTTGTGCGACAGCAGCCATGGCGCAGGCGTATCCCGCAAAAACCGTGCGCGTGGTCATCCCGTGGCCGGCCGGCGGTTCCAACGACGTGGTCGGGCGCATCGTCATGCAGAAGGTGTCGGCTGCGACGGGGCAGCAGTTCGTGATCGACAACCGCGGCGGCGCATCCGGATCGATCGGCGCCGACGTGGTTGCCAAGGCGCAGCCGGATGGTTACACGATCATGGTTCATTCGACGACCCATGTCGGCAATGCCCACCTCTACGGCAAAAAACTCGCCTACGACACGCTGAAGGATTTCACCGGTGTGGGCATGCTCTCGGCGCAGCCGGGGGTGCTGACCGTGCATCCGTCGCTGCCGGTGAAATCGGTGAAAGAATTCATCGCGCTGGCGAAAGCGCGGCCTGGACAGATCAATTATTCGTCATCGGGCAACGGCAGCGCACCGCACCTGCAGATGGCGCTGCTGATCTCGATGACCGGCATCAACATCGCGCATGTGCCATACAAGGGCGGCGCGCCGCAGGTGACGGCGCTTATGGCGGGCGAGACGCAGGCGTCCTTTGCCACCGTGGGTACGGTCATCAACCACATACGCAACGGCAAGCTGCGCCCGCTGGGGCTGGGTTCGACCAAGCCGAGCAAGGCGCTGCCGGGTGTTCCCAACATCGCGCAGGCCGGCGTGCCGGGTTACGCGATGAGCCCGTGGATCGGCGTCTTCGCGCCGGCGAAAACACCGAAGCCGGTGATTGACAGGCTCAACGCCGAAATCAACAAGGCGCTCGCGCTGCCGGACGTGATCCAGAAACTTGAACACTCGGCGCTCGACCCTTCGCCGGGCAGCGTCGAACAGTTCAATGAGACCATCCGGGTCGACTACGAAAAATACGGCAAGCTGATCAAGCTGACCGGCGCGAAGATCGAGTAGGAGACTGCGGCCTTGGACCTGGGCATCCGCGGCGAAACCGCGCTGGTCGTCGGCGCCAGCGAGGGCATAGGTTATGCCAGTGCGCTGGCGCTGCTCGAGGAGGGCGCCGAGGTCCTGATATGTTCGCGCAACGGCGCGAAGCTGGAGGCCGCGGCGGCACGGCTGGAGCAGGCTGCGGGCCGTCCGGTACGCTGGTTTGCCGCCGACGTGACGCAACCGGCACAGGTCGCTGCGCTGCAGGCCTGGCTGGCGGCGCAGGCGCCGGTGCTCGACATCCTGGTATCCGCGGTCGGCGGCAGCCAGCGCGCGCTGTTCGGCGAACTGGATGACGCGGCGTGGTACGCGAACTACGAGTTCAACATCATGGGCACGGTGCGCGTGATCCGCTCGGCGCTGGAGCCGCTGAAAAAATCGGCCCGGGGCGGGCGCATCGTGATCCTCGGTGCTGCGGGTCCGCGCATGCCCTATCCGCACCAGCTGGTGTCAAACGTGCACAAGGCGGGGCTGATCGCCATGGTGAAAACCCTGGGGGCCGAGTTCCAGCCGTACAACATCCGCGTCAATTCGGTATCCCCCGGGCGTACCATGACCGGCCTGTGGACCCGGCGCATCGAGTCGATGTCGGCGGAACGCGGTGTGCCGCCTGAAGACATCGTCCGGGAGTTTTCGCACGAGATCCCGCTGGGGCGTTTTGCGCAGCCTGATGAAATCGCGCCGATGGTGGTTTTCCTGGCCTCGCACAAGACCAGTTACGTGACCTGCCAGTCGATCCTGGTCGATGGCGGCATTGCGCGCGGATTGATCTAAGGCCTGCCCCGCGCGCAGGTGTCCGTATCGTGGCCACGGAGGCGCCGGCCCGGTTGCCGCGCATGGCCGTTTTCGGCATGATCGCACGTTGCCGCTACGGTCTTTCTCCCCGCAGCACACCCATTCCGGATCAAGGACAAACCGCATCATGTATGACCTGCAACTGACACCCGAACAGATCGAGTTCCGCGACGCCGTGCGCGATTTCGTCAACCAGGAACTGAAGCCCGCGGCGATCGATCCCAAGCGCCTAGAACCCTTCGAAAAACCGTTGATGACGGAGTTCCTCGACCAGTTGTCGCAAATGGGATTGCGCGCGCTGGCGCTGCCCGAGGATGCGGGCGGGGCGGGCGCGGACCTGCTGACATCCTGCGTGCTGCTGGAGGAAATCGCGGTCGGCGACGTCGACCTCGCGGTGGTGCTGGGTGAAACGGCGCTGCTCGCGCGCGAGGCCTGCGCGGCGATGAACGATGCACAGCGAAAACGCTGGCTGCCGAAATTCGAGAGTGATGACCGTTTCCACCTTGCGCTGATTGCACGCGACGATGACATGGGCCGCGGCTGGAGTTATCACCAGGCACTGCCGGAAGACGATGTGCCGGTGGGTACGCCGGACGTTTCCGCAAAGCGCGACGGCAAGGGCTGGATCATCAGCGGTCTCGCTCCCTTTGTGTCGAATGCACCGGTGGCGGGGCTGTTCATCGTCCAGGCCAGGATCGAAGGCGGGGACGGTGCAGTCACCGCGCTGATCGGCGCCGATGCCAAGGGCCTGTCGATCGACGAGGGCCTGCCGGCTTTCGGCGAAGGCGGCGCCCATGCGCGCTGGGGCCATGGCGCCATTGCCTCCGTCACGCTCGACGGCTGCAGGGTTTCCGAAGATGACGTCATCGCCGCCGATGCTGCGCGGCGCATGCTGCATGGCGACCTGCATGCACGGCGCACGGTGCAGATGACCGCCATCAACATCGGCGTGTCGCGCGCTGCCTACGAGGCCGCGGTGGATTACGCCAAGATGCGCTGGCAGGGTGGCCGTCACATCGTCGAACACCAGGCCATCGGCATGAAACTCGCCGACGTCGCGATCCAGCTCGAGGCTGCGCGCGGCCTGGCATGGAAGGCGGCCCATGTCGCGGATCATCCCGAGGCGGTGCACGGACGCAGCGTCAGCGACCTGCCGTGGCACGTGGTGGCGCGCAGCTTTGCCGCGGAGTCGCTGCACCGCGCGACGCTGGAAGCGGCGGAATGTTTCGGCGCAATGGGCGTGATGCGCGACATGCCGCTGCAGAAATACGTGCACGACACGCTGGTGATGAAACATTCGATGGATGCCGACCTCGCTTCGCCGCTGGTTGTGGCGGAGGCGGTGGCCGGCTACGCCCGTTGATAATTGTATAAGTTATTGAATTAAAACAATATTTTTGGGGAATCGGCATGGATTTTTCACTGAACGAAGAGCAGCGCCACTGGCAGATGGAAGCCCGCAAGTTCGCCGAGGAGGAGGTGCGGCCGATATCGCTGGCGCGCGACCAGATCGCTGATCCGAAAGCGACCTTCGACTGGGACATCATCAGGAAAGGTTCGGAGCTGGGTTTCCGCACGCTGGCCGTGCCCAAGGAGTGGGGCGGCCATGAAGCCGATTTCGTGACCCAGGCGCTGGTGATGGCGGAACTTGCGCGCGGCGACAGCTCGGTGTCCAAGACTTTCAGCCAGTGCTGGAAATGGAGCCACCTGATCGCGGCCTCCTGCACCAAGGACCAGAAGGAACGTTTCCTCAAGCCCTTTCTCGCCGACCACAGTTTCGTGCTCGGCAAGGGCGGCACCGAGGCCAATGCCGGCTCCGACAACCGCATGCCGCCGGAGAACGATCCCAAGGCCGGCTGGAAACTGCGCGCCGAACG
>JBFWOE010000202.1:0-4634 GCA_050250695.1 Burkholderiales bacterium
CGCCGGTGTCCGTCCCGTCACCCGCGGCATCGAATCCGCCGGCGCATTCCTGTGGCGGCGGGTGCAGCCGCTGTCACGGCGTTTCCTTCCGGTGACCTCGCGGCGGCAGGCACTGGGACTGGGCGCGCTGTGGGGCTGGCTGCCCTGCGGCATGGTATACGCGGTATTGCTGACGGCATTCGCCTCGGGAAGCGCCGTCGAAGGCGCGCTGATACTCGGTGCCTTCGGACTCGGCACCCTGCCCAACCTGCTGCTGATCGGCGCTGCCGCCCAGCGTACCCCCGGGTGGATCCGGTACAGCAGCAAGGTGCGTTATGCGGCCAGCCTGCTGATCGCGGCGGTCGGACTCTGGGGCATGCTGCATGTGCTGCAGCCCGCGGCCCTCGATCCGGACAGCGCGCTGTGCCGGCTGGCGCCGGGTCTCGCTGCCTTGCTGCGCTGACCTGCGCGGCGTCAGCGGAAACGCCAGGTCACGCCGGCGGTCAGCAGGTACACGCGATGGCCCTGGTGATCGACATCGCGGATCAGGCCAGCGGCCAGGTCGAGGTTCCTGTGCGGCGCGTGGATGACGCCGGCTTCGACGTATCCCATGCGCGGTTTTTCCGCGCGGTGCGGATTGGTGACCAGCCCGGCATCGAAGGCGATGCGCCAGCGTTGGTCGAGTTCGAACACCGGCGCGACCGACAGCCGCCACAGTGTTGCGCGGTGGACGTCACGGTTGGTGGCCAGTGCATAACGCTGGCTGTCGACCGCCAGGTTGGCGTGGATGGCGCCAAAACCGGTTTCGCGGGTGAGCAGCAGTGTCGCGCCGGCATTGGTCTTGCCGTTGCCCAGTCCGCGATCCTCGGCATGGCCGGAAACCGCAAAGCGGATTTCCGGTTTGAAGGCGAGGCTGAGCTTGCCTGCAGCGTTTTCATAGAAACGCCATTTGATTCCGGCCAGCGCATTGCCGGAACCGTTGTGCGTATTACCCGTGGTCGTGCTGAAGCGCAGGTATGAACCGCCGGCGTAGAGGTCTACGGCATCACTCAGGCCGCGGGTGTAGGTGAACGGCAGTGCCGCGGTGATTGCCCTGGTTCCCGGTTCCTTCTCGACATTCCGGGTGTAGCCGAACTCCACCTGGTTGCCGCCGGCACCCTGCGTGCCGGTGTCGTCGGTGACCAGCGGCTGGAAGGCTGCGGCCCCGGCGGGGAGCCAGCACAGACAAAACCACAAGCGCGATGCGCGCATCCGTTTCTCCCGGCGACCGGATTCCGGGCGTGGACAGGCGCCCATGGGTGATGCGGCGGCAGGCATTGCTGCCGGCCGCCATTCCGCTTCAGTGAAATATCGCGAAAGCGGAATGGCGAAATCGCTTACTGGCGGATGATCCCGCAGGCGGCGCGGCCGCCGGCGTTTCCGGTGGGGTCGGTTTTCATGTCGTCGCGGTCCATGTGCACGACGACAGCCTTGCCGATGATGCCGTCGGGCCGGCTGCTGCTGACGGAAATGTCGCCCACCACGAAATTGACCCTGGCGACTCCCTTGTCGTTGAAATTCAGGTTGCCGAGATCGCCGGAATGACGGGAGGGATCGTAGGGGCCACCGTGTTTGTGTTTGGCGGGGTTGAAGTGTCCGCCGGCGCTCATCGCCTTCGGATCGCTGCAGTCGCCGACGGCATGGATGTGAAATCCCTTGGGGCCCTTGGTATGTCCGGTGACTTCGCCGCTGACGCGCACGATGTCGGGCCCGGCCTGGGTGAAGGTGATCGTGCCGCGCACCTGGCTGCCGCTGCGCGGTTCCAGGTTTGCGGTGGCGCTGGCTTCTTGCTGTTGCGAGGTGCCGGCACAGCCGGCGGCAAGGGTGATCAGGGCGGCAGTTGCAATGACGCGTTTCATGGATTTCTCCTTTGGTCGGGAGTCGGCTCCCGTATCCGCCCACACAGATTACTTAAGTTATTGATTTTATTAATTATTTTAACGTATGGCTGTTAACACCGGACCTGCTGTTTGCAGAATTGCGACAGGGGACTGACCGCGGTGGTGCCGCTGCTGCGCTGCTGCGCGCGGCTGGTCGAGCCGTGTTCCAGTGCGAGGCGCATTTCGTACTTGGTGAAAAACGTGTCGAACATTTCCCCGCCCAGCGTGCCGGTCGCGTACAGGGCATCGGCGGCGGGATCGTGTTCGAGCAGGATCGCGCACAGCGGCTGCGGCGCCGGACCGCCCATCACCCGCGCGCCCGCGGCCGGGTCGTATTCGCTGTGTTCGGAGCAGCAGTGGATCATGCGCGGCTTGCTGATTTTCGATGCTGTCGACTGGTCGCGGTAGCTGATGAAGCTGATCTGCCGCGTCGGGTAGGTCAGCTGGTGCGAGCAGATCGCCGAATAGGCGACGATGGAGCGCTGCGGGCCGACCCCGCCGGGCCAGCGGTAGGCGGCGCCGTCACCGGTTTTCAGCGCCACGTTTTCCACCGTCGGCCGGCCGAGGTTGAGCAGGAAGCAGGGCGTGCCCTCGAACGGATAGTGGAAGACGTAATTTTCACCGGCGGCGAGCCGGGCGGCGCGCAATGGCCGGCCGCTGCCGTCGATGAGTTGCGTGCGCGCGTAGGATTTCGGGCGCGCATCGGCTGCGGGCATGGCTTCTCCGGCTCCCAGGCCCAAGGCCGAAGCGGCGCAGACACGGATGAAGTCGCGGCGTTCCATGGTCGGTGCCTATTCTTCGTGGCTGTCGCGGGACTGTCAATCGCCGGCGCTGCGGGCCGCTTGCGGCAGTGCGTCAGCGCACTTCGGTGTCGATGATGACTTCGACGCCGGTGGTTCCGGTTTTTACAGGCTGGCTGTAGCCTTCGACGTCGCCCGGCTGCCGTACCGCGTTGCCGGATTTTGAAATGCGCGCGCCGACGATGACGGTGCCGAAGCGCGACAGGGTCATGCCCGGCGCCATCGCCATGCTGTCGTCGAGCGTGAATTTCACAGGCAGATCGGCGACGCGTTTGCGCAGCACGGCCAGCGGCGCGGGCGGGCCGTCCTTGGCGCGGGCGAAGATGAACACGCTGTCGCCGGGCGCCGCTTTTGATTTCAGCTTGTCTGCAAGACGCACCGTGCCGCCGATGCTGGCGGCGGCCGGCGTTGACGGTTGTTTTGCGGGCGCTGCGGCTTGCGGTTTGATGCCGCCCAGGGCGCGGGCTTCGTCGATGCTGCCCTGGACCGCGGCGGCGATTTCGGAGCCCGGGGGCAGCGCCGCCGCCAGTTTCTGCCAATGAGCGACCGCTGCCGCATATTGTTTGTTTTCGAAGGCGACGGTGCCGGCCATCGCCAGCGCCTTGGGATGACCCGGATCAATCTCCAGCGCGCGCCGCACCAGCTTCTCGGGTTCACCGGCGAGTTTCCGTCCCTGTGCCATCGCCAGCACGTCGGCGTAATCGACCAGCACCTGGGCATTGCCGGGGATGCGCGCCGCCGCCTGCGCGTAGGCATCGGCGGCTTCCTTGTAACGGTCGAGTGCGGCGTAGGAACGGCCCAGTACGACCCAGCCTTCGCCGTCGTCCGGGGATGCCTTCATGCGCGCGGCGAGTTTTCCGATCATCTCTTCGACCTGCTGCGGCGTGATGTCATGTCCCGCGCCGCTGCCGGCCGTCATTGCAGGCCGCGCGATGCCGTCGGGATTGCCGGTGACCAGGTAGAGGCTGACGGCGGCGACCGGTACCAGCGCGGCAAGGGCGATGGCGGTGCGGCGCGCGGTTTTCGGCGCGGCTGCGGCTGCGGCCGCCGGCATGCTGCCGGCATCCTCGAGCAGCCGGCGTTCCAGTTCGCCGCGCGCTTCGGCATGGCGTTCGCGGTCTATGGTGCCGGCGGCCAGGTCCTCGTCGAGTTCACGCAGCTGGTCGCGGTAAATGCCGATGTTCACCGCGGCGGCGGTGCCGGAAGCCGGGGCGGCGCGATGGCGCAGCACGGGCAGCAGCACCAGCAGCAGCACGCCGGCGATCAGCGCCAGGGCCAGCAGCACGAAGGCGATCATGATGTCTTGTTTTCCGCAGCGTCGAGCAAAGCACGGGCGCGCGCCTGCTCGTCGGCGCTGAGCGGCGGCGAGACGCGGCGGCGCAGCACTGTGCGCGCGAACAGCCACAGGCCCAGCACCAGCAGCAGCGGCGGCCCGAACCACAGCAGCATGGTGGTGGTTTTGACCGGCGGGCGGTAAAGCACGAAGTCGCCGTAACGGGCGACCATGTAGTCGATGATTTCACGTTCGCTCATGCCGGCCGCCAGTTTTTCGCGGACCTGGTTTTTCAGGTCGACGGCCAGCGGGGCGTTCGAATCGGCGATGGTCTGGTTCTGGCAGACCAGGCAGCGCAGTTCTTCGGCCAGGGTCATCACGCGTTTTTCCAGTGCGACATCCTTTGCGACCGGGGCTGCTTCGCCGGCGAAGACGGGCATGGCGGCCGCCAGCATCAGCAGTGTTGCGAAGAGCGGCTTATTCACGGTTCAACTCGCTGACCAGGGGCAGGATTTTCTGGCTGACGATCTGCGGGGTGACGATGCCGATGCGCTTGTAGCGGATCACGCCGCGTTTGTCGATGACGTAGGTTTCGGGCACACCGTAGACGCCGTAGTCGATTCCGACCCGTCCCTGTTCGTCGTAGGCGGAGAGCAGGTAGGG
>JBFWOE010000203.1:0-4611 GCA_050250695.1 Burkholderiales bacterium
GCTGACGACTCTGCTGATCTACGAGCTTGCGCGCACCCACGGCACCACCCCGATCCGGTTCATGTCCTCGCGCAACGTGCGCGCGCTGTTTGTCAACCGCACCATCACCTTCTGCGGTGAACCCAGCGCCGACAACAAAACGGCGAAACTGTGGGCGCAGGATGATACCGGCGCAGTCGCGCTGACCGCCGAAGTGGAGTTCCAATAATGGCCGGCGGACCGCTTGAAGGCATAAGGATCATCGACATGACGTCGGTGGTCGTAGGCCCCCTGGCCACGCAGACATTTGCCGACCACGGCGCCGACGTCATCAAGATCGAGGCGCCCGGCGGCGACATCGTGCGTTTCCTCGCCGGCAAGGGCCGCACCACCGGCATGTCGGGCAAGTTCCTGCACCTGAACCGCAACAAGCGCTCGCTGGTGCTCGACCTGAAAAAAACCGGCGCCTACGACGCGCTGATGAAACTGCTGAAAACCGCCGACGTACTGATCTGGAACATGCGCCCGCCGGCGATGGCGCGGCTGAAGCTGTCTTACGAGGACGTGTACAAGATCAACCCGAAAATCATCTACTGCGGCATGTTCGGCTTCGGCCAGGACGGCCGCTACCGCGAAAAGCCGGCCTACGACTCGATCATCCAGGGCTCCGCCGGCATCGCCGCGCTGTACCACATGGCCACCGGCGAACCGCGTTACCTGCCGATGGTGATCGCGGACCGCACCGTCGGCCTGATCGCGGTGCAAATGATCCTGATGGCGCTGTTCCACCGCGAACGCACCGGCGAAGGGCAATCCATCGAGCTGCCGATGTTCGAGAACATGGTGAAATCGGTGCTCGAAGAGCACATGTACCTGAAAACCTTCGATCCGCCGCTGGGTGAAGTCGGGGACCCGCGACTGACCGATCCGCAGGCGCGGCCGCTGCCGACGAAAGACGGCTGGGTCTGCGTGTCAGCCAATACCGACGGCCAGGCTTTTGCAGTGTTCGACGCCATCGGCCGACCCGAACTGAAGTCCGACCCGCGCTTCAACACCGTCGCCGCGCGTTTCAAGAACACCCCGGAATATTTCAGCATCCGCGCCGAGGGTCTGAAGAAAAAAACCACCGCGGAATGGATCGAGATCTTCGACCGCACCGACGTGCCGGCGATGCCGTTCCAGACCCTCGACCAGATCATGGAAGACCCGCACCTCAAGGACATCGGCTTCTTCGAGAAACTCGACCATCCGACCGAGGGAAAAATCTGGAACATGAAGCTCCCGAACAAGCTGTCGCGCGGCGCGCGCAGAGATTTCCGCCATGCGCCGAAAATAGGTGAGCACAGCCTGGAAGTATTGCAGGAGGCCGGTCTCTCCGAAGCGGAAATCGCAGCCCTGCTCGCCAACGGCGCCACGCTTGACGGCCGCCCTGCAAAAAACTGAAGGCGCGCGGACGATGCGCCGCCGGCTTGAGGCATAATCGTCGGCCCATCCCGCAATGGAGAATTTCATGCATTCGCGATTTCGTCACGCTTTGGTGACTGGTCTGGCAACTGCCGCATTTCTCTGCGTACAACCCGCACAAGCCCAGTCTTCCGGTTCCGAATTCACGCCCCATGTCGGCCAGGCCGGCAAGGACGTGATCTGGGTACCCACCCCCAAGGCACTGGTCATGAAAATGCTGAAAATGGCCGACGTCAAGCCCGGCGATGTCGTGTTTGACCTCGGATCCGGCGACGGCATCACCGTGATCACCGCGGCCAAGGAGTTCGGCGTGAACGCCACCGGCATCGAGTTCAACCCCGACATGGTGGAGTTGTCCAAACGCAATGCACAGAAGGAAGGCGTCGCCGACAAAGCACAATTTATCCGCGGTGACATTTTTGCCACCGACTTCAGCAAGGCCACGGTGCTGACCATGTACCTGCTGCCATACCTGAACATGAAACTGCGGCCGACCATACTCAACATGAAACCGGGCACCCGCGTCGTGTCGCATGCCTTCACCATGGAAGACTGGGCGCCCGACCAGACCGACTCCACCGAGGGCCGCACTGCGTACCTGTGGATCGTTCCGGCCAAGGTTGAAGGCAAGTGGAAAATCGGCCAGGGTGAAATGGAGCTGACCCAGAAATTCCAGGCGGTCGAAGGCTCCTACCGCGCCGGCGACGCGACCTGGCGCATCACCAACACCAGTCTTCGCGGCGACCAGATCAGTTTCAGCATCGGCAGTGCTTCGTACAGCGGTCGCGTCACCGGACCGACGATGCAGGGGACGATGCGTCCGCGGCCCGATGCCCAGGCCACGTCGTGGAGCGCGGTACTCGTCAGAAAATAACCATCGCCGTTCTGGTCCGATGCGCAATGCATCGGATCTTCCCGACGCTGCGCCCGGCATGCCGGCACATTCCTGTCGGCCGGTAATCCGGCGCGGCTTCAGCGACATCGCATCAATTCCGGGCAACACCTTCAGGGCAAGATCTGATCCGCGTGCGCAAACCCCGCGACGGCCGGCGATATAATCCATTCTGCACTCCGGCATCCCCATCATTCGCACAAGGAAGACTTCATCATGCCCGGCAACACCCGACACGCGGTAGTCATCGGCGGCGGCATCATGGGCGGTGACATCGCCACCCTGTTCGCGGCACACGGCTGGGCCGTACATGTGATGAGTCCCTCCCCCAAAACCCGCGACGCACTGCCCGGACGCATTGCCGCGGGCCTGGACAAGCTGTGCGCTCCGGCCGGCCATGCCGCCGCAGTAAAAAGTTACGCTGAACTCAAGGCCATCCCGTGGAGCGAGGTTGCCATCGTCGTCGAAGCCGCCACCGAGGATCTGCCGCTGAAGCAGAAGTTGTTCGCCGAAGTGGAAACGCTCGCCGCGCCGGACATCCCTCTGGTCAGCAATACCTCCAACTTCCCGATCGGCGACATCGCCAAGGAACTCAAACATCCGGGGCGCGTGGCCGGGCTGCATTTTTTCATGCCGGCACACCTGGTACCCCTGGTTGAAGTGGTCAGTTCAACACAGACCACAACCGAAATCGCGGAAAAACTCGTGCAGCTGATGAAAGACCTGGGCAAGGCGCCGATCTGGGTGAAAAAGGATGTCCCGGGTTTCGTCGGCAACCGCCTGCAGCACGCGATGATGCGCGAGGCGCTGTACCTGATCGCCGACGGCGTCACCGACGCCGAGGGCATAGACACCGCAGTGCGTTACGGTTTCGGTTTCCGCTTCATCGCCTGCGGCCCGATGATGCAGAAAGAAATGTCGGGCTGGGACACCCACGATCTGGTTGCCAGCGCCCTCTACCCCCACCTGCATGCGGAAAAGGGTCCGCCGCAGTGGCTGAAGGACCTGGTGGCGAAGGGGCGCACCGGCATGAAGGTCAAGGCCGGCATGTGGGACTGGGACGATGAAAAAATAAAAGCGGAAAAAGCCCGCATCGAACGCGCGCTGCAGGCCGGTTTCGCCATCCTGCGCGACGACAATCCGTAACCGTTAACGAATGCATGCGATGAACGAACCTGCCCAGAAAACCGCGGGCAGGCTGCGTACCATCGCAACGTCCAGGCCGGTCCTCTTCGCCCTGGCCGCGCTGCTGGTCTACGCGCTGGCCGGTTTCCTGCTCGCACCATGGCTGGTGCGCCAGCAACTGCCGGCGCTGGTCGAAAAACACCTCGGCGGCCAGGGTTCGGTGGCCGCGGTGCGCATCAATCCCTTCCTGCTGACTTTCGAGGCCACGGATCTCGCGATTGCCGAAAAGAACGGCAAACCAGCCGTCCGCGTCGGCCGCCTGTTCGTCGATCTCGAAGCGGCCAGCCTGCTGCACTGGACCTGGACATTCCGCGAAATCCGCGTCGAGCGTCCGGTGATCACTGCCGAACTTGACGCACAGGAAAACCTCAATCTGGCGCGGCTGCTGCTGCCGAAGACGGGCGTGGGCAACGAAACCGGCACCGCGGCCGGGCAGGCTGCAATGCCGCGGCTTTTGCTGCAGCACCTGGTGATCGACAGCGGCACGTTCAGCTTCACCGACCAGACCCTGCAGCCGGCGGCCCGAGCGCAATTCGATCCGTTCAGTTTCGAAATGCACGCCGTATCGACGCTGCCCGATCACCTCGGCAACCATGTGCTCAAGGCGCGGCTGCCCGGTGGCGGCAGCCTGCAGTGGGAAGGCAAACTCAGTCTCGCGCCGCTCGACTCCAGCGGATTCATCACCCTGCAGGATGCAAAACTTGCCACGCTGTGGCAGTTCATGCGCGACCGGCTGGCAGTGGCCGAACCCGGCGGCAGCTACGGGCTGGCGCTGCGTTACCGGATGCGTTACGGCAATGGCGCCCTCGAACTGAATACCGATGACCTGGCGTTCCGGATGAACAACGTCAGCCTGGCCCGGGCCGGAGACGGGGCGACGCTCGGCAAACTCGACACCATCGCCTTCGAAGGCGGCCGCTTCGACCTGCGGCAACGCTCGCTGGCGTTCAGTGATGTACGCCTGGCCGACAGCGCCATCAACCTCATCCTCGACGAAGACGGCAAGCCGGACTGGGGCAAATTGTCGACAGACACACCTGCCGAAGGCAGGGCGGCGGCGCAGGATGCCCCCGACCCCGACCCCGCGCCCT
>JBFWOE010000204.1:0-4550 GCA_050250695.1 Burkholderiales bacterium
CGGCAGCAGGATCGACGTACTTGCGGCATGTTTCGCAGGGGTGTGGCAGAGTGATCATTCTAGGTAACAAATTGGCGCCACCATTCCAGCTATCAATCGCGCGCTGCTATGAGGCTAGCGCGACACAGCCGCGACATGAAAGAAAAATGGGCTAGGTATTTCTACCTAACCCATTGATTTTACTGGCGTCCCCACGGGGATTCGAACCCCGGTTACCGCCGTGAAAGGGCGATGTCCTAGGCCTCTAGACGATAGGGACTACGTCTTATTTGCAGCGAGGTGTTCTGCTGGTGGAGGTAAGCGGGATCGAACCGCTGACCTCTTGCATGCCATGCAAGCGCTCTCCCAGCTGAGCTATACCCCCACGAGAGCGGCGAATTATACCGATGCGACCCTACCCTGTAAACCGCGAAAACCGCTACGGAAACGCCGTCAATTCCCGCGTCATCCGCGCCACCACCTCGTCGCGACCCATCAGCTCCAGCGTGGCGTCGATCGAAGGTGATTGCGGGCCTCCGGTGACCATCACCCGCAGCGGCATGGCCAGTTTCGGCAGTTTCAGCTTGTATTCGGCGAGCACCGCCTTCAGCGCGGCAGCGATCGCCGCCCGGTTCCACTCCACGGCCTGCAATTGCGCCAGGAAAGCGGCCAGCGCCGGTTTCACGTCCGCGGTGTAGTGCTGCGTGCGCAGATCTGCTGCCGCCTCGATGCGGCGGTAGAAATACACCGCGGCGTCCGCCAGTTCCTCCACCGTGCTGACGCGTTCCTTCAACAGCGCTGCAACACGATCCGTGGCCGGGCCTTTGGCCACATCGCAGCCGTCGCGCTCGAGGAAGGGCCGCATCAGCTGCCCCAGCCGCGAGTCGTCCGTCTCTTTCAGGTACTGCTGGTTGAGCCAGCGCAGTTTTTCCGGGTCGAAGCGCGACGGCGACTTGCTGACATGCGCGAGGTCGAACCATTCGACCAGCTGCTGCATGGTGAATTTTTCCTCGTCGCCGTGCGACCAGCCGAGCCGGGCCAGGTAATTGTTCAGCGCTTCGGGCAGGAAGCCGTCTTCAAAGTACTGCATCACGCTGACCGCGCCGTGGCGCTTGGACAGGCGTTCGCCGTCGGCGCCGAGGATCATCGGCAGGTGCGCGAACTGGGGCAGTTGCGCGCCCAGCGCGCGGTAGATGTTGATCTGCCGCGGCGTGTTGTTGACATGGTCGTCGCCGCGCACCACGTGGGTGATGGCCATGTCGATGTCGTCGATCACCACGCCGAAGTTGTAGGTGGGGATGCCGTCGGCGCGCATGATCACCAGGTCGTCGAGCTCGGCGTTGGCCACCGTGATCGGGCCCTTCACCAGGTCATTGAAGGTGACTTCGCCGGTATCCGGCGTGCGGAAACGCACCACCGGCGCCATGCCCGGCGGCGGCTTGAGGCCCAGGCGTTTGGCGTTCTCCGGGCGCCAGCGGCCGTCGTAACGCGGCTTGTCGCCGCGCGCGCGCTGCTGTTCGCGCAGCGCATCGATTTCCTCGCGCGTGGCGTAGCAGTGGTAGGCGTGGCCTTCACGCATCAGCAATTCGACTGCGGCCTTGTAGCGGTCGAGGCGCTGCATCTGGAAGTACGGGCCTTCGTAATCCAGGCCCAGCCATTTCATGCCGTCGAGAATCGCCTGCACCGACTGCTCTGTAGAGCGCTCGCGGTCGGTGTCTTCCACGCGCAGGATGAAGGTGCCGCCCTGCTGTTTGGCATAGGCCCAGCAGAACAGCGCGGTGCGTGCGCCGCCGATGTGCAGGTAGCCGGTGGGACTGGGAGCGAAGCGGGTGCGGATCATGGCGGGCCGGAAAAATGCGCCATTTTACGCGAGGGCTTTGTGGCGGCCTGATGCGCTCGACCATGAGGATGACGCCGCGTCCGGCGCCATTGCCAATTTTATAAATATAATCAAATACTTATGATATGGCGCAGGCGCGCAACTCAGAACCGCGACACGCGATACGGCGCGAGAGCTATGCGCGGCGTGCGTCCCGCGATCATGTCGGCCACCAGGCGGCCGGTGGGTGCGCCACCGACCAGGCCGACATGGCCGTGGCCAAAGGCGTAAAACACGTTGCCGAAGCGCGTCGACTGCGAAATCACCGGCGTGGAATCCGGCATCGACGGCCGGCGCCCCATCCATTTAGTGGCATCGACGTTGCTGATGCCGGGAAACATTTTCTGCATCAGTTTGCCCAGCACATCGGCGCGCGCGTAATTGGGATCGGCGTTGACGCCGGCGAATTCACTCTGGCCGGCGATGCGCAGGCCCATTTCCATCGGCGTCACGAAACATTTGTGCTCCGGCACCATCACCGGCATCGGCAACTGGTAACGCGGATCGGAATACGTGATGTGGTAACCGCGTTCCGCTTCCAGCGGCACGGTGTCACCCAGTTGCGCGGTGAATTCGTTCGAGTGCGCGCCGGCGCAGATCACCAGGTGCTCCACCGGCAGCTCGCCGGCATCGGTGCGCAGCGCGCGCGGGCCGTCGGCGCCGACATCGATGCCGAGCACCCTGCGCTGCAGGATTTTGCCGCCGTCGCGTTCGAACTGCGCCGCCAGCGCCTTGGTCAGGCGTTCGGGATTGGCGCACCAGCCGTGGTCGTGCAGGAACAGGCCCATTTCATGGTCGCC
This sequence comes from Burkholderiales bacterium, assembly GCA_050250695.1. Classification (GTDB taxonomy): domain Bacteria; phylum Pseudomonadota; class Gammaproteobacteria; order Burkholderiales; family SG8-41. The sequence goes on from JBFWOE010000204.1 coordinate 2,659, forward strand.
GTGCAGTCCGGGCAGGCGTTTGCGGATTTCCGCAGCATCGAGTTCGTCGATCACCACGCCACGGTCGCGCCGCAGTTTCCAGCCCAGCGCGTCACCCTGGTACGCGCGGCGCGTGGAATACACCACCATGTAACCGCTTTTGTGGATCAGGTCCTCGACGCCGGCGTTTTTGACCAGCGGCGCATAGGCATCGAAGGTTTGCACCAGCAGCGCGCGCAGGCCGTCGGCAATTTTCTCCACCCGTTTCACGTCGGCGGCCGCGACGAATTTCAGCAGCCACGGCAACGCCCGCGGCAGGTACGACCAGCGCAGGGCCAGCGGCCCCAGCGGATCGAGCAGGTAACCGGGCACCTGGGACAGAATGCCGGGCATCGCGATCGGCACGCAGGATCCGGGGCTGAGGATGCCGGCATTGCCGAAGGAACAATATTCACCGGGCGGTCGCTGGTCGACGACGGTGACCTGGTGGCCGTCGCGGCGCAGGTAGCTGGCGGTGGCGATGCCGACGATGCCGGCGCCGATGACGGTGATGTTCTTCGTTTGCATGGGGTGGCCGGATTATATCCAGCAATATGCGGCGGTTTGGCCGCCATCCGCGACCGGTGGTAAAATCCGCGCCGGCTCGGGCGGTTAACTCAGCGGTAGAGTGCCACCTTCACACGGTGGAAGCCACTGGTTCGATCCCAGTACCGCCCACCACTCCCCCGGTTTAAAAAATCTCCAGCATTCCACGGCAGTGCTTGCGCACGCGCAGTGCGGTGCATCACGTTCGCTGCGTGCGTCTTGTTTGATGCAAATCAATTCACGCTGCCCCGGCATGGCCGAACATCAGCAAATACTGATCGATAGTCGGAAGCATGCCGTCCTGCGGCAGGCACAAGGAGACAAGCCTATGAATTTACTCGAATTTGCGCGAGGTCCCGGGCTCACGATCTCGCTAACCGTATTTGCCATCGGCGTCATCTGGCGGCTGTGGGGCATATTCCGGCTCGGCAAAAAAACCCGACCACTCCGCGCCGCGCTCGACCGCCACCACCGCCGGCGCAGTGCGCATGATGTTCAGCCGGATGTGGCCGCACCGCGAATTCCAGGCGGCTTCGGGCGGCGCGACCTTCAACGGCTACCTCTATCACCTCGGCTGGTTCATCGCCTTCCTCGCCTTCGTGCCGCACATTGCCTTTGTCGAACGCCTGACCGGCATCTCGTGGCCGGCGCTGCCCGATGCGGTGATGGCGGTGGCCACGGCGGTGGCCATCCTCGGACTGACGGTCGCGCTGGCGCGGCGGCTCACCGACCCGGTGCTGCGCCTGCTGTCGAATTTCGACGACTATTTCACCTGGGTGGTCACCATGCTGCCGCTCATCACCGGCATGGCGCTGATCCACCGCGGCTATTACGGCCTCGAAGCCATACCGCCCACGCCCTACACCACGCCGCTGGCGCTGCACCTGCTGAGCCTGGAACTGCTGCTGATCTGGATGCCCTTCGGCAAGCTGTCGCACGCCTTCCTCGTCTTCATCTCGCGCGGCACCACCGGCGCCGCCTTCGCGCGCAAAGGAGCACAGCCATGAGCGACATTGCCCGGGAACATCCGCTCGATCTGGATTCGCCCCGCTTCTCGGTGAAAAAACCGGAAATACGGTTCGACAAGCAGGGCGGGATGACCGACGCCGAGCGCGTCAGACTCGCGATGCAGGGTTTCATCAGGGATTTCAGTTCTACCACGGCGACCTACATGGAGTCGTGCATCCATTGCGGCCACTGCGCCGAAGCCTGTCACTTCTACAAGGTCACGGGCGATCCGAAATACACGCCGATCTGGAAACTCGAACCCTTCAAGCAGGCGTACAAGCGCGAGGCCGGCCCGTTTGCCTTCGCCTACCGCGCCTTCA
>JBFWOE010000205.1:0-4512 GCA_050250695.1 Burkholderiales bacterium
AGACTCCGGAAAAGTGCGGCGGACGGAAACAGCCGGCCGCGGAAACAGGAAAAGTTTTACGGCGGGGACGCCGCTGCTAGTAGACCATCCCCGCCGCGGCCTCCTTCGGCAGGTCCTTTTCGGCCTCGCCGAGCTGCTCGTAGAACGACTCGATGTAGGCCCTGAAGGTGGCGTCGTGGCGCTGCATTTCGATTTCGCCGAAATCCACCTGCGGCCGTGGCTGCAGGTCGAAGTGGTTGTGCTCGTCGCGCCCGCGCACCAGGCAGGCCGGCATGCGCCGCTTGCCGATGTAGCGCGTGCGCGTCGGGATGTAGCTCAGCGCGATGCCGATGCGCCGCTCGTCCGAACGGTTGGGCTGCGACTGGTGCACCACGCAGGTGTGGTGGAAGGAAAACTGCCCGGGCTTGAGGATCGCGCGGTCGATCTGCGACTGGTCGAACCACTCGACGATGATCTGCCCGGCGGTGTTGACGCTGTTCTTGATCAACCCGCTTTTCTGCTGCAGCTGACCGCGGATGTGGCTGCCGACCGCGAACTCCACGGGTCCGGCCTCGGCGGTGACGTTGGAGAGCGCCACCCACGCCGTGACATGGTCGTACGGGCGCAAGCCGAAATATGTCGAATCCTGGTGCCAGGCGGCGATGCCTTCGCTCTGCGGTTCTTTAATAAAGAATCGGCTGGTGTAGAGCAGGATGTCGGGGCCAAGCAGATCCTCGACGGCGTCGAGGATCGCCGGTGTGCGCGCAAGCTCATCAACCCAGCGGCACATGAAATGCAGGTTGCCGCGGAATTTCTTGTCGATCGCCATCAGCGAACCGCCGAGGTGTTCCTCGGTCCTGCGCAGTTCCTCGCGGTAACGCGCGACTTCGTCAGCGCCCAGCGCATCCAGCGGCGACAGATAACCGTCAGCGCGGTAATTCCTGATCTGCTCGGCGCTCAGTTTTTTCGGCATGGAATGGCTACCCTTCGTATATCCGGCTTTATCCGGCAACACCGTCGATGCAACCACAGTGTGGTCGCCATTCGCCGGCAAAAACCATCGTGATAGTATAGCTGCGAAAACCTGCACACGACACCGACGCCATCGCGGATTTCTTCCAGCGGCGGCGCAGAACGCACCCGCGGAATCCACTGATGGCCATCGACTACGAGAAACTCCTCAACTGGGACATTCCACAAGTTGAACAGCAGCTGACCAAGCGCGACACCATCCTCTACGCGCTCGGCGTGGGACTCGGCGCCGATCCGATGGATCAGAACCAGCTGCAGTTCGTCTACGAAGAAAACCTGAAGGCGCTGCCGACGATGGCGATCATCCTCGGCTATCCCGGTCCCTGGCATGCCGCGCCGGGGACCGGCGTCACCCGCAGCCACGTGGTGCACGGCGAACAGGGTTTCGTCATCCACAAGCCGCTGCCGGTCGAAGGCGCGATCACCGGCAAGACCCGCGTCACCGCGGTGCTCGACAAGGGCAAGGACAAAGGCGCACTGCTGCAGACTGCGTGCGAAGTGCGCGAAAAGAGCAGCGGCGAGCTGATCTGCACGCTGAGCTCGACCACCTTCTGCCGCGCCGACGGCGGCTTCGGCGGGCCGTCGGGACCGACCGCAGCGCCGCAACCGATACCCGCAACACCCGCGCACCAGGTCTGCGATCTGGCCACGTTGCCGCAGGCGGCGCTGATCTACCGTCTGTCCGGCGATTACAACCCGCTGCACGCCGATCCGGCCTATGCGGCCAAGGCCGGGTTCAAGATGCCGATCCTGCATGGCCGCGCCACGTTCAGCGTGGTCGGCCACGCACTGGTGAAATCGGTGTGCGGCTACGATCCGCTGAAACTGAAAAGCATGGCCGGCCGGTTTTCGTCGCCGGTGTATCCAGGCGAAACCATCCGCACCGAACTGTGGATCGACGGCAAGGTCGTCACCTTCCGCGCTACGGTGCCCGCGCGCGGCGTCACCGTGCTCAACAACGGCCGTGCGGAAATAGCCTGAAAATCGTTAATAAACATATACTTACATTAATACTGAGGATACCATCATGGCAGAACCCCGAATGCTGGAAGGCAAGGTCGTCGTCGTCACCGGTGCTGGTCGCGGCATCGGCGCGGCGATCGCAAAAATGGCTGCGGCGCATGGCGCGAAAGTGGTGGTCAACGACATCGGCGTCGGACTCGACGGCTCCGGCGGCGACCAGACACCGGCGCAGGATGTCGTCAACGAGATCAAAAAGGCCGGCGGCGAAGCCGCGGCGAACTACGACAGCGTCGCCGAATTCGCCAGCGCCGGAAAAATCATCCAGTGCGCGCTCGACAATTTCGGCCGCATCGACGGCGTGGTCAACAACGCCGGCATCCTGCGCGACGTGATTTTCCACAAGATGAGCGAAAGCGACTGGGATTCGGTGGTCGGCGTGATGCTCAAGGGCGCGTTCAACTGCTCGCGCCACGCCGCCGACCATTTCCGCAAGCAGGAATCGGGCGCGCTGGTGCACATGACTTCGACTTCCGGCCTGATCGGCGGCATGGGCCAGGTCAACTACGGCGCGGCCAAGCTGGGCATGGTGGCGATGTCCAAGGGCATCGCGGTCGACATGTCGCGCTTCAACGTGCGTTCGAACTGCATCGCGCCGGTGGCGTGGACGCGGATGACGGCCTCGGTTCCGGCCAAGGATCCGGCGACCGCCGCGCGCATCGAACAGCGCAAGCAGGTTTCGCCCGAACACAACGCCCCGCTGGCGGTGTTCCTGCTGAGCGATGCCGCCAAGGGCGTCAATGCGCAGGTATTCGCCACGCGCAAGAATGAAATCTTCCTGATGAGCCAGTCGCGGCCGCTGCGCGGCGTGCACCGCGCCGACGGCTGGACGCCGGCACGCTGCGCCGAACACCTGTATCCGGCGCTGAAGAGCTGGTTCTATCCGCCGACCGAGCGCACCGGCGACGTGTTCCCCTGGGATTCGATCTGACCGCATCACGATGAACGTCCGCTTCGAAAAAAACGGCGGCATCGCCGTGCTGACGCTGGACCGTCCCGACCGGCTCAATGCAATGGCCGATCCGATGTGGGACGCGCTCTACGAACACATCAACACCATCGCTGCCGATGACGACATCCGCGCGGTGGTGCTGAAGGGCGAAGGCCGCGCCTTCTGTTCCGGCGGCGACGTCAGCGGCATGGCCAAATCCGACATCAAGTCGGGACGCGCGCGCTCGCAGAAACGCCACCGCACGATCATCGCGCTCTACAACCTCGACAAGCCTGTGATCGCCGCAACACGCGGCGCGGTCTACGGCATCGGCAACGCACTGGCGCTGGCCTGCGACCTGATCGTCGCCTCCGACACCACCAAGTTCTCGATGGCCTTCAAGAAAGTCGGCGTGGTGCCCGACGGCGGCGCGATTTTCTTCATGGTGCAGCGCCTCGGCATCGCCCAGGCCAAGGAACTGGTCTACACCGCCCGCGCCGTCGGCGCCGAAGAAGCGAAAACCCTCGGACTGGTGTCGCGCGTGGTGCCTGACGCCGAACTGGAATCCGCGGCCATGGCGCTGGCCACCGAATTCGCCGGATCCGCAACCTATGCGCTGGCGCTGGCCAAGAAGATGTTCCAGGCAATGGCGGTGCCGACACTGGAACAGCTGTGCGAAATGGAAACACTGGCCTCGGGTATCGTGCGCCTGACCCACGATCACCAGGAAGGCGTGGCCGCCTTCAAGGAAAAGCGGCCGCCGAAATTTCTGGGCAAATAGTTCCCGGACCTGCCACCTATCTTGACGACTGAACAGCGCGGCAGCGATACCTCCTGGCTGATGTGGCTGTGCGCCAGCCGCACCGGCTTCGCGCTGATGTTCACCGCCTACGCGGCGGCGATCCCCCTGCTCAAACCGCAATGGAACATGACCGGCGGCGAGGCGGGACTGATCCAGTCGGCGTGGCACATCGGTTACCTGCTGTCGCTGGTCGCCGTCGGCTTCCTCGCCGACCGTTACGGCGCCAAGCGCGTGTTCCTGCTCTCCAGCATCGCCTCCAGCATCAGCGCAATGGTGTTCGCGCTGTTCGCCGACAGCTTCATCACCGGCTTCCTGCTCTACGGCCTGACCGGCCTGTTCTCGGGCGGCTCGTACACCCCCGGACTGACGCTGATCGCCGAGCGCTTCCAGACCGGCAGCCGCGGCCGCGCGATGGGCTTCTACATCGCCGCCGCATCCGGCGGCTATGCGCTGGCACTGGTGATCAGCGGCGCGCTGACGCCGCTGTTCGGCTGGCGCGGCGCCTTCATCGCCAATGCCTGCGGGCCGCTGATCGGCATCCTGCTCGCGCTCTACGCGCTGCGCGCGACACCCAATGTCGTGCATGCGCGCAGCGCCGCGCACGCCGCCGAAAAACCGGTCGGCGTGATCCTCGCCAACAAGCCGGCAATGCTGGTCACCTGGGCCTACACCTTCCATTCCTGGGAAATGCTCGGCATGAAGGCGTGGATGCCGGCCTTCCTCGACGAAGAAGCGGCCTAGACCACCG
>JBFWOE010000206.1:0-4500 GCA_050250695.1 Burkholderiales bacterium
GGAACAATTACATCAGCCGTTACCACCAGCGCCACCTCGATTTGATGGATCTGCTGGCAATGTACCAACCCCGCGCCAACGCGCCGCTGGACGCGCTGGCGCAGCTGATGGGCCTGCCCGGCAAGCTGGGCATGGACGGCTCCGCGGTATGGGGTGCGTACCAGGATGGACGGCTTGAGGACATCTGGCACTACTGCGAAACAGACGTCGTCAACACCTACCTGGTGTACCTGCGCTTCCAGCTGATGCGCGGTGCATTGACTTCAGAGCAGCATGACAGCCAGGTCAAGGGCGTACGCGCTGCGCTGGGCAAGCTGGCCCAGCCGCACTGGCAGGAGTTTCTCGCCCGCTGGACAGCGTGATGCGGGGGCGCAGCAACACCCCGCGGACGACCACGGTCGGCCCGCTGCAGATCGAATCCCTGGACCACGAAGGCAAGGGCATCGCGCGCCATGACGGCAAGGTGATGTTCATCGAGGGCGCGCTGCCCGGTGAGTCGGTCGAAGCGGCGATCTACCGCCGCAAGCCCGCGTTCGAGCAGGGTTACGCGACAAAAATCTCCAACGAGAACTCGGCGCGCAGTGCGCCGGATTGCCGTTTTTTCGGCCTGTGCGGCGGCTGCAGCCTGCAGCACATGAACCTGCCGATGCAGGTAGCCGCCAAGCAGCGGGTGCTCGAGGACAACCTTTTGCACATCGGCAAGGTGCGGCCCGAACAGATCCTTCCGGCAATCCACGGCCCGGGCTGGGGATACCGCCACCGCGCGCGCCTGACCGTGCGCAACGTGCTGAAAAAAGGGACGGTGCTGGTCGGCTTCCATGAAAAACGCAGCAGCTTTGTCGCCGACATGGGTTCCTGTGAAGTGCTGCCGCGGCGCATTTCCGACCTGTTGCTGCCCCTGCGTGATCTGGTCGGCAGCCTGAGCATCCGTGCCCGCCTGCCGCAGATTGAGCTCGCACTGACCGGGACCGCCGACGTGCTGGTGCTGCGCATCCTCGAGCCGCTGCTGCCGGCGGACGAAGCGGCCCTGCGCGCATTCGCCGATGTGCACCGCATCGTGTTCTGGCTGCAGCCCGGCGGGCCGGGCACCGAATACGCGTTCCATCCGTCCGGAGCCGGCATGCCGTTTTACACGCTGCCCGAATTCGGCGTTCAGATTCACTTCCGGCCGACCGATTTCACCCAGGTCAACCATGCCATCAACCGGGTGCTGGTGCGGCGGGCGCTTGCCTTGCTCGACCCGCAAGCGGGGGAGCACGTCGCCGACCTGTTCTGCGGACTGGGCAACTTCACGCTGCCGATCGCGCGCAGTGGCGCACAGGTCACCGGCATAGAAGGCAGCCCCGGGTTGATCGAGCGGGCTCGGCAGAACGCACAGCGCAACGGCCTGGCCGGCAACACGCGCCTGTTGGCGATGGACCTGTTCAAGATCGACGCGGCGGCATGGGCGGCGCTCGGCACTTTCCACAAGCTGCTGATCGATCCGCCGCGCGACGGTGCGATGGAACTGGTGAAGCTGATCGGCGCCAACGGTCCGCGGCGCATTGTCTACGTGTCCTGCAATCCGGCGACTCTGGCGCGGGATGCCGAGGTGCTGGTGGCGGTGCACGGTTACCGGCTGCGTGCCGCCGGCATCATCAACATGTTCCCGCACACCGCGCACGTCGAATCGATGGCGCTGTTCGAGCGGGAATGAAATAGACGCGATTGGGAGTAACGGCAACAAAAAAGCGGCCCGCGGGCCGCTTTTTTGATTCAGCAGCACCGCTCAGTCACGATCACCGCCGAAGATGCCCAGCAGCTGCAGCAGGCTGGTGAAGATGTTGTAGAGCGACACGTACAGCGTAAGTGTCGCCGAGACGTAGTTGGTCTCGCCGCCGCGCACGATCGAGTTGATCTGCCACAGGATGATTGCCGACGAGAAAATGATGAACGCCGAGATCAGTGTCAGTTGCAGCACCGGGCTTTGCAGGAAGATGTTGGCGAGTACCGCCAGCATGATGACCACGAAGCCGACCAGCAGGAACTTGTTGAGGAAGCTGAAATCGCGCTTCACGCTCGAAGCGATGCCCGAGAGCACGAAGAACACCGCCGCGGTGCCGCCGGCGGCCATCATCACCAGCTGCCCGCCGTTGCGGAACGCGAGAATCTGCTGCATCAGCGGCGCCAGCATCAGGCCCATGAACGCGGTGAAGCCCAGCAGCAGGCCGACGCCGAGGCTGCTGTTGCGGTTTTTCTCGATCGCGAAAATCCAGCCGTAGAACACAGCGAGCATGACCAGCGCGGCCATGATCGGGCTGGAGCGCATGAAGCTGAAATTGATGAAATTGGTGCCGACCGCGGCGCCGATTACCGTGGGGATCAGCGAAATCGCCAGCAACAGGTAGGTGTTGCGCAGGACCTTGTTCTGTTGGGCGGCAATGTCGGTTGTGCCGGCAGCGTAGGTTGCGCCGGTGTGCAGATCAGGTTGTTGCATGGACTTGAGCCTCCGGTTAAAAGTTGACTGAATCAGTCGACAGTAAGACGCTGGTAAGACTACTGAAAGGTGGCAAAAGTTGCAAACAAAATCGGCGTTTTCCGGGAAGCCCCGGTGCACGCAAGCAATTGATAATGAATGACATTATTTTTCAATATCCGCTCCAGACGTCACTTTGGCGCTACAATGCGCCCCGTTGAAGATTGTGCTGCAAACGGGCAAATTCAACGGCCGAGGCAGGCTTGGGTCAATTCAGGCGCGGCCGGAGCTAAAACCGGCAGTTTGAATGACCAGGAATACGGAGAGTTGGCAGAGCGGTTGAATGCACCGGTCTTGGCGGCAGCACAGCTGACGCTTGCGAGGCTAACTTGCCGTCAGGCAAGTTAAGCGCCGCAGGCGCGGCCGGAGCTAAAACCGGCAGTTTGAATGACCAGGAATACGGAGAGTTGGCAGAGCGGTTGAATGCACCGGTCTTGAAAACCGGCAGGGCCTCACGGTCCTCGTGAGTTCGAATCTCACACTCTCCGCCAGTCTGGCGTCGTCTCAGGTGCGCTCGAGTATGTGCAACCCGCGCACACGATCCAGCAGGTAGATCAGGCCGCGATCGTCAACAGTGACGTCGTTGCTCTGCACCCGGTCCGAGCCCGGGGGCACGTCCGGCATGTAGTGCGCCACTTCCTTCAGTGCATGCGGGTTCGAGAAATCGATGATCCGCAGGCCGTAGGCAAACCAGGCGACCGGGATTTCCGTGCCGGTGACGATTTCGCAGGGCTGGTGGCAGCCGGTCATCCGCGGCTGGGGTCCGTCCGGCATGTCGGGGATCTGGTAAGTCGAGATCGGTTGCGGGTGCTTCTCGTCTGTGATGTCCACCATCCACAGGAACGCAGCCGGGTAGGGAAAGTAATCTTCCTGGCGGAACACGTCTTCATCCGATACCAGCATGAAATTGCGGTTCTTGATCTTGAACGGGATCGGCAGGGCCGTGTGCGTGGGCCAGGGGAAGGGCGGGCTCCAGTCCAGTCCCGACACCAGCTTGGGCTTGCTCATGTCGTCGATGTCGAGGATCACCAGGCCGCCCTGCCAGTAGCTGGTGTAGAGGCGGTTGCCCATGCGCAGCGGATGATGGCATTTGTGGGCGTCGTTTTTCCAGGTCGGCTTCTCGCCACCAGCGATCCACTGTCCGGGCATGTGCCAGCGGCCGACTTCCTCTGGTTTGGCGGGATCCTTGAGGTCAAGGATGAGCACGATGTTGCCGAAGTAACCGTCCATCGTCGGCGACAGATAGGCGTAGCGGCCGTCGAAGTCGAAACGGTGCACGCCGCGCGCGTACCGCGCCGGGGATTTGTCAGTGGCATCCCAGTCGGTGATGAGCTTGGGTTTGGCGGGATTGGATACGTCGTAGATGCTGATGCCGCCGGTATAACCCTCCGGCGGGACTTCACCATGTAGCGCATGCGCGCCCAGCACTTCGCGGTTGGTGATCATCAGGTCGCCTTCCACCCGTACCTTGTGCGAATGGGTGCCGACCGGCATCTTGATTTCAGCGATCGTTTTGGGTTTTTTTGGATCCTTGACGTCGATGATCAGCGTGCCGTAGGGATTGCGCATGTTGCCGACATAGGCGATGTGGTTTTTCACCACGACCTGGCCGCCGCCGGCGCAATCGAACCAGCCGGTCTGCTGCAGGCCGCAACCAGAGGCATCGTGCGCGTGGCTGCCGCCACTGCTGCCTACGTCCACATAACTGACTTCCTTGATACCTTTTGCGCTGGCCATGAAAAGATTCCCTGTGGAAATGAGATGGATTTTGCCTGAAGCCCGTCTTCGTGTTATTGGATTTGAGTCGGGACAACGGTGCCCGTGCCGGACAGCAAGGCAATAATATACTTGAATAAAAGTGCGCTCCGGACTGGTCCGTCCAGTTTGTGGCGATGAGCAAGCATGGAGGATGTGATGTCGAAAGCGGCGCTGCTGGTGCTGGACATGCAGAATGAACTGATCGATCCCAGGGGCAAGGTGGGTGC
>JBFWOE010000207.1:0-4487 GCA_050250695.1 Burkholderiales bacterium
CGAACTGCAGGGCAAGGCCGCAGAGCTTGCGCGCCAGGGCCGGCCGGCCGGCCTTGCCGTATTGCTGGTCGGCGACGATCCGGCTTCTGCAGTCTACGTGCGCAGCAAATCCCGCGCCTGCCGTGAGTCCGGCGTGCAGACCGTCGATACCCGTCTGCCATCGGATACCAGCGAACAGGAACTGCTGCGCCGGATCGACGGGCTCAATGCCGATCCGCGGGTCAACGGCATCCTGGTGCAGCTGCCGCTGCCCGCACACATGGATGCCATGCGCGTCATGCAGCGCATCGATCCGGCAAAGGACGTCGACGGCTTCAACTGGCGCAACCTCGGCGCGCTGCTCGACGGCCACACGCTGCTCGCGCCGTGCACGCCCTCGGGCGTGATGATCATGCTCGAACGGGCCGGCGTGCCGATCGCCGGCAGGCATGCCGTGGTCATCGGCCGCAGCAGCATAGTCGGCAAACCCGCCGCGCTGATGCTGCTGGAGCGCAACGCCACGGTCACGGTCTGCCATTCGCGCACGACGGATCTTGCGGCGTACACCCGAGAGGCCGATATCCTGATTGCCGCCGTGGGTCGGCCGCGCATGATCGGCGCGGTTATGGTCAAGCCCGGCGCCGCAGTCATCGACGTCGGCATCAATCGCACCGCCGACGGCAAACTCTGCGGGGACGTGGATTTCGAACCGGTGCGCGACCGTGCCGGCTGGATCACCCCGGTTCCCGGCGGTGTCGGCCCGATGACGGTGGCCATGGTCATTGCCAACGTCATTACCGCCGCCGAGCGCGCTGCCGGCTGATTTTCCGGACGCTGTGCCGGTCATTTCCTGTGCGCATCCCGGCGTGGCGCACCGGCACGGTGCGACTGCGCCGGCATCGCCTTCCATTTTATATCACAAGTATTTGTTTTTATTGATATTTTTGTAATTTTCGGCCAGAGCGCGCTGGCATGGCTCATGCATGGGTTTCAGCATTGCAACTTGTGCGTCCCCAGTCCACCTCGACACCTTGAACCAGGCCGACGCAACTCCCGATCACGGCGCGCTGCCTGCCTCCCAGGAAGGACGCCGCGTTCCGCTGCACGCGCAGGTCTGCAACAGTCTGCGTGAACGGATACTGTCCGGCGATCTGGCTCCGCACACGCGGCTGCCCAGCGAAGCCAGCCTGATGCAGGCTTTCGGCGTCAGCCGCGTCACTGTGCGCCAGGGACTGAAAGATCTCGCGGCCGAGGGCCTGGTCTACAGCCAGCAGGGCAGAGGCAGCTTTGTCAGCGCCCCCCATGCCACCTACAACCTCAGTGCACTGCTGGGATTCCACGAGGCGATGCAGGGCAAACCGTTTGTCGCCACTTCGCAGTTGCGGTCCATCCGCGATGTCGCGGCTTCACGCGAAATTGCCGCGGCGCTCAACCTGAAGCGCGGCGATTACGTGTTCGAGGTCAAGCGCATCCGCTGTCTCAATGCCCGGCCGGTGTCCGTGGACCTCAGTTATTTTCCGCCCGACATCGGCGACCGCCTGCGCGACCAGGACCTGAACCAGGACATTTTCCCGCTGCTCGAAATCCGCGGCATCAGCCTCGGCCGCTCGCGGATGTGGATCGAGGCACAGCCCTGTCCGGCGGAATTCGCCGGCGATCTCGCCGTGGCCGCGGGCGAACCGGTATTGCACCTGGCGCGCCTGACCTACAGCGCCTTCGACCGTCCCGTCGACTTCGAACATCTTTATTGCCGCGGCGATTCTTACCAGTACAAGGTCGAATTGCGCCGCCGGCCCGGCTGAACGTCCGCTTCCACCGTTTTGCTGCGCCATGCCGGTGCGGAGCTCCTCCGGCCGCACCTCTCCGGCGCACCCTGACTAATACAAGTTGTCCTGCCCGGGGCGGCCATGCCCTGTCCGGAGCCCGGTGCACGGATGCCGGCTTGTATCGTGGCATGGCGGTTGCTCTATCCAGTTCAGCAAACAACGGCCCGGCAGGCAGGGAACGATGCGCCGCCCGGCATGACTGCAGTGAACCGGAGAGCAACTTGAACACAGGTGAAACGATCACGATGGAAACCGACGTGCTGGTGGTCGGCGGCGGCACCGCCGGGCCGATGGCCGCGGTCAAGGCCAAGGAAAAGAATCCGAAACTGCGGGTGATGCTGCTGGAAAAGGCCAACGTCAAACGCAGCGGCGCGATTTCGATGGGCATGGACGGCCTCAACAATGCGGTCATCCCCGGGCATGCGACGCCGGAGCAGTACACCAAGGAAATCACCATTGCCAACGACGGCATCGTCAACCAGAAAACAGTCTATGCCTACGCCACCAACAGTTTCCGCACGATAGAGGAACTCGACCGCTGGGGGGTCAAGTTCGAGAAGGACGAGACCGGTGACTACGCGGTGCGCAAGGTGCATCACCTCGGAACCTACGTCCTGCCGATGCCCGAGGGGCACCACATGAAAAAAATCCTCTACCGGCAGCTCAAACGCACCCGCGTCGAGGTTGTCAACCGCGTGATCGGAACCCGCATCATCACCGACAGCCAGGGACGGGCCGCGGGGCTGATGGGTTTCGACTGCCGCACCGGGCAGTTTGTGGTGATCCGCGCCAGGGCGGTGATCCTGTGTTGCGGCGCCGCCGGGCGCATCGGACTGCCGTCGTCAGGCTACCTGTTCGGCACCTACGAGAATCCGACCAACGCCGGCGACGGCTACGCGATGGCCTACCACGCCGGCGCCGAACTGGCCAACCTCGAATGTTTCCAGATCAATCCGCTGATCAAGGATTACAACGGCCCGGCGTGCGCCTACGTGACAGGGCCGTTCGGCGGCTATACCGCGAATTCGCACGGCGAACGCTTCATCGAATGCGATTACTGGAGCGGCCAGATGATGTGGGAGTTCTACAACGAACTGCAGAGCGGCAAGGGCCCGGTATTCCTCAAGCTCGATCATCTGGCCGAAGAGACCATCGCCAACATCGAGGTCATCCTGCACACCAACGAACGGCCTAGCCGCGGGCGTTTCCATGACGGCCGCGGCACCAATTACCGGCGGAAGATGATCGAGATGCACATTTCCGAGATCGGCTTCTGCAGCGGCCACAGCGCTTCCGGGGTCTGGGTGAACGAAAAGGCCGAGACCACGGTTCCGGGCCTGTATGCGGCAGGGGACATGGCCAGCGTCCCGCACAATTACATGCTGGGCGCGTTCACCTACGGCTGGTTTGCCGGCGAAAATGCCGCACAGTACTGCGCCGACACAGAATCCGCCGCAGTGGATGAAACGCAGATTGCCGCTGAACGCGCCCGCGTGATGGCGCCGCTGTCATGCGACGAAGGCATACCGCCCGCCCAGCTCGAGTACAAGCTGCGTCGCATGGTCAACGATTACCTGCAGCCGCCCAAGGTCACGCGCAAGATGGAGCTGGGCCTGGAGCGCTTCGCCGAAATCGGCGAAGACATCAGCCGGCTCAGCGCCGCCAACCCGCACGAACTGATGCGCGCCATGGAAGTCCGGCACATTTTCGACTGCGCGAACATGGCTGCGCATGCCTCGCTGTTCCGCACCGAAAGCCGCTGGGGCCTCTACCACTACCGTGCAGATTTTCCGGAACGCAACGACGCGGAATGGTTCACCCATTGCCATCTGCGCAAATCTGCCGACGGCCGCATGGAAAGCCTCAAGCGACCGGTCGAACCCTACATCCTGCCTCTGGACGATGAGGAAAAAACCGCCTACCAGCGGCTGCGCGTCGTCAAGGAAGCGGTCAACGTCTGAAAGGAACAGCCATGACTTATGCCGCGCAACGCACCTGTGTCCCGGTCACCGTCGACGAGGAGAAATGCATCGCGCAGAAGGGCTGCACGGTCTGCGTCGATGTCTGCCCGCTCGACGTGCTGGCCATAGACATGCTGAAAGGCAAGGCCTACATGAAATACGACGAATGCTGGTACTGCATGCCCTGCGAGAAGGATTGCCCCACCGGGGCAGTGCATGTCGACATTCCCTACCTGCTGCGCTGAACGGAGGCCGCAGATGACTTCTATGCAGGCCGCGGAACCCATGCCCGGAGATCTAGTCACCCGGCTGGCCGATCCCGATCCCGAAGTTCGGCGCATCGCGGTGATGGAACTGCCGTATTGCGACGAGGATGACATCCTGCCGCTGCTGCTCGGGGCACTGGCTGATGCCGATCCGCAGGTGCGCGCCGAAGCTGCGAAAGCGGTGGAGGGGTTCGAAGAGCCTGCCGCGGTAACCGCGCTGCTGGGTTTGCTGCGCGATCCCGCCGAGGAAACCCGCCGCGCCGCCGCCGACACCCTGTCCGAGCTCAAGAACAACAGCAACGGCGAATTGCTGCTGCGGGCTGTTGATGACAGCGACCCCTTGGTGCAGGCCGCGGTATTCAGGGCATTGCGCCCGCTGCGCGTGGCCGGCAGCCTGGCGCCGGCGCTGGCCGGACTGGATCACCCGTCGCCCCAGGTGCGGCGCGAAGCCACCG
>JBFWOE010000208.1:0-4448 GCA_050250695.1 Burkholderiales bacterium
GAGGCTTTGGCCACCTCGAAACCCTGCTTGCCCAGTGCCTCGGCGATGTCACTGTTGGTCACCGAGCCGAACAGCTTGCCGTCGACGCCGGCCTTCTGCGTGACCTGCAGCATCAGGCCTTCGAGCTTGGTCGCGCGTTCCTGCGCCTTGGCGAGGGTCTCGGCATGCGCCTTTTCCAGTTCGGCGCGGCGCTTTTCGAAGTCGGCGAGGTTCGCCGTGGTGGCGCGCTTCGCCTTGCCCTGCGGGATCAGGAAATTGCGGGCGTAACCGTCCTTTACGCGCACCACATCGCCCAGCGTGCCCAGGTTGATGACTTTTTCCAGAAGTATGACTTGCATGGCTGGCCTCTCAGTGCAGATCGGTATACGGCAGCAGCGCCAGGAAGCGCGCGCGCTTGACCGCAATCGACAGCTGGCGCTGGTAACGCGCCTTGGTGCCGGTGATGCGGGCCGGGATGATCCTGCCGTTTTCGTTGATGAAATCCTTCAGCAGGTTGATGTCCTTGTAGTCCACCTGCTTGATGCCCTCGGCGGTGAACCGGCAGAACTTGCGGCGGCGGAACAGCGCGTTGCCCTTCTTGCGGCCGTCCTTGCCTTTGCCCTTGCCCTTGCCGAATCTGCCCTTGCCACCACTGCTTCCGCCCATTCGTGCCATGTGCGCTTTCCTTTCAGATCAATTCAATGTTCGTTACATGCAGGACCACTTGCCTGCTCATGCGATGTTTGCGGTTCAGAAACCCCTGCACCTCGACCGTGCTGCCCTGCCTGATTCCGGCGATGCGCACGGCCAGTTCGCCTGCCGCCTTGGCCGTCACCCCGAATTCAACCTGCCGTGGATTGTCCGCTTCCATCTGCTGCGACTGGTGCTGGAGGGTGAAATCGACGACCGGCAATCCGGCAGGCGTGTGACGCAGAGGTTCGACCGTGGCCAGGACTGCGTGCAACCTGACCATATTCCGGCTCACCTAGGCTGCACTCTCCGCCGGTGCGGATGCCGGTGCAGGCCTGGCCGTCTCATCGCTCACCGCAACGGGCCGCGATTTCTCTTCCTTCATCATCGGCGACGGGCTGGTGACGGCTTCATCCATGCTCACCGTCAGGTGACGCAGGACGGCGTCGTTGAATTTGAACGCGTGCTCCAGTTCCAGCAGCGTTTCATTGTCGCACTCGATGTTCATGAGTACGTAATGCGCCTTGTGCATCTTCTGGATCGGGTAGGTCAGCTGGCGGCGGCCCCAGTCTTCGAGGCGGTGGATCGCGCCCTTGCGGCCGGTGATCATCTGGCGATAGCGGTCGAGCATCGCCGGCACCTGCTCGCTTTGGTCCGGATGGACGATCAAAACGATCTCGTAATGTCGCATCTATTGTCTCCTTGTGGGCTGTTGGGCCGCCCGCGATGCGAGCGCGGTGCGGCAAGGATGGACTTCGGTATCAGGCGCGGCGGCTGCCGCGCGAGAGGGGCGGATTATACCCGAACCGCCCGGCGGATCAAGGGCTTGCGGCAGCGGTCAGTAGATGATGACCATGCTGGCGTTGAGCCGCTGGTTGTCCGACTGGCGGGTGCCGTGATCCTTGAGGATCTGTGCCAGGTCGACGCGCAGGCTGACGCTCTTGCCATAGGACAGGCGCAGGCCCACCCCGGTGCTCGCCAGGTACTTGCCGTGGAGTTCGCCCGGCAGCGGGTTGTTGCGTGAAACCGCACCAAAGTCGTAGAAACCGACCATCCGCGTGCGCCACTTGTCGCCCAGGCCCGCTTTCCCGGCCCAATTGGGGGTGTAGAGTTCGAGCTGGGTCGCATAACCGGTGTCGTTGGAAGCCTCGCGCGGCAGGTAGCCGCGCACCGTATCCGGGCCACCGATGCCGAACTGTTCGCCCGACACCAGTGCATTCTGGGTGTACTGGCCGGTAAACGCGATACGGCTCTGCCATTCGTTGCGGAAGGCGTGGGAATAACTGGTGCCGTAACGCAGGATGGCGTAATTCGAAGTGGCGCCGAAACGGCTGCGCTGGAAGTCAGCGGAGCCGCCGTCATTGCCGCCGGGGATGTTGGTGGAAACGGAGGCGTTGAACGACCATTCACTGGCCGCCATGCGCAACAGTCCGCCGTAACCCAGCGATGCCGGGTGGGTGGTGATGTCCGGCACGAAACCGATGCCCGCCAGCGTCACGTTGTTCTTGTAGGCGCGGTAATCCAGACCCAGGTAGACCTTGTGTTCGACATCGCCCCACCGCGGCAGGTAGTAGTTCCAGCGTCCGCCGAATATGGTGCCGCTGCCGGTCACCGAGAACAGGCCGCCGACGGTGCCGGAATCGACGTCCGAATAACCCGCATACAGGTCTAGCGAGCTGTTCAGGCGGTAATACGGGATGCGGTAGCCGAAACCGTAGATCGCCACCTGGTCGAGATTGGACGGCGAGGTGATGTACTGCAGGTTCAGCGTATGGTCGCGATCGAACAGGTTGGTGTGCTGGTAACCCACGCCGAGGCGCAGGTAGCCGGTTTCAGATGTGCCGCTGTCGTCCAGCGTGGCGATCAGCCGCCACGGACGATCATCCGTAACCTTGACATTGACATCGACCAGATTTTCGCTGGCTCCCGAACGCAGCAGCACGTTGCTCTGCTTGACCGGGTGTTCGCCGGCAATCTGCAGGTTGCGAGAGATCGCGTTCGAATTCGGCGTTTCGCCTTCTTTCACGCTCGGCAGGGAACGACGCACGTTGTCGGTGCTGAAATGCTGGTTGCCCTCGACGACGACCTTGCCGATTTTCGGCTGGTTGATGTTGAAGCGGACCACGCCGCGGGTGATGTCCTGCTCCGGCAGCTGCACCTGGATCACGCCGTAACCGAGTTCACGGTAGGCGCCTTCCAGCGCTTCCAGCGCGCGCTGCACGTCGCCGAAATCCTTCTGCTTGCCGGTGAACGGCGTCACCAGCTGCCGCACCCTTGCCTCGCCGAGTATCGAGTCGCCGATGACCTCGAAGCTCTGGATGTCGAATTTCGGGGCGGGAATCACTGCATCCTGTGCCCATCCCGTGCCGGCAAACAGCAGCAACAGCAACACGCAATTCAATCGGCGCAATAGGAACATATATAACCCATTGTTTTTTAACAATTATTTACAAAATCGCCGCATAACGCCGCAGGACTTTGCCCCCTGTATTGCGCCCGGCTGCCTGCTCAACCCTGCCTAACATCAGGATACCGCAAGGATTATGGCAGATTTTTGCCGAAAAAATCGCGGGTAGCAATTGATTTTTATGCGAAAAAACAAAAACCCCGGGGATGGGCCGGGGTTTTTGACTGGCAGCTGCGGCGTCAATTAGCGGCAGACCGGGGCCTTTTCCTTTTCCTTCTTCTCTTTTTCGGTCTCCTCGCCCTCGGTATTGCTTGCGGGCGGCGGCTCGGTCGCCTTGGCGAGCGCCACGATCAGGGTGTCCGTCGGCGGCTCGATGGAGGAGCCTGTACCGTAGGTCACCAGCAGGTTGGTGCCGAGGATGGCCGGACTGCCGTTGGCGAAGAAACCGGTGCTGGTCAACGGATCGAAAACGATGCCCGGAATGCCGTTAATCGAATAGCCGCCTTCCGACAGCAGCGGGAAGGTCAGGTGTATGGTGGTAGGCAAGCCCGCCATGATGGCGCCCGGGAACCCCGGAGCGCCATTGATCATGACCTGGCCTCCAACAGTCATGAACACATCAGCGCCGAAGATGAGGCTCTGGTCGACCAGCACGTTGCCGCCGACAAGGATATCCATGTTCCCCAGCGTACCCAATTGGCTTTGGTTCAACACGCTGAGATTGCCTGTGGCATTGACCGTGGTGCCGGTCTCGCCGCCTGCAAACGACCCCATGTTGATCATCACGTTGTTCCCCGCAAGCCCCAACGTGGTGACTGCAACCACCGCGGAAGAATCCGTGATGGTCAGATCACCGGCGCCCGCCCCCAACGATATTGCATCTGCATCGATATCGGAGACGTTGATCGTCAAGCCGGCATTGCCGAACAAGGCCAGGTTGCCAGTGGCGAAAATGCCCGCATCATCGATAGTCATCACACCGGTCGTGCCAACCACGGTATTGGGGCCTGAAGCAGAAAGGTCAGCCAGCACCAGATTGCCGGCATTGATAATGCCGATATCGCCGCCATTACCGTTGAGTGACAGGCTGGCCACCACGGTTTCCAGCGGATTGGCCAGGCTGCCGATGCCGCCGGCAGTCGATGCCAACATCGCTGTTGGTGCGACGATATTCGCGCTGGCATTGCCGTCAATGAGCGAGCCCGCAGTGATATTGATCGAGCTGCCGGCCTGCAGCAGGCCGAGGGTCATGGGCCCCGGTTGATTCAGGTTGATGGTCGTCCCGGCCTGTGCGTCGAACAGCGTGCTCAGGTTGCCTCCGGACTGGCTGATTGTCGAACCGCGCAAGTCCAGCAGATCGGGATGGTTGAGA
>JBFWOE010000209.1:0-4379 GCA_050250695.1 Burkholderiales bacterium
TAGAATGGCGCGCCACAATTCAAAACCATTCTTCGGAGGATCCATGTCACGCATAAATAACAAGGTGCTGGCGCTGGGCATACTGGCTCTCGCGACCTCTGCAATCTCCGGCTTTGCTTACGCGCAAAACTGGCCGAACCGCGCAGTGCGCATCATCAACCCGTTCCCTGCAGGCGGCGGCACCGACGCCTTCGCGCGTCCGCTCGCGGCCCGTCTCAATGCCGAACTGGGCCAGCAGGTGCTGATCGAAAACCTCGGCGGCGCCGGCGGCACGCTGGGTGCGGGCACGGCTTCGCGCGCGCCCGGCGACGGCTATACCTGGTTCATGGGCGCGGTGCATCACACGATTGCCGAGACGCTGTACCGCAAGCTGAGCTACAGCCTCGTGCGCGACTTCATCCCGGTCACCCTTGCCGCGTCCGTGCCCAGCGCGGTCGTAGTGCATCCCTCGGTGCCCGCAAAAACCATCCAGGAACTGATCGCCCTCGACAAACGCGCGCCGGGCCAGATCAACTACGGTTCCGCCGGTTACGGCACCACGCATCACATGAACGGCGAACTGTTCAACCTGATCACCGGCACCAAACTGGTCCACGTGCCGTACAAGGGCGCAGGCCCGCTGACCCCGGCGCTGCTGTCCGGCGAAGTCGCGATGGCCTTCGACGGCATGGGCACGGCGGCGCCCAACATCAGGGCCGGGCGCCTGCGCGCGCTGGCGGTGACCACCGCCAAACGCTCGGAACTGCTGCCCGAAGTGCCGACGCTGCAGCAATCCGGCGTCAACATGGACGTCACCACCTGGTACGCGTTGTGGGGCATCAAGGGCACGCCGCAGCCGATCATCGACCGCATGTACCAGGCCACGGTCAAAACCATGGCCCTGCCCGAGATCAGGAAGGTCTGGGCCTCCCTGGGCGCGACCGCCGGTGGACAGCCCCCTGCGGAATTCGACAAATTCGTCAAAGCGGAAATCGCAACCTGGGGAAAAGTCGTAAAATCCTCGGGTGCAAAAGTCGAAAACTGATCCCGCCGTACAGACCAGGGCGGGCAAACTCTTCACCCGCCTCTGGCAGGGCATCACCGCGCACGGCCGCACGCTGCGCGAACGCCGCCAGCAGCAATGGCTGGCGCAGGCCGCCGAAACCCTTTATTCGGAACTCGGGGAAGCGTCGGGCGTCTCCATCGCCCGGCGCATGCTCGACCGTTACGCGGCGCTGCCGGCAAAGGGCAAGCTCGACTTCCTGCACCTGCTGGCGACGGAGTTTTCGACCGATGCCGCAAGAGTCGACGCCGCGATCCGCGACTACCAGGCCCGCCCCGATGCCGCGACGGCGCAGCAACTGCACCGCGCCAGCGAATCACGGCGCCAGGAACTGCTGCGCCGCCTGAACTTCGCGCCCAGCGGCACCGCGGGCCTGCTGCGCATGCGCGAAGACGTGCTGCGCTGGCTGCCGGAGCACCCGGAACTCGCCGAAGTCGATGCCGACTTCGAACACCTGTTCCATTCCTGGTTCAACCGCGGTTTCCTGCAGATGCGCCCGATCGACTGGCACACGCCGGCCGTGGTGCTCGAAAAAATCATCCGCTACGAGGCGGTGCACGAAATTTCCGGATGGAGCGACCTGCGCCGCCGGCTCGATCCGCCGGACCGCCGCTGTTTCGCGTTTTTCCATCCGACGCTGGCCG
This sequence comes from Burkholderiales bacterium, assembly GCA_050250695.1. GTDB lineage: Bacteria > Pseudomonadota > Gammaproteobacteria > Burkholderiales > SG8-41. The sequence goes on from JBFWOE010000209.1 coordinate 1,687, forward strand.
ACGAGCCGCTGATTTTCGTCGAGGTCGCGCTGACCCACGACATCCCCGACGCGATTGCGCCGCTGCTCGCCGACGGCCGCATGCCGATCACCGCGAAATCCGCCCGCACCGCGGTTTTCTACTCGATCTCGAACTGCCAGCCCGGACTCAAGGGCGTGTCCTTCGGCAATTTCCTGATCAAGCAGGTCGCCGAGGAACTGATGCGTGAACTGCCGCGGCTGCGCAGCTTCGTCACGCTGTCCCCGGTGCCCGGCTTCGTGGCGTGGCTGAAACGCACGCACCCGGGGTCGCCGTTGCTCGACGACCTGGCGCAGCCGCAATGGCATGCCGATGCCGGACTCGCGGAAAAAATGCGCCCCCGGCTGCAGACGCTGGTCGCCGAATACCTGCTCGAAGCAAAAAATGCCCGGGGCCGGCCGGTCGATCCGGTGGCGCGTTTCCATCTCGGCAACGGCGCCGGCATCGAATACGTGCGCTGGCTGGGCGACATCTCCCCCAAGGGACTGCGCAACGGCGCCGGCTTCATGGTGAATTATCTCTACGACCTCGACAACGTGGTCGCCAACCACGAGGCCCACGTAAAACACGGCACCATTTTCGCCGCACCGCGGGTGCGTGCACTCAGGCCCGCAGGAAGCCCCCTTGGGGGAAACCCCGAAAAAAACGGCGACTGATCAGATCAGCGCTTGTTGCCGAGCAGCGTCTTGCGGCATCTGCGCGCACCGCAATGGCAGGGATGTTCACGCTTCTGCTTGGCGGTGTGGCGCTCTTCCAGCACCAGGTTGTAGTCGTACGACAGTTCCTCGCCGGGCTTGATCGCGCGCACCGCGTCGATGAACACGCGGCCGTCTTCCTCGTTGGCCTCGCAGTTGGGCGCGCATGAATGATTGATCCAGCGCGCCGGCCCGCCGCGTTTCGTGGCGTCGATCACCACCTTGTCGTTGGCCGCGAACAGCATGGTATGCGACGAACCTTCGTGCAGGTCGCCGTAGAGCCGGTCCGCTTTCGCATGCGTCATGCGCTCACCGGTGTATTCGAGGATGCGCGCTCCTTTCGCGATCGCCGTGACCGCGAACACGCCGCGGCCGTGGATCGGTGAATTGCGCACCGCGACGCGCGGTTTCGGTATTCTTTTGGCCTTGGCTTTTTTTACCAAGCCTTTGTTTTTAAATGTTTTTTTAACGGTTTTCCGGGTATTGCCGGATTTTTTTCTTGGACTCATCGCTTGCGGGGTGCCTGGGTGTTGATTGAAGGTTTCAGAAAGGTGAAGTCGCAGCCCTCGTCGGCCTGCGTGATCTGCTCCATGAACAGCTTGCGGTAACCGCGGCTGTCATCGGCGCGAGGTTTCGGCAGTTTGAATTTTTTGCGCCGTGCTGCGAGTTCGGCGTCGCTGACCAGCAGTTCCAGTTTGCGCGCCGGAACGTCGAGGCGGATGCGGTCGCCGTTCTGCACCAGCGCCAGCGCGCCGCCCATCGCCGACTCCGGCGTCACGTGCAGCACGATGGCGCCGAAGGCCGTGCCGCTCATCCGCGCATCCGAAATCCGCACCATGTCCCTGACGCCTTTCGCCGCAAGTTTTTTCGGGATCGGCAGGTAACCGGCTTCCGGCATGCCCGGCGCGCCCTTGGGTCCGGCATTTTTCAGTACCAGTATGTCATCGGCGCGTACGTCGAGTTTCGGATCGTCGACGCGTTCCGCCATGTCGGGCAACGACTCGAAGACCACCGCGCGACCTTCGTGACGCGTGAGTTTCGGGTCCATCGCCGCCTGCTTGATGATGGCGCCGCCCGGTGCGAGGTTGCCGCGCAGCACCGCGATGCTGCCGCCGGCGAACACCGGATCCCTGAATCTGCGCACCACCTTCTGGTCCCAAGCTGGCGCCGCCGTTGCCTGGTCTTCGCCCAGCGTTTTGCCGGTGACCGTCAACGCTTTCAGATTCAACTGATGCTTCAGTTCACGCAGGATCACCGCCAGGCCGCCGGCCTTGTAGAGATCCTCCATGTAACCCTGCCCGGTGGGCTTGAGGTCGACCAGCACCGGCGTTTCGCGACCCATTTTGTCGAAAGCGTCGAGATCGAGCTTTATGCCCAGCCGCCCCGCCATCGCCGCCAGGTGCACGATGGCGTTGGTCGAGCCGCCGACCGCGAACAGCACGCGCAGCGCGTTTTCGAATGCCTCGACCGTCATGATCTTGTCGGGGGTCAGGCGTTCCTTCGCCATCGCCACCGCGCGTGCGCCGCTGGCCTCGGCCTGGCGCAGGCGGTCTGCCATCACCGCGGGCACGCAGGCGCCGCCCGGCAGCATCATGCCCATGGCCTCGGTGCACAGCGCCATCGTGCTCGCAGTGCCCATCACCATGCAGGTTCCGGCCGAGGGTGCCAGCTTGTTGTTGATCTCGCCGATTTCCTGCTCGGAAATCTCGGTGGCGCGATACTTGCCCCAGAAACGCCGGCAGTCGGTGCAGGCGCCCAGCCGCTCGCCTTTGTGATCTCCGGTGATCATCGGCCCGGTGACCAGCATGATGGACGGCACATTGGCGCTTGCCGCCCCCATCAGCAGCGCCGGCACGGTCTTGTCGCAGCCGCCGATCAGCACCACCGAATCGACCGGCTGGCCGCGCATCATCTCCTCGGTAGCGATCGCCATCAGGTTGCGCAGGTACATGCTGGTCGGGTGAGCAAAGGATTCGTGCC
>JBFWOE010000210.1:0-4378 GCA_050250695.1 Burkholderiales bacterium
CGGCAGTATCTGCTGCGGATTTTCAGCGGCGACGGCCCTGAAGCGCGCCGCGATGGTGTCCAGCGCCTCGTCCCAGGAGATGCGCGTGAAACGGCCTTCGCCCTTGGCGCCGATCCGTTTCAGCGGGTGAAGAATGCGTGACGGCGCGTAGGTGCGATCCAGGTAACGCGCCACCTTGGTGCACAGCGTGCCCGCGGTGAACGGCATGTCGCCGCCGCGGACGGCGATCGCCCGCTCGCCTTCGACGGTGATTTCCATGGCGCAGGTGTCGGGGCAGTCGTGGGGGCAGGCGGCCTTGACGATGCGGCGGGGGGGGTGTCCGGAATCCATCACGGGATTGTGCGGTCCATCGGTTTGCCCGTCCAGTGGCGGCTGCGGCGGCGCGCGGGGGATTGAATCCGGTATCATCCACCAGCAGTGATATTTCCGCTGACTGTACTCAATGACCCCAACCCGGAGAGTGGACATGAACGTCAAGAATCACGTACGCAGCGCAGGCGTTGCGCTGGTTTTGTCGCTGTTTGCAGTTACCGTGCCGGTGCAACCGGCTGCAGCCACGGATTTCCAACCGGAAGTCGGCCAGGCCGGCAAGGACGTGGTGTGGGTACCCACCGCGCAGGGGCTGGTCGACCGCATGCTCGACATGGCCAAGCTGACGGCCAGGGACATCCATTACGACCTCGGTTCGGGCGACGGCCGCACGGTGATCACCGCGGCCAAACGCGGCGCCACGGCCTACGGTGTTGAATACAACCCGGACATGGTGGCACTGTCGCGGCGTAATGCGGAGAAAGCGGGCGTGACCGGCAAGGCGACGTTCATCCACGGCGACATCTTCGAGACTGATTTTTCCAAGGCGACGGTGATTACGCTGTTCCTGTTGCCGGAACTCAACGTCAAGCTGCGCCCGCAGATACTGGCCATGAAACCCGGCACCCGCGTCGTTTCCAACTCGTTCACCATGGGCGACTGGAAATCCGACGAGAGCCAGAGCGCCAAGGGTGAATGTACCAGTTACTGCACGGCTTATCTGTGGATCGTGCCGGCGAAAGTCGAAGGCGTATGGAAATCCGGCAACGACGAAATCAAGCTGGCGCAGGAATACCAGATGGTGCAGGGTTCGTACAACCGCGGTGGCAGGCTGTCCAACATCCAGAACGGGCGCCTGCGCGGCGACCAGTTCAGTTTTACCGCCGGCGGTTCGCGTTACGAAGGCAAGGTCAGCGGCAACCGCATCGAGGGTACGGTGACCACCGGTGGCAAGAGCGCGCCCTGGGTAGCGACCCGCAAAGGCTGACAGGGGAGGGGAAACCGGGCATGAAAAAATCAGACCGTGGTTACGCCGACCTGCATGATCACCTGGAGGCGTTGCGTGAACGCGGTCTGCTGGTCGAGATCGACCGTCCGATCGACAAGGATTCCGAAATGCATCCGCTGGTGCGCTGGCAGTACGTCGGCGGCATCGGGGAGCACGAACGCAAGGCCTTCCTGTTCACCAACGTCGTCAACGCCCAGGGCCGGAAATACAAATTTCCGGTGGTGGTCGGCGCCTTTGCCGGCAACCGCGAAATCTACGGCGTCGGCATGCGCGCGCCACTGGAAGAAGTGCAGCTGCGCTGGGACCGCGCGATCGCCAACCCGATAGCCCCGCAGGTGGTCGAGTCCGGACCCTGCCAGGACGTGGTGATCACCGGTGAGGCATTGCAGGGCGAGGGCAACGGCCTCGACGCGCTGCCGATCCCGGTATCGACCCCGGGATTCGACGGCGCGCCGACGCTGACCGCGACCAACGTGATCACGAAGGATCCGGAGACCGGCATCCAGAACCATGGCACCTACCGCGCCGGGCTGAAGGCCCCGGATCGCATGGTCGTGCGCATGGCCACCCGTGTCGGTGGCGCCGGCGGCTACCGTCACTACCAGAAGCACCAGAAACGCGGTGACAAGACCATGCCGGTCGCGATCGTGCTCGGCGCGCCGCCCTGCGTGGCCTTTGTTGCGCCGATGAAGCTGCCGATCGATCTCGACGAGGTGGGCGTTGCGGGCGGCGTCGCCGGGGCGCCGATCAACGTGGTGCGCGCTAAAACGGTGGACCTGCTGGTCCCGGCCGAGGCCGAGATCGTCATCGAAGGCCTGATCGACACCGAGTTCGTCGAACCAGAGGGTCCGTTCGGAGAATCGCATGGCCACGTCGCGCTCGAACAGTTCAACATGCCGATGCAGGTCACCGCGATCACCCACCGCAGGGATGCTATCGTTGCCTCGTACCTGAGCCAGGTCACGCCCAGCGAATCGAGCGCGATCAAGCGCGTGTCGTACGAACCGATGTTCCTGTCACACCTGCGCAATACGCTGGGCATCAAGGGCGTGAAGCGGGTGACATTGCACGAGCGCATGACCGCGCTGCGGCGCATGGCGGTGGTGACGGTGGAGCAGGGCATGCCGCGAACCGAGGTCTGGCGTGCGCTCTACGGCGTGACTTCGTTCAAGGCCGACTGCGGCAAGATCTGCATCGCGGTCAACGACGACATCGAGCCGGAGAATTCCGACGCCCTGTTCTGGGCGCTGGCCTTCCGCATGAATCCCGTGGAAGACCTGCAGGTGCTGAAACACCGCAGCCAGGGCCACGGTCCCGACCGTGAACATGAAACCGACGACGAGGATGCGACGCTGCTGATCGATGCCACGTCCAAGGAAGTGCTGCCGCCGTTCGCGCTGCCCAAACGTGAATACATGGAGCGCAGCCGCAGGATCTGGGAAGAGATCGGCCTGCCGAAACTGCGGCCACAGTCGCCGTGGTTCGGTTCCCCCGTGGGCGACTGGCTGTCCGAGTGGGACGCGGGCGCGCTGCGCGCCGCGACCGGAAATTACCTCGAGAACGGCCGTATCAGTGAACGCGCAAAACGCAAAGGACTGAAACCCGAGACCAGTTACCGGCCGGGCGGGGACGATGGCAATCAGGGATCGCGCCGCGGTGGAAAATCATAAGCATTTGATTTTATTTATAAATATGTAATTCCAGGGCTGGCGCAACAACCCCGCGGCGGAGTGCCTGTGACATCCGGCTCGTGCTTGTTGGACTCGACGCCCGAAGTGGGTGAACATACGCCGGCACGGCAGCGTTCCGTGCGGTTTTGATATCAGCGAGGAGGGTTCATGTTCAAGCACATCCTGATGCCCACCGACGGTTCCGATCATTCCGAGCGCGCCGTTGCGCGCGGCATCGAACTGGCGAAACTGTGCGGCGCGAAAGTCACCGGCATCCACGTCATGCAGGACTACCAGATGCTGATGGGGCCGGAAGGCATAGTGCCCACTGACCTTGACGCGGGACTGGAGGAGCGTGACCGCGAGCGCGCGGAAGCCTTCCTGGCCTATGTGCAGAAAACCGCTGACGCCGCCGGCGTGCCCTGCGAGACGCTGATTGCCAAGGCGCCGCATCCCTATGACGCCATCGTCGACACTGCCAACGAACGCGGCTGCGACCTGATCGTGATGACCTCGCGTTACCGTCGCGGTCTGGTGTCGCTGATCATGGGCAGCGAAGCGACGCGCGTGCTGCACCGTGCGTCGATCCCGGTGCTGACCTTCCGCGCGCTGATGAGCGCGGATCACCCGGACAAGGCCTCGCAGGCTTCCTGAAACCCGGGACGTCGCAAAAAAGCCCGCGGAGATCCGCGGGCTTTATCATGCAAAAGCGGCCGTTGCTGCTACCGGGGCTTGATGCCGGCGGCCTTTACCAGCTTTTTCCACTTCTCGACATCCTCACGTACGCTGGCGGCGAATTCGGCCGGGGTATTGCCTTCGGCTTCCATGCCTCTGCGCAGGAACAGTTTTTTCACCTCGGCGGTGTTGATGATCTTCACCGATTCGGCGTGCAGCAGCCGGATCACGGCCGGCGGGGTTTTCGCCGGCGCCAGCATGCCCACCCATGACGAATGCTGGTAACCCTTGACGCCGGCTTCCGCCATCGTCGGCACTTCGGGTGCCGCGGTGGAACGCTTGACGCCTGTGACCGCCAGCGCGCGGAGCTTGCCGGCGCGGATGTGCGGCAGGCTGGTGGAACTCGCCGAGAAATTGACCTGCACTTCTCCGCTGAGCAGCGCGGTCATCGCCGGCGAACCGCCCTTGTAGGGCACCAGCAGCATTTTGGTGCCGCTCATGTACTGGAACAGTTCCGTCGCAAGGTGGGTGCTGGTGCCCACGCCGCTGAAGGCGCAGGTGACGGCGCCGGGCCTGCTTTTCAGCAGCACAATAAGTTCCTGCACCGATTTCACCGGCAGCGAGGGATTGGTGACAAGGATGTGCGGCAGGTCGGCGAACTGGGTGATGGGTATGAAGTCGCGCACCGGGTCGAACGGCATCCTGGTGTGCATCG
>JBFWOE010000211.1:0-4375 GCA_050250695.1 Burkholderiales bacterium
GTGCTGGAGCACGGCTTCGGCGACGGGCTGGCGGAAGTCTATGGCCTGCAGGATGTCGTAGCCGGTCTGGGCGTGGGTCTTGATCAGTTCGAATTCCGGGGGCTTGAGCCGCGTCGGCTTGGTGAGGATTTCCAGCGGCACGCCGATCTTGCCGGCGTCATGCACCAGGCCCACGGTGCGCAGGGTCTGCAGTTTTGCGGTTTCCATGCCGAGTTCGGCGCCGATGGCCGCGGCGAGGTTGCCCACGCGCGATTCGTGGCCCGCGGTGTAGGCGTCGCGGATTTCGCCCATGGTCGAGATGGTGTGCAGCGTGTCGTCGAGCAGGCGCTCGATGTGGGCGAGGTACTTCTGCGTGCGCTGGTCGGCGAGTTTTTCCTCGGTGACGTCGAGCACCACGCCCATCATGGTGGTTTCGCCGGGCAGGCCGGTGCGCGTGTTCTGCACGTCGACGATGATGGTGCTGCCGTCGCGGCGCCGGCCGGTGAAGCTGCGGTGGCCGCTTGCGACGGGGCTCGCGAGCCGTTCGCGGATCGCCGCGCGCACCGTGTCGCGCTCGGCCGGATCGACGAGGTCGAACAGGTCCTTGTTCACCAGCTCGTCGGGGGCATAGCCGAACATCCCGGCCACGCGCGGATTGGCATAGACGATCTTTGAGCCCTTGACGATGTAGAGCCCGACCATCGAGTGTTCGATCAGGCCGCGGTACATCGTTTCCGCGGCCTGCAGCCGTACCAGGGCATCGACGTGTTCGGACATGTCGATGGCCATCACGATTTCGGCGGAGTGGCCCTCGAATCGGATCTTGCGCGCGGTGATGTCCACGTGCAGGATGGTTCCGTCGCGGCTGCGGTGGCGCCAGCGGCCGGCGCGGTCGACTTCATTGGCCTGGTTGCCCAGGTGTGCGCGGTAACGTTCGGCTTCTTCCGCAGGGCGGATGTCGACGGTGGACATTTTCAGGAATTCCCCGCGGCTGTAGCCGTACTTGGCGATCGCCGCGTCGTTCACCGCGAGGAACATCAGCGTTTCCGTGTCGAAGATCCACATCGGGTGCGGGCCGGCCTCGAACAGCTCGCGGAACACCTGGTTGCTGGCATGGATGTCGTAATTCATCGAGGGTTTCCTGCTGAGAGTGCGGCTTACCCTGAACCGCGTAACATCAAATTATGCTTATATGCCGGAGAGTGCCGGCCGGGTCAGGATACGCCCGGGGTGCCGTGTGTAACAACGGCACTGGCATTGGGGTAATTGCCGCTACGCCTGGCGCTGCGAACGCGGCCTTACCGCGGCGGCCCGGGGTTCCTCCGGCCGCGTGCGAATCTCTTCACCGTCCGGGCGCCTGCTTCAGTCCCGCCCGTTCTGCAATGTAGTTTCCCAGCGCGGCCCACTCCCGCTCGCCGTAGCCCTGCGCGATCGCGGCCCGGTGCTGGTCCCGCAGCAGCGCGGCCAGCGGCATGGGCACGGCGGTTTCCTCGCCGGCTTTCAGCGCGAGTTCGACGTCTTTGAGGCCCAGGTTCAGCGTGAATGTCGGTTGCGCCGGTTCTTCGAGGATCAGTTTTCCGTAGTTGCGATAGGCCGGCGAATTCATCGAGGTGCTGGTGATGATGTCGAGGAACTGCGCCGGAGCAACGCCGGATTTCTGCACCAGCGCAAACGCCTCGCCGAGGCTTTCGATGATGGTGCCGAGCAGGAAGTTGCGCGCGATCTTGACGATGTTGGCGCAGTACGCTTCGGTGCCGACGTTGAACCAGCGTTTGCCCAGCGCTTCGAACAGCGGGGCGCATTGCGCGAGGGCGTCGTCGGGGCCGGCGGCGATGATGTCGAGCTGGCCGCTCGCTGCGGGTTCGGGGCGCCCGAACACCGGCGCCGACACATAACGCGTGCCGGCGGCGCGGTGCAGCGCGTCGAGGCGCCGCCCCAGGGCGAGGCTCACCGAGGCCATGTTGAGGTGGATGGCGGTCGCGGGCATTTGCTGCAGCAGCCCGGTGCTGATCCACACCGCTTCGACGGCGGCGTCATCCGCGAGCATGGTGATGACCACGTCACAGTCGAAGAGCTGCTCGGGACGCTCCGCGACGGTGGCGCCGCGCGCGCGGCAGGCTTCGGCGGCCGCGGGGCTGCGGTTCCACACGCGCAGCGGGTAGCCGCGGTCGAGCAGCCGGCCCGCCATGTTGCGGCCCATCTGGCCCAGGCCGATAAAACCGATTTTCATGGTTTGCGTTCCTCATTGTGGTCTGGCGCCGCCATTGTTGCGCAATGTGGGCGGTGCAGGTAGCCGGGCGCCCCGGTTTTTCCGGAATCCTGAATTACAATGGATCGGCAGTTACCGGCAAGGCAGCCCCGACAAGAATAATGGCGCGGCGCATTGCATCACTACTGAAACCTGGGGAGATCTGGATGGATATGGGCATCAAGGGCAGGGCTGCCATTGTCACCGGCGCGAGCCGCGGTATCGGCCGCGAGACGGCCCGCCAGTTTCTGGAAGAGGGCGTGCGGGTGATGATCTGCGGCCGCAACGCCGAGACGCTGGAACGCACGCGCGCCGAGCTGGCGCAGCAGACGGGTGGCGAGATCCATGCGGTGGTGGCCGACATGATGAAGCCGGACGACATCGTGCGCCTGGTCGAGGCCGCGAAAAAGCAGCTGGGTGGCGTGGACATCCTGGTCAACAACGCCGGGCAGATGTACTCGGGCCGTTTCAACGTGATGACCGACGAGGGACTCAAGGAGCAGCTGGAGACCAAGCTCTTCGGTTTCCTGCGCGCGATCCGGCTGGTGTATCCGCTGATGAAGGCGCAGCGCTGGGGCCGCATCGTCAACCTGATCGGCGGCGCCGGCAAGGAACCCGATCCGTACATGTTCGGCAGCGGCATCACCAACAGCGGGCTGCTCAACATCACCAAGTCGCTGTCCACCGAGTTCGGCGAAGACAATGTGCTGGTCAACGCCATCTGCCCCGGCTGGGTGGCCACCAACCTGTGGCAGCGCAATGCCCAGGGCCTGCAGCAGGAGCTCGGCGTGAAAAGCGAGGAGGAGGCGCGCCGGCTGGCGGCGCGCAAGAATTCGCTCAACCGTTTCGGCAAACCCGAAGAGCTGGCGAACGCCATCGTGTTCCTGTGTTCCGAGCGCGCGAGCTACATCACCGGCGTCTCGCTCAATCTCGATGGCGGCCGGCTGAAGGCGCTGTGGTAGCGGCGACCGGTTTGGAGGATTGACACTGCAGGCGGTTGAGGTTCTAAATACCACGGTCTCGAGCATGGATTAAAACCACGGAGTAACACCCCAAAGTCGAGGAGGAGGCGTCATGGAGTCTGTCAAAGCCGCAAAAGCGGCAAGTCTGTTGCTTGCCGCAATGTTCCTGCCACTGTTCACCCCGGTGAACGCCCAGGAATACCCGACCAGGCCGATACGCCTGGTGATTCCGTGGCCTCCCGGCGGCATCACCGATGTCATTTCCCGCAGCGTCGGCGCCGCGTTGTCTGCGTCGCTTGGACAGCAGGTGGTGCCGGACAACCGGCCGGGTGCAGCCGGCACGCTGGGCGTGTCGATCGGCGCGCACGCCAACCCCGACGGCTACACGCTGATCATGACCGACGTGCCCAGCCACGCCATCAGCGCGACCCTCTACAAGACACTGTCCTACAACCCGGCGAAGGACGTGGAGCCGATTGCACTGCCGTCGCGTTCGCCGCTGGTGCTGGTGGTCAATCCCAAGCTCGGCGTCAAGTCGATACCGCAGCTGATTTCGCAGGCGAAGTCGGCACCCGGCAAGCTCTCCTTTGCGTCCTCCGGTCCGGGGTCGATCACGCACCTGACGGCGGAGCGTTTCGTCCGCGATACCGGGGTGAAGATGCTGCATGTGCCCTACAAGGGCGGGGGTCCGGCCACCGCAGCGCTGGTCGCCGGCGAAGCCAATATTTATTTCTCTTGCATTTCCGCGGCCATACCGCACATCAAGGCGAACCGGCTGTCGCTGCTCGGCATCACATTGCCCCAGCGCTCACCCCTGTTTCCGGATACTCCTGCAGTCACAGAGGCGATTCCGGGATTCGTCATGGGCTGCAACACCGGTTTCTTTGCAACCGCGGGCACCCCGGCACGCATTCTCGACCGGTTGCACGCCGATGTGATGAAGGCGGTGGAACAACCCCGGATCAAGCAGATCCTGGCCACCAACGCGGCGGAATCCGCGCCGTTCACGCGGCCGCAGTTCAAGCAGTATGTGGCCGATGAGATCGCATCCTGGGGCAAAGTCGTGCGCAGTGCGGGGCTCAAGGTCAACTAGGGCATACATCCGGCTGTGAGGCCGGATGACTGCATGTGCCTTGCAGTCGGGTAACGGGGATTCCGGGGAACAGGGGGCTGACCGGTGGCGGGT
>JBFWOE010000212.1:0-4288 GCA_050250695.1 Burkholderiales bacterium
GTCCTGCGGCGCGCAATCTCCGATCATCTCCTGCCCGAGGAAGGCCAGCGCCATGTTCAGTGCCTGCACCGGCGCCGTGATGTCCACGGCCTGCGCCAGCGTCTGCTTGGAAAGTTTTTCCCCCATCACGTTGACGGCCACCGGCAGGTGCGCATACCGCGGCGTTGCGTAGCCAAGCAATTGCTGCAGGTAAATCTGCCGAGGCGTCGAATCCTGCAGGTCGGCGCCGCGCACGATGTCGGTGATGCCCTGCGCGGCGTCATCGACCACCACCGCCAGCTGGTAGGCGTACTGTCCGTCGGCGCGTTTGACCACGAAGTCGCCGATCTGGCGCTCAATGTTTTGGGCAACGCGTCCCTGCACGGCGTCGGTGAATTCGATGATCGCGCCTCGGGTCAGAACGCGTTCGGCCCGTGCCGCGCGTCCCGCCTGCAGGCCGAGGCGGCAGGTGCCGGGATAAACCGGGCCGTCGATGCCGTTTACCGCCGAATCGGCGATTTCACGGCGGCTGCAGGCGCAGGGGTAAACCAGCTTTCTGGCCCGCAGTTTTTCCAGCGCATCGCGGTAGGCGTCATCGCGCGCGCTCTGGTACACCACCTCGCCGTCCCACCCCATGCCCAGGGCCTCGAGAGCGCGCAGGATGTCGTCCGCCGCGCCGGGCACGCTGCGCGGCCGGTCAACGTCTTCCATGCGGACCAGCCATGCACCGCGGTTGGCGCGGGCGTCCAGGTGGCTGCCGACGGCCGCGACCAGCGAACCGAAATGCAGCGGTCCGGTGGGTGAGGGGGCAAAACGTCCACGATAAGCAGACGGTGCGGCGGTGGCTGATGAAGACATACTAGAATGCCAGTCTACTCCGATTGCAGGACCTCATGCCCGTCATGCCATCCCGTTTCGAGCGATTTTCGCAGTGCCTTGCGCTGCACACATGGACGCTGGAATCCACGCCCTTCGCCGAGGCATTGCGCATTGCGCGTGAAACCGGCTGGAACGCCGTGGAAATCCGCCGCAGCGACGTGCTGCAGTGCTACCAGGCCGGCATGACGCGCGACGGCGTGATCCGGCTGATCCGCGAATCCGGCATTGCGGTGGCGGTGGCCGGCACCGAATACGGCATTTTGTTTGCACAGGGCGACGAACTGAAACGCCTGCTCGCCGCGCTCGATGAAACCTGCATCATCGCCAGGGCCGTCGGTTGCGACATGATCATGACCGCCACCGGCCAGAAAACCGGCGGCATCGACCTGGCCGCGGCCAACCTGCGCGCCGCCGCCGACGTGGTCGCACGGCACGGCCTGCGCATTGCCTGGGAATACAGTTCGGCGCACGAGAGCGTCAATCGTCTCGACATCGCGCGCGAACTGCACGCCCGCGTCGCGCATCCCGCCTTCGGCCTGCTGCTCGACGCCTATCACCTCGAGCGCAGCGGATCGGGCGGACGTGGTTTTGCCGATGTGCCCGCGGAACACATATTCGCGTTCCAGTACAGCGACGTGCCGGCCACGTCGCCGCCGGGCATGCTGCGGCCGACGGACCGTCTCGCACCGGGGCGCGGCATCGTACGCTGGGGCGAGGTGTTTGCACTGCTCGCCGAAAAGGATTATCAGGGTTACCTGAGCTACGAAGCGCCGAACCCGGAGCTGTGGGCGCGTCCTGCGGCAGAAGCCGCGCGCGAGGGCGCGGAACTGACCCGCGCGCTGCTGGCCGGTGCGTGATGACCAGTTTGTAAACAAGGAGATGCAGCAATGAAAGTGAAAGCCGCCGTTGCCCATAAAGCGGGCGCACCGCTGACCATAGAAACCGTGGACCTCGAAGGCCCGAAAGCCGGCGAAGTGCTGGTCGAGATCAAGGCCACCGGCATCTGCCACACCGACGAATTCACCCGCTCCGGCGCCGATCCCGAAGGCCTGTTCCCGGCGATCCTCGGCCATGAAGGCGCGGGCGTGGTGGTCGACATCGGTCCCGGCGTGACCAGCCTGAAAAAGGGCGACCACGTGATACCGCTCTACACCCCGGAATGCCGCCAGTGCGAATACTGCCTCAGCGGCAAGACCAACCTCTGCCAGGCGATCCGCGTGACGCAGGGCCAGGGCGTGATGCCCGACGGTAGCAGCCGTTTTTCGGTGGGCGGCGAGCGGGTGTTTCATTACATGGGCACCTCGACTTTCGCCAACTACACCGTGGTGCCGGAAATCGCACTCGCCAAAATCCGCGAGGACGCACCCTTCGACAAGGTCTGCTACATCGGCTGCGGCGTCACCACCGGCATCGGTGCGGTGATCAACACTGCCAAGGTCGAGCCCGGCGCCAATGTCGTGGTGTTCGGCCTGGGCGGCATCGGCCTAAACGTGATCCAGGGCGCACGCATGGCCGGCGCCAACATGATCGTCGGCGTCGACCTCAATCCCTCACGCAAGGCGCTCGCGGAAAAATTCGGCATGACCCACTTCGTCAATCCGAAGGAAGTAAAAGAGGATCTGGTGCCGTACCTGGTCAACCTGACCAAGGGCGGCGCCGACTACAGCTTTGAATGCATAGGCAACGTCGACGTCATGCGCCAGGCACTGGAGTGCTGCCACAAGGGCTGGGGCGTGTCGGTGATCATCGGTGTCGCCGGCGCAGGACAGGAAATCAAGACCCGGCCGTTCCAGCTGGTGACGGGTCGGGTGTGGAAAGGCACGGCCTTCGGCGGCGCGCGGGGCCGGCGCGACGTGCCGAAGATTGTCGACTGGTACATGGACGGCAAGATCAATATCGACGACCTGATTACCCACAAGCTGAAGCTGGAGGACATCAACAAGGGCTTCGATCTGATGCATTCCGGGGAATCGATACGGAGCGTAGTCGAGTTTTAGGCGGCAGTTATATTTAACTTTTTTATGAAATTCACTATTTTGAGGATGCAGCTTGGGTTCGGTTTGCACCATTGCGATCGCTGATTATCCTCTGGGTGAAATTAAAAGCGATCCCCCTATTGACTGGGTGAGCATCTTCACGCCAGGGGACTTTGTTAGGACACGTCGCAGTCTTAGCAAACGCAATCCACTTATTTGGGGCACCTCAAATTCTGGCGATGACCGTATTAAAGAGAATGCTTACGAGTATAAGATTCCCGCGTGGGTGGCTAAGGATAGGTTAGATCTTTTTGGATATACCGTTGATGCATTTGATGCAACATATCGTGCTTGGCATAGAGGAGAATCTGCTACACATCGACGGATTAATTATCCATTTTTATTGCGAGGTGTGGGTGCGGCTCGAGCCCGCCGAATTATTGGTTCCTTAGTACAACGCAAGGTGGTTTCTTGGGGCCGACGTGATCCCCAATTTTAGTAGCAGTTTGCATTAGAGTCCGCGCCGTTTAATCGGGCTGCCATGCGTGCGGCGTAAACCGCCGGCGGCAACCCGCCCAACTGCTTCTTCGGCCGCCGCTCGTTGTAATCCCGGCGCCATTCCTCGATCACCGCCCGTGCATGCGGCAGGGTCGTAAACCAGTGCTCGTTCAGGCATTCATCGCGCAGCCTCCCGTTGAAGGACTCGACGTAGGCGTTCTGGTTGGGCTTGCCCGGCTCGATGAAGCGCAGCTGCACACCATTCTCGTGTGCCCAGATTGCCATTGCCCGGCCGCAGAACTCCCGCCCGTTGTCCGAGCGGATCACCTTGGGCAATCCGCGGCTCGCCTTCAACTGCTCCAGTATCCTCGCCACCGCCACCCCCGAGATCGCCGTGTCCGGCGCAATGGCCACCGCCTCCTGCGTGGCATCGTCCACCACCGTCAGGCATTTCAGCGACCGGCCGCTCGCCAGCCGATCAAACACGAAGTCCATGCTCCACACTTCATTTGCCCGTGCCGGCCGCATCAGCGGCTGCCGCTCTCCAGGCTCAACCTTCTTCCGCTTGCGCCGCCGCACCATCAGGTTCTGCTCCCGATACAGCCGGCGCACCCGCTTCAGGTTCACCGCCCAGCCCTCCTGGGTGAGCCGCAGGTGGATCATCCGGTAGCCGTGCCGTCGGTGACGATGGGCCAGGGTCGCGATCCGTTCGCGCAGCTGCCCATTGCCATCATCTTTGCGCTCATAGCGCAGCACGCTCGGACTTAAGCAGGCCAGCCGCAACGCCCGGCGCTCGCTCAACCCCCTCGACTGCGCATACCGCACCAGCTCGCGCTTCGCTGGCACGGTCACCACTTTCGGCGCAACGCCTCCTTGGTGATCTCCGCTTCCAGCAGCGTTTCGGCCAGCAGCTTCTTCAGCCGCGCATTCTCGGCCTCCAGCGCCTTTAACCGCTT
>JBFWOE010000213.1:0-4283 GCA_050250695.1 Burkholderiales bacterium
CCGGCATCGCGCAGGAATGAAGCCGCGGCGTCCTGCACGACAGCAGCCATGATCAAACCTGCACTTAAAGGACAGCGCCTGGTGGCGCTGTTCCTGCTGGGCGGGCTGCTGTTCAATTATCCCGTGTTGTCACTGTTTGCCGGCGGCGACCAGCTCCTGGGCATACCCGTGCTCTACCTCTACCTCTTCGCGGCATGGGCGGTGCTGATCGGCCTGATGGCGCTGATCATCGAACGCACGGACAGCTGACACCATGATCACCGGGGCGCTGATCGTCGCACTGTCCTTCGGTTACGTCGGCCTGCTGTTCGCGATCGCTTATTACGGGGACAAACGCGCCGATGCCGGGCGCAGCATCATTGCCAACCCCTACATCTACACGCTGTCTCTGGCGGTCTACTGCACCTCATGGACGTTCTACGGCAGCGTAGGCCGCGCGGCCACCAGCGGCGTCGGCTTCCTGCCGATCTACCTCGGACCGACACTGATGGCCGCGTTGTGGTGGTACGTGCTGCTGAAGCTGATCCGCATCAGCAAGGCCCACCGCATCACCTCGATTGCGGACTTCATCGCTTCGCGCTATGGCAAAAGCCACCTGCTCGGGGGACTGGTCACCATCATCGCCGTGCTCGGCATCGTGCCCTACATCGCGCTGCAACTGAAGGCGATATCCGCGAGTTTTTCCATCGTTCTGCAGTATCCCGCCGAAGTGCTGACCTTCGGGGCGCTCAACGATCTGCCATTCCTCCACGACAATACGTTTTACATCGCGATGCTGCTGGCCGCGTTCACTATCCTCTTCGGCACCCGCCACCTCGACGCCACCGAACGCCATGAAGGCCTGGTCGCCGCAGTCGCCTTCGAGTCCGTGGTCAAACTGGTGGCTTTCATCGCCGTCGGCTGTTTCGTCACCTACGGCATGTTCGACGGTTTCGCCGACGTGTTCCGCAAGGCCGCCGCCAATCCCGAGTTGAATGCGCTGCTGACCCAGGCCGGAGCAGCCGGAAGTTATGCCAACTGGGCTTCGCTGACCGTACTGTCGATGCTCGCCATCATCCTGCTGCCGCGGCAATTCCAGGTGGCCGTGGTGGAAAACGTCGATGAACGCCATCTGAACAAGGCGGTCTGGCTGTTTCCGCTGTACCTGTTCGCCATCAACATTTTCGTGCTGCCCATCGCGCTCGGCGGGCTGATGCATTTCCCCGTCGGCACCGTCGACGCCGACACTTTCGTGCTGACGCTGCCGATGGCGGAGCACGCCACCTGGCTCGCCCTGCTTGCCTTCATCGGCGGGCTGTCGGCGGCAACGGGCATGGTCATCGTCGAAACCATCGCGCTTTCGACCATGGTCTGCAACGACCTGGTGATGCCGATCCTGCTGCGCTGGAGATACCTCCGGCTCACCGAACGCCGTGACCTGTCGGGACTGCTGCTCGGCATCCGCCGCGGCGCAATCATCGTCGTACTGGGACTGGGCTACGGCTTTTTCTATCTGGCGGGCGAGGCCTACGCGCTGGTCTCCATAGGCCTGATCTCCTTCACCGCAGTCGCGCAGTTTGCGCCGGCCATGCTTGGCGGCCTCTACTGGAAGGGCGGCACGCGCCTGGGGGCGCTGTGCGGACTCTCCGCCGGTTTCCTGGTCTGGCTCTACACCCTGCTGCTGCCGTCGTTCGCCAAGTCCGGCTGGCTGCCGATCACCTTCCTCACCGACGGCATCCTCGGCATCGACCTGCTAAAGCCGCAGCAGCTGTTCGGACTGCAGGACCTCGACGATATCAGCCACTGCCTGTTCTGGAGCATGATCGCCAACATCGGCCTCTACGTCACGGTATCGCTGTGGCGCCGCCCCACGGCCACTGAACACAGCCAGGCCAACCTGTTCGTCGACGTGCTGCGCCACGTCGCCGCCGGCAGCGGATCGCGGTTCTGGCGCGGCAGTGCCACGGTCATCGACCTGCAGACCCTGCTCGGCCGCTTCATCGGGCCGGAACGCGCACACGAGGCTTTCGCCGCCTACGCCCGCAGCCAGGGCGTTGCGCACGTTGAAAAACTCACGGCCAACGCGGTGCTGGTGCATTACGTCGAATCACAGATTGCCGGCGCCATCGGCAGCGCATCGGCACGCGACATGGTGGCTTCGGTGGTCGACGAAGAGCCGCTGGCACTCGATGAAGTGATGGCCATCATCGACGAAGCGTCTCAGGCGCTGGCCTACAGCCGCCAGCTGGAGCAGAAGTCGCGCGAATTGCAGGCCGCCACCGACGAACTGCGCGAAGCAAACCGGCGCCTGCAGGAACTCGACCGGCTGAAGGACGATTTCATTTCCACCGTGACCCACGAGCTGCGCACGCCGCTGACCTCAATCCGCGCCTTCTCCGAAATTCTCAGCGACAATCCCCGGCTCGACGAAGCGCAGCGCGGCAAATTCCTCGGCATCATCACCCGCGAATCCGAGCGCCTGACGCGCCTGATCAACCAGGTTCTCGACCTCGCCAAGCTCGAGTCCGGCGCCGCCGACTGGCACCCCAGCGAAATCGACATGCGCGAGGTCATCGAGGAAGCCGCCACGGCACTGAGCCAGATCTACAAGGAGCGCGGCATCACCCTCGATCTGCGCCTGCCGGAAGATACGCCGCACGTCATCGCCGACCGTGACCGTGTGATGCAGGTGGTGCTCAACCTGCTGTCCAATGCCGCCAATTTCTGCGACAAGCCTGACAGCCGCGTCAGCATGACGCTGAGCGAACTGCCCGATGCGCTGCAAATCGACGTCAGCGACAACGGCATCGGCATCAGCCCCGCCGACCAAGCCGTGATCTTCGAGAAATTCCGCCAGGTCAGCGACACCCCAGCCGGGAAACCCAAGGGCAGCGGCCTCGGCCTGGCAATCTCGCGGGAAATCATCGAACATTTCGGCGGCAGGCTGTGGGTCGACAGTGTACCCGGGTCAGGCTCCAGGTTTTCCTTCACCCTGCCGCTGCAGCAAAGCCGCCCGGCGATGCTCGCCGCCTGACGCCCATGACCTCCAGTGTCCTCATAGTCGAAGACGAGGAAAGCATTTCCCTGTCGCTGGAGTTCCTGCTGCGCAAGGAAGGTTACGACGTTTCCTGCGCCAGGGACGGCGCGGCGGCGCTGCAGATGCTGGCGCAGCGGGTTCCCGACATGGTGCTGCTTGACGTGATGCTGCCGCTGGTCGACGGTTTTGAACTCTGCCGCATGATGCGCGCCAATCCTGCGCTGGAAAAAACCCGCATCATGCTGCTGACCGCGCGCGGCCGCGAAAGCGAAGTTGCCCGCGGCCTGGGCCTGGGTGCCGACGCCTACCTCACCAAGCCATTTTCGACGCGCGAACTGATGGAAACCGTGCGCAGGCTGATTTCCGGCAGCACCCGGCCGGCATCATGACCGGCATCATGACCGGCACCCGCAAACTCAGTGTTCCGCGTAGTCCAGCGCGTAGCCGCGGCCGTAGAGCGTGCGCACCATCAGTCCGGTATCGCCGATTTTCTTGCGCAGCCGGTGCACGTAGACCTCGATCGCATTGTGGCTGACTTCCTGGTCGTAGGTGTAGATCTGCTCGACCAGCTGTTCCTTGCTGACCACCCTGCCGAAGCGCCGCATCAGCACCTCAAGAACGCTGATTTCATGTACTGACAGGGCCAGCGGACTGCCGCCGACACTGGCGGTGCGCCCCACCGGATCAAAACTGAGTTCGCCGTAACTCAGCACTGGCGCGGCCGTGCCGTGGCCGCGCCGCAACAACGCACGCACCCGCGCCTGCAGTTCGTTGAGGCTGAAGGGCTTGACAATGTAATCGTCGGCGCCGAGATCGAGACCTTCGACCTTTTCCTCGGGCTGCTCGCGTCCGGACAGGATCAGCACCGGCAAGGAATCGTTGCGGCGCCGCAAACGCCGCAAAACCTCGAGACCATCGAGCTTGGGCAGACCCAGATCGAGGATCAACAGCCCGAAACCGGAGTTTTTCAGCGCCTCGTCCGCCGCCAGGCCGTTGGCCACCCAGTCCACTGCCAAACCTGACTGAGTCAGCGCGAACCGCAGGGCCTCGGCCAGGGCCGCGTCCTCCTCACTGATCAGTATGCGCACGCAAGCACCTCCTGAGTCAACTTACCTTATTGTTTTTATTTGATATTTTATACCGATGCCGGCCGATTCGGCGCCGATTCCGACGCACCATTGTAGGGCCGTGGTTCAGGATTTTGTAAGTTTTTTTTTACTATTATCAGCCTGTTGCAAATATAACCGGTGATCGCTGTGCGGACGTG
>JBFWOE010000214.1:0-4279 GCA_050250695.1 Burkholderiales bacterium
TAGGTGACTACAAAACGCACGGGCTTGCCGGGATAGGCCTGTGACTGTGCTGCGCCGCCGGCAATCATGGCGACGGCCATGAATGATGCCAGCAAGCTCTGTTTGATGCCGATCATTGACTCCTCCATTGGGCACTTCTATCGGGTTTGGCAGGGACTGTACGCCGCATTCCCGCCCGCGCATGTCCGCGCCGTCATCCGGGAAGCGCGCTTATTTTAGTCCCTGAACGCGGAAACGCAATGCCGTCAACTGGGCCTTGCCGGAGCCGGGGCTGAAAACCATGCCCTTTTACATGAAGCGGGCAACATCAATGCCCCAGGTTTCCGGCTTTTCGAACTTGAGGATGCGGTCGCCGCCACTGCGCCGGGGCCGGGAGAGGTCGATATCTTCCGCAGTAATGTAATGGTGGTGGCGAACGCTGTAAATTACCCGCACCAGCGGCTGCAGCAGATTGCCCTCGCACTGGCCGATCACCACGGCCAGACGCCCGCTGTCAAGCAGGACCAGCGACCCGGTGGGATAGATGCCGATGCAGCGCGTAAAGGCCTGGGCCAGCTGCGGATTGAAGTGGAACTTGCTCCATTCGAAAATCTTGCGCATCGCCTCGGTGGGCTCCATCCCCTTGTGATAACAGCGATCAGAGGTGATGGCGTCGTAGACATCGACGATGGCGGCCATCTGTCCCATCTGGGATATTTCCCCGCCTTTCAGTCCCAGCGGATAACCGCTGCCGTCGTGGCGTTCATGATGCTGGGCCGCAACCTGTACTGCGATCTGTGAAATCCCCGGCGTCGCCTCGAGTATGCGCCGGCTTTCGACGACGTGGCATTTGATCTGTGCAAATTCGTTTTCCGTCAGTTTTCCCGGCTTGTTGAGAATGGCGCTGTCAACCTTGGTTTTGCCGATGTCATGGAGCAGCCCGCCGATGCCCGCTTCGTGGATGTCTTCCGGTGCCATCCTCAGCGCCCGGCAGAAAGCCGTCTGCAGGCCGCAGACACTGACCGAGTGCTGGAAAGTGTAATCGTCCTTGTTCTTGATCCGGCACAGGCTGAGCAGGGCCCCGCTGTTGCGGAATATGGAGTCCGTGATTCTTTCGACCACCGGTTCTATGCGTTCGGTCTGTATCTGTTTGCCCAGGCGTACATCCTGCATCAGGTCGGCGATCAGCCGGTTGGCTTCACCCTGTATGCGCCGCGCCTGTTCGCTTTCCTCGCGCAGCGAAGTCTTGCGCGGCTCGGGCTGTGTTGCCTCGGCGAATTTTTCCATTTCCGCGTCAAGCTCGCGCTCGACTTCGATCAGGTCCTGTCCCGGGGCATCAATGCCGCGGGCCGGATCGATGTACACCTCGCGGATGCCGGCCTTGCGGATTTTGGCGATCTGCTTTTCACTGGTCAGCGCGATGCTGCTGTGCAGGAAGGGATGGTCCATCCACCCGCAGTTCATGTCCTGCACGTACATGCCTACCGCCAGATCCGCGACGTCGATTTTCTTGATCATTTCCCGAGACCGGCGCAAAAGCCGTTTCGCCTTTGTCACCGTTTACGACCATCCCGGCCGTCATCTTGAATTACGGGGACGGGTTCCCGGGCAGGAAGATTCCGATCAGGTCATTGAGGAAACGCCGCCCCCGCAGGGTGGGCATCACACGCTGATGATCACGCTCGATAAGCCCGCGCGTCTCGGCGCGTTCCAGGGAATCGAGCACCGTCGTCAGCGGCAAACCGGTGCGCGCTGGATACAGTGCCAGTTCGAAGCCCGCGTTCAGGCGCAGCGCATTCATCATGAATTCGCCGGGCAGGTCGGCAACAGCCACCGCGGTCTGTGCCGCCGATCCGGGCAGTCCGGCCTGCGCCAGGTAGGTTTTGGGCTGTCGCGGGCGGGACTCTCTTAACACATTGTTTTTAAACGATATTTTGCTGTGGGCGCCGGCGCCGATGGCGGCATAGTCGCCAAACATCCAGTAATTGAGATTGTGGCGGCTGCGCCGGCCAGCACGGGCAAACGCCGAGGTTTCATAGTGTTCATATCCCGCGGCGGCCAGCCGCGCTTCCACTGCTTCCTGCATGGCCGCGGCGGCATCGTCATCGGGCAGCAGCGGCGGATAACGGTGAAAATAAGTATTGGGTTCCAGCGTCAGGTGATAGGCGCTGAGATGCTGCGGCGCCAGAGTCAGGGCCATGGCAATATCCGCCTCCGCCTCATCCAGCGTCTGGCCAGGCAAACCGTACATGAGATCGAAGTTGACGTTTTCGAAGGTGGCCAGCGCCAGCTCCGCGGCGCGGCACGCTTCGGCCGCGTCGTGGATGCGCCCCAGTGCCTTGAGGTGGCGGTCGTTGAAGCTCTGGATGCCCAGCGACAGCCGGTTCACCCCGGAGGCACGGAAACCCGCATACTTTTCCGCTTCAACCGTGCCGGGGTTGGCTTCCAGCGTGATCTCTGCATCGGCGGCCAGTGGCACCAGTGCGCGCACGCCCGAGAGCAATACATCCAGCGCACGCACCGGGAGCAGGCTGGGCGTGCCGCCGCCGATGAACACCGAAAGCACCGGCCGCCCCCATACCTGCGGCAACGCCATTTCCAGGTCGCGCAGCAGCGCCGCCACGTACTCGTCCGCGGGGAGTTCGCCGCGGACCTCGTGCGAATTGAAATCGCAGTACGGGCATTTGCGCACACACCAAGGCACGTGGATGTAGAGCGACAGCGGCGGCAGCGCATCGAAGTGCACGGATGCACGGACGGCAACGGGCGCGGCGCGCACGTTCACGCGCCGGCTTCCGTCGCCTGCAGTTCCCGCAGCCTGGCAACCAGCAGCGCCAGTGCCCTGCCGCGGTGGCTGACCCGGTTTTTTTCCGCGGGCAGCAGCTCCGCGCCGGTCTTGCCGAGTTCCGGTATGAAAAACAGCGGATCGTAACCAAACCCGCCCTGCCCGCGCGGCGCCTGCAGGATTTCGCCATGCCATTCCGCCTCGGCAACCAGCGGCTGGGGATCCGCGGCATGCCGCACCAGCACGATCACGCAGCAATAATGCGCGCGCCGGTCGGCGCTGCCGGCCAGCGCGCGCAGCAGTTTTTCGTTGTTGCGCCGGTCCTGATCATCGCGGTGCGCGCCTCCCACCGCTTCCGCGTAACGCGCCGAATGCACACCCGGCTCGCCGTCGAGCGCGTGCACACAGACACCGGAGTCGTCCGCCAGCGCCGGCAGGCCGGTGACCTGGCTGGCATGCCGCGCCTTGGCCAGCGCGTTTTCGATGAACGTGCAATGCGGCTCTTCGGCCTCGCTGACGCCGAGCGCGTCCTGTGGCACGACCTCGATCGCCAGCGGCGCGAGTATGGCGGCGATTTCGCGCAGCTTGCCGGGGTTGTTCGAGGCGATGACGAGCCTGTTCATCCCAGAGCCGCGCGCTGCGCGGCGATCAGCCGCGTGATGCCGCGCTGCGCAAGGTCGAGCATGGCCTGCATTTCCGCGCGGCTGAACGGCGCACCTTCAGCGGTGCCCTGGACTTCGATGATGCCTCCGCCTTCGGTCATCACCACGTTCATGTCGGTATCACAACCCGAGTCTTCGGCGTAATCGAGGTCGAGCACCGGCACGCCCCGGTAGACGCCGACCGAAACCGCAGCCACGGCTTCGCGCAGCGGCGATGCCGCCAGCTTTTTCTCCCGCAGCAGGAAACCGACGGCATCGGCCAGCGCGACATACGCGCCGGTGATGCTGGCGGTGCGCGTGCCGCCGTCAGCCTGCAGCACGTCGCAATCCAGCTGCACGGTACGCGGACCAAGCTGCTCGAGATTCACCACGGCGCGCAACGAGCGCCCGATCAGCCTCTGGATTTCCTGGGTACGCCCGGACTGCTTGCCGCGCGCGGCTTCGCGGTCCGTCCGTGTGTTGGTCGAGCGCGGCAGCATGCCGTATTCGGCCGTGACCCAGCCGCGCTCGCTGCCGCGCAGGTGCGGCGGCTGTTTTTCGAGCACGCTTGCAGTGCACAGCACCTTGGTCGCGCCGAATTCGATCAGCACCGAACCTTCCGCGTGGCAGGTGTAGTTGCGGGTTATGCGGATGGTGCGCAGTTCGTCGGGTTTGCGCTGGCTGGGTCGCACGGGATTCCTTTGATATGCTATGTTCTTCGGCCCATTCATTATAAAGCCCGCCGCAATGATCCACAGCATGACCGGTTATGCAGTCGCCTCCCGCGAGCTCGTCTGGGGTTCGGTCAGCGTCGAATTGCGCTCGGTCAACCACCGCTACCTCGACGTCTCGTTCCGCATGCCCGACGAACTGC
>JBFWOE010000215.1:0-4258 GCA_050250695.1 Burkholderiales bacterium
TATTCGGTGCGCGGCAGGATCAGCAGGTAATCCTTCTTGGTGCCGAACACGCCGGGTATCGTGGTGAAGAAACTCGGCCAGCCGGTGCCGGATTCGTATTTCATGTCGGAGGTGAACAGCGGCAGGTCGCAGCCGGCGCAGACAAACACGCCCGGCCGCTTCTCGGCATTAAGCGGGCTGGTGCCGGCGCGTTCGGTGCCTTCCTCGCGCAGCACCTTGTACTGTGCCGGATCGAGGCGCTTGCGCCATTCGTCGTTCGGCAGTTTCAGTGCTTCGCCGGGCGCCGGCGCCTTGAAGTTCGCCGCCAGCAGCGCGCGCCAGTTCTTCTGCAGGGCTTCGATGTCCTTCATCGTGCCGGCCGCCGCGGCCTGTACCGTGTTGGCCAGTGACGATCCGAATGCCGCCAGTGACAGTGCCTGCAAAAATCCGCGTCGTTCCATTGAATGTCTCCTTGTCGCCGTCTGACCGCGCGCGCCGCGGAAAATTCCGCGCTGCCCGGTGTATACACGCTTTATCCAATCACGTTGTGTCGAATCAGTCGCCGCATTCCGGCGATACTTACACGCCACCGGTATATACAGCCGGGATGCGCGATAATTCCCGCCTCTCCGGAATAATCCCCGATCCATGAGAACCATCCAGATCCACCGTTACGGCGGTCCCGAAGTGCTGCGGCGCGTCGATGTACCGGTGCCCGTCGCCGCGCCCGGCACGCTGCTGGTCCGCGTGCACCACGCCGGCATCAATTTCATGGACATCCATACCCGGCAGGGTAAATACGAAAAATCGCGGACCTATCCGGTGCGCCTGCCGTGCACGCTGGGCATGGAAGGCGCCGGCGTCGTCGAGACCGTGGGCGAAGGAGTGACCACGCACCGCTCCGGCGACCGCGTCGCCTGGTGCATCGTCTGGGGCAGTTACGCCGAATACGCCGTGGTGCCGGCATGGCAGGCGGCGAAGGTGCCGGACGCAGTGCCTCTCGATCTTGCCGCGGCTTCCGTGTTCCAGGGCTGCACTGCGCATTACCTCGTGCACGACGTCGGACAACTCGGCCCCGGCAAAACCTGCCTGGTGCATGCCGCCTCCGGCCGCATCGGCCAGATCCTGATCCAGCTCGCGAAACGCAGCGGCGCACGCGTGCTGGCGACCACCAGTTCCGCGGACAAGATGGCGCTGGCGCGCAACCGCGGCGCCGACGAAGTATTTTTGTATGACAACGGGCGTTTTGCCGACGCCGCGCGTGAAGCCACCGGCGGGCAGGGCGTCGACGTGGTGTTCGATGCACTCGGAAAATCCACGCTGCGCGACAGTTTCCGCGCGACGCGCACACGCGGCCTGATCGCCAACTACGGCAGCACCGCGGGAGCGGTGTCCGACCTCGATCCGCTCGAACTCGGCGAGGCGGGCTCGCTGTTCCTGACGCGTCCGCGCCTGGCGGATCACCTGCGCGATGCGGATGAAATCAAACGACGCGCCGACGACGTGTTCGCCGCATTGCAGGACGGTTCGCTGGCCATCGATATTTCGGGGCGTTACACCCTGGACAATGTCGAGGTGGCGCATGAAGCCTACGAACAGCGGCGGATGTCCGGCAAGGCGGTGCTGGATATACTCTGCAAGTAATTGATTTTATTGATATTTTTTATGCAATGCTTTATTTGATTCCCAGGCGCCGGTCCAGGGTCCAGGCGCCGCCGCCACGGCCGATCAGGTAGAGCATGGGCACGGCCCAGGTGAGATGCGTGGGCCAGGCATCGGGATAGACGAAGATCTGGATCACCGCGGTCATGCCCAGCAGTGCGGCGGCTGACAGCCGCGTGCATAAACCCAGCACCAGCAGGATCGGGAACAGGTGCTCGGCATAAGTCGCCATGTGCGCAGCGAATTCCGGCGGCAGCAGCGGCACCTTGTATTCCTCGGCGAACAGCGTGAAGGTGCTGTCCTTGATGGTGAGCAGGCCGTCGACCTTGGTGCGCGCCGAAAGGAAAAAAATGGCGGCAACGGCGATGCGCGCGGCCAGCGCGATCAGGTTGTGGCTGATCCAGTCCTCCAGTTGTCCCGCGATGCGGTTCCACAGTCCGCGCAAACCGTCGCTACTGGCGCTGGTCATGGTCGTTGTTGATGGCATGATCATTCTCTCCCGGTAATCAGTCGTGACGCTGCAGACGGCTGAAAGCGCCGGCCTGCAGCAGAAGTGAAATCAGCCGCGCCAGGTTTGCGTGCGGGTCGGATTCCAGGGCGGCCTGCGCAGCGTCTGCAACGGTGCCGCCCGCAGCGCAGCGGTCCAGGAACCGGTAGCCGGCGCGATCCAGCGCGGTCCATTGCACGGCGTCGTTGGGGCGCGTTAGCAGCGCGCCTTCACCCTGCCAGTCGATCTCGCCGTCGAAATTTTCATCGCCGCGGTTGCGCGACCAGATGCTGTAGACCGGCGCGTCTTCAAACCATGCCCAGCGTGTCGAGATGTGCAGCCGCAGGCCAAGGCGGAAATAATTGCCGGTGGCAAGCGCGTCGATGTCGCCGGCGTCGAGCTGCGGTTCGTCGGCGGCGGCATGGGATTCGGTCCAGCAGCGGTCAAGCCGGG
This sequence comes from Burkholderiales bacterium, assembly GCA_050250695.1. GTDB lineage: Bacteria > Pseudomonadota > Gammaproteobacteria > Burkholderiales > SG8-41. The sequence goes on from JBFWOE010000215.1 coordinate 2,582, forward strand.
CAACGCCGGGCAGGTACGGCAATTCCGCCGCGGGTTCGAAGCGTGCGAGGAAATCTGCAAAATCCGCGCCGTAATCGAGCAGCATGGCCTGGCGCGGCAATGCATCGCGCACATAGATCGCCGCTGCGGCGCGGAACCACTCCTCACCGACCAGTCTCGTGATCGCCGGGTAATTTGCCTGCAGCGCATCGATGCAGCCTTTCATCACCGTGTTGCGGTACACCGCGAATGCGGGTTGTGCCGTGAGTGCGGCAATGTCCGCGTGTTGCGGCGGCGCGGTATCGAACAGCGCCTGCGCGAAACCGTCCTGGAACCGCGCCAGCGTGCCGGATGCGCTGCCGGCCATCATGCCGCCACCGCCATGGGGTCTTCAAGAACGGATGCAGCCCGGTTGCGCTCCGCCATCAATTCTTCGAACGAAGGTACATTGCCGTCGCGCTCGATCAGCGTCGGCCGGGCGCCGGTGCGGCGGATCAGCCGTTCGTAGAGCGACCACACTGCCGGCGCCACCGGCGCATCGTGGGTATCGACCAGCAGCGACGCGCCAAGATTGGGATCAGCGGCATGGCCGGCGAGATGGATTTCCATCACGGCCTCGGCGGGAAAGGCGTCGACATAGTCTTCCGCTGAATAGCCGATGTTGCGCGAACTCACATAGACGTTGTTGACGTCCAGCAGCAGGCCGCAGCCGGTGCGGCGCGCCAGCTCGCGCAGGAAATCGATTTCGCTCCAGGCGTGATCTTCGAGCTTCAGGTAATGCGAGGGGTTTTCCACGGCGATGCGCCGCTGCAGCACGTCCTGGGTGCGTGAAATGTTCGCTGCGATGCGCGTCAATGCTTCGGTTGTGCGCGGAAACGGCAGCAGGTCCGGGTGATAGGCGCCGCGCCACGTCGACCAGGCGAGGTGTTCGGAGACCAGCGCCGGCTCGATGCGGCGCACCAGAGCCGCCAGCCGTTCGAGGTGCTTGAGATCGGGGTCGGCATCCGCTGCCAGCGACAGCGCGACGCCGTGCAGCGAGATGGCATGTTTTGCGCGTATCGCTTCCAGCCAGGCCAGCCGCGGACCGCCGGCGACCATGTAATTCTCGGGGTGCACCTCGAACCACAACCCCGCAGTACTGCAATCGAGCGCCGCATCGTAATGCTGCGGCTTCAATCCCAGGCCGGCGTCGAGGAAACGGGTCATGGTCGCGAGGTGCGATCGTTACCGGCCGCTCAGCTCTTGATTGCCTTGAGGGAGCCGTTGCCTTTCGGGGTCTTGATGCTGGTGCAGGTGCCCTTGGCAACCATTTTCCAGGCGTTACCCTGGTAGTCGACCTTGGAAGTGCCGGCACAACTGGTGCCGGGGCCTGCCGCACAGTCATTTTTTCCTGCGAGCGAAACGCCGTAGCATTTTTCCTGTGCGGGCTTGTCGGCCGCAATGGCAGCACCGGAAAGCAGCGCGGCGAAGGTAATGGCAGTGACGGCGAGGGTCTGGGCTTTCATGTCTTGCTCCTTGTAAGTTATTGATTTGACAAACCACGTGATATTCATGTGCGAGTCCAAAAAAACAGGCTCGCGGGCTAGTTCGGATCGGGACGGCATCCGGTTACAGCTTCGGAAATTAAATTTCGCCAGTCAGCCCGGTCGCGGATACCTCCGCGGCCGGGCAACTTCCTGCGCCGGTGATCAGTCGCCG
>JBFWOE010000216.1:0-4248 GCA_050250695.1 Burkholderiales bacterium
GTCGGTTTCTTCAGGTGAGCGCGGCTCGGAGATGTAGAGACCGAGCACCCGCATTTGATCGACGGACAACCCATAGCCGATGGGGATGCGCCAGCCTTCCTCGGCCGCTTCACTCTCGGCCTTTTCCCGAGGATCTCCCGAGACGGCGATCACTTCGGTTCCGATCCCGTGAAAGTCATCGAGCAGCCGGTCGAGCGTCTTGAGATAGGTCCGGCAGATCGGGCAATGCTTGCCGCGATAGACGACCACCATCTGCCAACCGGCGGAAGATCCAATCGTGATCTCCCCACCACCAACTTTTGACACCGTGAGCGCTGGCATCGTTGCGCCTGCTTGAATCTTGTAAACCATGCTCATCAGATCCTCCTGTCCTTACTGGACGTGACATTCGTGAAACGGCCCTCTCGGCTGGATCCGGGTGCTTCGCGAGCGATGACGCCGACTCGACCACTAAGGGGCGGGGGCTTTGGAGGGAGTTGCAGACCGCACTGCAACTGGCCAAGTCAGCGCCATCTATGAATGAGTTCGGTCACGGGCCGCAAAGGTTACGGCGACGGACGAGCCATCCAATGCGGAGGCCTAGTCGGCATTGTGCGTTTGCGGCGGCGAGGCCTTCGGGTGCAGGAGCCACTTAAACGCGCTGCTATGGCGCCAAGCATCTGCGCCAGGATGAAGCCGGGAGCAGAGAGGGGCGCGATCTGCTCTAAGTAAGTAACCGCTGACGTCGACTTTGTTTCCTGGCTCAGGCATGCCAAACCTCGCCTGGGGCGTCCGTCTCATCGTTCGTGGTCAGCGGTCAGCCCATAGCCTTGCATTTCGTCCGCGTCGAATTCCACGCCCAGCCCCGGCGCGATCCGGTTGACGAAGTCGAAGTAGGCCACGATCAGCTTGGCCAGCAGGATGTCTTCTTCCTCGAAGCCTGCCTCGCTGAGCGCGAAAGGTGGCGCGCGTCCATCGTTGCCGGCGCACGCGTCACCGTGACGGCCCCATCATGAGCGCGCGATCGGCCTCACCAAGCGCAGCAGGCATTTTGCCATGTGCGATCGCGTCGAACAGGGTCGGATCACTCCCGTACAGGGACGGCACTTCACGGCGGTACACTACCCGCCCGGATGGTTCATCGGACCCTCCGGTAGAATGTTGCGTGCGGAATTGTGGGTAGACAGGAAAAGGAGCCGCCGCATGCGCTAATTCTCCCTTCAACGCACCAAGGCATAGAGTATTGCGCCGACCAGCGCGCCCATCGGCAGCGTGACGATCCAGGACAGCACGATGTTCGTCATGACTTGGCGATCCACGCCGCCACCGCCGTTGAGCCCGGTGCCGACCAGCGCGCCGACCGAAACGTGGGTGGTCGAGACCGGCAGACCGTTGAACGACGCGGTGCCGACCAGCAGGCTGGTGGTCACGCCCGCAGCCAGCGCTGCGCCGATATCCAGTTGGGTGATCTTGTCGCTCATGGTGCGCGCCACGCGGCGTGCGCCAAGCAGGCCGCCGGCCAGCATCGCCGCGCCGACCAGGGCCACCGCCAACGTGCCATGCCCGCCCAACGCAGTTACCGGGAGCAACAGCGCGGCGATCTTCGGCGTGTCGTTCAAGCCACGCGCGAAACTGACCGTGCCGCCCAGCAGGAACAGCAGCGCATCCACCGCACCGCGCGCATCGAGCCGCCATGCAGGCCGCGCACCCGCCGCCCTGCATTCGGCCTTGGTGCCGGTGACCCGCACCGGCATAGTGCCACGCATCATCACCCCTTCGGGCGTAACGATGGTCGCCGACTGTGTGCACACACACTCGGGTTCGGCAGCGGCGCGTGCAACCAGCCGGCGCAGCAGCGGCGACAATAAAAAAGCCGGCGCCATCGCTATCACCGGGCTGGCCAGCAATGGCAGCAGAAACGTAGTGCCCAAGACGGCAAACCGCATGGTGCTGCCTACCGCGACCAGACCTGCGCCGCCCATCGCGCCTATCAACGCATGCGTGGTCGAAATAGGGAGACCGCGCCACGCAGCCATGGCCACCGTCACCGCGCCACCGCCGGCCACGGCGAAGGCAAAGCGCGGCTGTGTTGCGATCGCCGAAGGCACCAGCCCTGCGCCGGTAAACGCCTTGAGCAAGGCGTGCGCGAGGAACACCGAGCACAGGGACCCAGCTAGCGTGGCGGCGCCGGCCCACAGCAAGCTGGTCCAGTAACCCGCGCGGCGACTGCCGTACAGCGTGGCCACGCCCTTGAAGTTGTCGTTCGCCCCGTTGGTTCCGGCCAGGAACAGTACCGCCAGCAGCAACACGCTATCCATCGTTCACTCCGGGTGATCAGTCAGGCCGCTGCCGCGCCGCGGGGTGTCAGTTTTCCGTAGGTGTATCCCAGCACCGCTCCCCAGATCAGGTGCAGGATCAGGGTCATCACCGGTGCTATCATGCCGAGCTTCAGCCCGAACAAGCCCGCACCGGCCATCGGTAGCTAGCAGCAGCTACTGCCAGCGGCGGCGCCTTCCTCGCGTGAGAACGGCAAGTCCGTGCCGCAGCCTTTGAAGATGCCGTAGTGCCGGCTTGTGTCGCCGAAGAACTCGAAATGTGGTGCGAGCCGGCTCTCCTGGAGCATGCGATAGGTGTTGCCGCAAACGGGAAAGAGACGCCCGGCATCGATGTCATGATGTTTGTCGAGGACGAAGTTGTGTGTAGCGCCGGGAATTGTGCCAAGGTAGCGCACCGCCTGGCCGTAATCCTCGCACGCCGCTGCCAGCCCATCGAGCTTGAACAGGCGATAGGTCGCGGAATAGAACGCGACCGGCCCGACAAGATCCGCGATTTCGGGATCAATGATGCCGAGCCGCCGATCACTGACCAGGCGCGGATCGCCAAACCCGACCGACTTCGCCAGGGTAAGGAAATCGCCCCAATAAAGCGCGCCCGACAGGCATTCGCCGTGCAGCATCGGGTTTGCCCGCAACGCGGCCGGCACCCGCCGGTCGGCATAAATATCCGAGAAATAAAGCTCACCGCCCTGCTTGAGCAGCCGATGGGCGGCCGCGAACACCGCCGTCTTGTCAGGTATCAGGTTGATTACGCAGTTGGAAACGATCACGTCAAAACTCTCGTCCGCCAAACCCAGCGCATCGAGGCGCGATACATCACCTTCGATGAAGGTCACCGTGGCGGCCGGAAAGCCGAACCGGTCCCGGTGCCAGTCCGCGTACTCGCGCGCGACGGCAAGTTGTTCGCGCGTCGCGTCCACGCCGACGATCTGTCCGCGTGGCCCGGCGAACTGTGCCAGCACATAACAATCCTGGCCGCTGCCGCAGCCAAGGTCGAGAATCCTTGTGCCGGCCAGTGCTTGGGGCACAACCAGGCCGCAGCCGTAATAGCGAGCCTTCACCGCATCATGCACGTTGACCAGCGCCGCACGCACCAGGGCAGGCACCGCGCCCGGCATGGTGCAGGCGTCGGTGCGCAAGTCTGCCGAGCCGCCGAGAACCTTGCCATAGTAATCTCGGGAATTGTCTAGGCAGATAGCGTCCATGCCGGCGTCTCCTTCGCGCTGAAGTCATTTCTTCTAAGTTCGCCGAGGACACGCGGCAGGTTACGGGCGAGCCGCTACGACCGCGCCGACGCCCCTGCGCTGTTCGAATCCACCACATGTTGAGAAAATCTTCTGGTCGGAAACCTTTAGCACGGGTCAGGCGAACTATCGGATAGGAGCGGCCGTGATGGGCGCATCTTCTGTGAAGACCGCGAACTCCCTCAGCGGCCAGCCGGGGCCATCCAGGCGAGTGATGCAGCGAGGACAAGCTGACCGTAGTGACCACGCCCCTCGAACGCGCCCGGCACAGAATGCAAGAGACGGGACAATGGGATCCTGCGCAGTTCGTCGGCCGACGAACTGCGATCGGGTGCGTTGCCCTGGAGATCACCCAGCGCTGCAACCTTGATTGCAGCGCCTGCTATCTGTCCGAGCACTCCGAAACGGTGAAAGACCTGCCCCTGGACGAGGTTTTCCGTCGCATCGACATGATCTACAGCGCTTATGGTGCGGACGTCGATATCCAGGTGACGGGCGGTGACCCTACCCTCCGCAAGGCCGACGAGCTCGTCGCAATCGTTCGGCGCATCAGCGAGCGCGGCATGCGGCCGGCGCTGTTCACCAACGGCATTCGCGCCACGCGCGCGTTGCTGACGCGGCTGGCGGATGCCGGCTTGATCGACGTCGCATTCCACGTCGACATGACGCAGGAGCGGCGCGGATACGCG
>JBFWOE010000217.1:0-4234 GCA_050250695.1 Burkholderiales bacterium
GGCGGCAATCATGTAGTCGACGATGGCGCGGATCGCGGCGTCGCTCTGTTCGGCATGGCCGCCCCTGGCCAGCATCGCGGTGTTGGGGATGCCTTCGATGGCGTTGCGGTAGACCATGTTCCGGCCCGCGCGCAGGCGCCGGGTCCAGTCTTCACGATCGCCGACTTTCGGCGCGCCATGGATGCCGGGCAGGTGGCAGGTCGCGCACAGCGCGACGTACTGTTCCGCGGGCGAGGCGGCGGATGCGGGCGCCGCCAGCAGGGCGGCAAGAAACGGCAGGCAGCGGCGGAACATGCGCGCCAATACAATCACGCCAATGAAATCATGCCAATAACAGGGGCGTTCAGGATGCCGCTGCCCTGATCGGCTGTCTGCCAATCGCGGCGTTGACCTGCGGCATGACTTTTTCCGCCATCAGTTCCATCGAGCGTTTACCCAGCGCCGGATCGACCCAGTCCATGCCGGCATAGACGATTTCGCCGAAGTCGCCCGTTTCCTCGCGCAGCGCGAGGATCTGTTCGGCGACCCGGTCCGGCGTGCCGCAGAGTACCAGCCGGTTGACCATGTAGTCCGTGGTCAGTTCGCGGTCGTCCTGTTCCGGATGGGTCTTGAAGATGGCCTGGCGTTTCGAGATCAGCATCTTGCGCAGCATCATGTCCCAGTAATAACGGTAGGGGCTGGCGCTGTCCTCGAGTCCGTAGCGGCGCGCGGTGCTTTCGTCGTCGGCGACGAAAATCGTGCGCGCGATGCGCCAGTCGGCGGGGTCGGCAATCTGTCCCGCGCGCTTCTTGCCTTCGGCGTAGTTGCTCCAGTGCGAGGCCAGGTACTGCGAGAGCAGGAAATTCGCCGACAGCGGATGGAAATCGCGCTCGCCCATGGCGATCACGCCCTTAGACCCCGGCGCGACCACGGTGCCGACGATTTCCGGGCGCGGCTGCTGGTACGGTTTGTACATCTCGCCGCGGCCGACACTGGCGTTCTGCGTGGTGGCGGTGGTGACCTTGAAACGGTTGCCGGGCAGATCGATGTCGTAGGGCACCTTGCCCGCCCAGATGGCGAGGATGACGTCGATGGCTTCGGCGAATATTTTGTTGCGGTCTTCGCCGAGCAGGCCCAGCGCCTCGGCGTCCGAGGGCAGCGCGCCGGGACTGACGCCGAAGATGAAACGGCCTTCGGCGAGATGGTCGAACATCGCAGCGTGCGCGGCGACGAGCACCGGGTGCGTGTGCGACAGATTCGCGGTGCCCGTGGCCAGCCTGATCTGCCGGGTGGCGTGTATCAGCGTCGCCAGGAAGATGAAGCTGTTGGGTATGTTTTCGGATTTTTCGGTGAGGTGCTCGCCGACGAAGGCGTCATGAAAACCAAGGCGGTCGGCGAGGATGATGGCTTCGCGATCCTCCTTCATGGTGACCGCGGGCGGCCGGTGCGACGGATGCAGCGGCATCGTGAAAAATCCGAGACGCATGGCGGGTGATGCTCCTCTCTGATGGCGCCCGGCGCCTGTCTGCGGGCCGTGGCGTGATGGATTTCAATGTAACATCGTGCCGTCGCCAACCGCAACGAAAGCCGCGCATGAATCTCGATGCCATGAAACCGGGACTGAAAAGTTCCACCGAAATCCTCGTCGGCACGCGCGATACCGCGCCGCATGTCGGCAGCGGCAAGATCAAGGTGCTGGCGACGCCGGTGCTGGTGATGCTGCTCGAGGAAGCCGCGCTGAACGCTGTCGAAGGCCTGCTGCCCGCGGGCCAGCAGACCGTGGGCACGCGGCTCGACGTCAGCCACACCGCGGCCACGCCAGTGGGCATGCGGGTGACCGCGCATGCCGAAGTGATGAAGGTGGAGGGCCGCAAGCTGACCTTCCGGGTGTGGGCTGAGGACGAAGTCGAGCGCATCGGCGAAGGTGTGCATGAACGCATCATCGTCACCGTCGACCGTTTTGATATCCGCACGCAGGCGAAGATCGCCGCGGCTTTGAAAAAATAACAAATAAAATCAAATACTTGTATACCCCCCCGGAGATAGCCGAGTCACACCGTCGATGTCGCATCCGTCACTGACCCGTTATGCCTGGCTGTCGATCGCGGCAGCGATCGCGACCATCCTGCTCAAGGGCGTGGCGTGGTGGATGACCGGATCGGTGGGCCTGCTGTCGGATGCCATCGAGTCATTCGTCAATCTTGCGGCGGCGCTGATGGCACTGTGGATGCTGACGCTGGCCTCGGCCCCGGCCGACGATGGCCATGCGCACGGGCATGGCAAGGCCGAGTATTTTTCCAGCGCGTTCGAGGGCCTGATGATCCTGCTGGCGGCGCTGAGCATCGCTTATGTCGCGGTGGAACGTCTGCTCAATCCGCGGCCGCTGGAGGCCGTGGGCTTCGGGCTGCTGGTTTCAGTCGTGGCTTCGGTGATCAACCTTGCCGCGGCGCGCACGCTGCTGGCGGTGGGCCGCGAACACCATTCCATTACGCTGGAAGCGGACGCGCACCACCTGATGACCGATGTCTGGACTTCGGCCGGCGTGGTTATCGGCGTCGGCCTGGTCTGGCTGACGGGCTGGCTGTGGCTGGATCCCGCCATTGCACTGCTGGTCGCGGCGAACATCGTGTGGACCGGGTGGCGGCTGATGCAGCGCTCGGCCGAGGGGCTGATGGATGCGTCGCTGCCGCCGGAGAAAATCGCCGACATCGACGCCGTGCTCGAAGCTTATCGTGCACAAGGCCTGGACTTCCATGCGCTGCGCACGCGCCAGGCCGGCAGCCGCGCCTTCGTCTCGCTGCATGTGCTGGTGCCGGGAAAATGGACGGTGCAGCAGGGGCACGACTGGGCGGAACGCATCGAGGCGGACATCCGCAAGGCGCTGCCGCGCGCCCATGTGCTGACCCATCTCGAGCCGCTGGAGGATCCGGTATCCATGCTTGACCAGGAACTGGACCGGCCGCACGGCTGACGAACCGTTCCGGCGGACGGCTTATTCCCGGGGCGGGCGTTCGTCCGTGATCAGCGTTTCGACGACCCGGTATTCGCCTTCGACCACGCCGTCCTGCGCGGTTCCGCGCAGCTTGCGCTTCAGCCACCAGAAACGCAGCAGGATCACGCCGGCGAGGATGGCGCCGGCGACCAGCGCGATGCCGATGAAAAAGAATGCCGCCACCAGCACCAGCAGCCCGAGCACGAAAAACACGATGCGTTCGAGCAGGCTTGCCTGCGGGCGGTTGAGGATGTGGATGCGGGGGCCTTGCTGCTGGTTCATGAGTGTGCGGTCTCCATTCATGGAGTCAGACCGCGTCCGGGCGCCGGCGTTCAGTAATCCGGGTTGTAGCTCTTGATGATGACGCCGTTGGATTTTTCGTCGGGTTCGAGTTCCAGCAGCTTGCGCGCCTGCGCTTCCTCCAGCAGCTTGCCGAAGGAGCGGAAGCCGTAATAACTCTCGTTGAAGCCGGGCTGGCGGCGTTTCAGGGTCTGTTTGACCATCGACGGCCAGATCTTGTCCTCGGCGCCGCGTTCGGCGAACAGCGCCTCGATGGTTTCCATGACGAGGTCTATGCCTTCGGATTTCTTGTCGCCCGTGTCTTTTTCACCGGCATCGCCTGTTGCACCGGACTTGGCCGCGGCGGGTGCCGCGGCGCGTTTTTTGCGGCTCTGCTGCTTCTTGGCTTTTTCGCGGGCGAGGTCGTCGTAGAAGATGAATTCGTCGCAGTTGGCGATCAGCAGGTCGGAAGAGGACTGCTTGACGCCGACGCCGATCACCACCTTGTTGTTCTCGCGCAGCTTGGACACCAGCGGCGAAAAGTCGGAGTCGCCGCTGATGATGACGAAGGTGTCGACATGCGACTTGGTGTAGCACAGGTCCAGCGCGTCGACGACCATGCGGATGTCCGCGGAATTCTTGCCCGACATGCGCACGTGCGGTATCTCGATCAGCTCAAAGGCTGCTTCGTGCATCGGTTTCTTGAATTCGCGGTAGCGTTCCCAGTCGCAATAGGCCTTCTTGACGACGATGTCGCCTTTCAGCAGCAGGCGCTCGAGGACCTTCTTGATGTCGAAATCGGCGTACTTGGCTTCGCGCACGCCCAGCGCGACGTTCTCGAAGTCGCAGAACAGGGCCATGTTGCTGGTGTCTGATGTGGTGCTCAATGCTGCTCCCGGTGCCGGTTCTTCAGCGGGGATTGTGAGGCTTGGACCGGGATTTGTCGACGCGCCGTGGCCTTTTTGCCTTTGCCGACGGCAGGGC
>JBFWOE010000218.1:0-4171 GCA_050250695.1 Burkholderiales bacterium
AAACCGCGCAAAAGGCGTTCATCAGGCTTTTCGGTTCAATCCTGCGCCTTAAGAACATCCTGACATCGTTCGACGACTTTGAAGGCCATGAAATTCTCTCTGAACGCGAGTTTCAGGATTACCAAAGCCTGTATCTGAACCTGTACGCCGAATTCCGCAGCGCGTCGAATGCCGAAAAAGAGTCGATCAACGACGATGTGGTCTTCGAAATCGAACTGATCAAGCAGGTTGAAATCAATGTCGATTACATCCTGCTGCTGGTCGAGAAATACCTGAGGGCCAAAGGCAGCGGGGAAGACAGGGAAATCCGCGCGACCATTGAGCGCGCGATCAATGCCAGCCCTTCCCTGCGCAACAAGAAGGACCTCATCGAGCAGTTTGTGGATTCCGTGTCCGCCAAGGCCAAAGTCGACGCGCAGTGGGCTGCTTTTGTGGCGTCCAGGAAAATCGAAGAGCTGGAACGCATCATCAAGGAAGAAAACCTCAACGCCGAGGCTACGCGCAGCTTTGTCGAAAACGCCTTCCGTGATGGCGGCATTCCGTCGACCGGCACATCCATCACAACAATCCTGCCCCCGGCCTCCAGATTCTCCAGGAACAATGACCATGCCGCAAAAAAGCAATCGGTTCTGGAGAAACTGGCCGCTTACTTTGAACGTTATTTCGGGTTGACCTGACCGCAACGGAAGTGCGATCAATTTGCCACCCGATCAGGTCAATTCAAAGCCTTGTCGGCCCTGAGCTTTTCCACGGACAGATCGACAAAACTCCTGACCTTCGCCGATCCGTGGCGTCCTTCCCGATGGATGACATGGATCGGCAGCGGCGCCTCCTCATGCTCCGCCAGCACCGCTTTTAACGTCCCCGCTGCGAGTTCCCCGGCCACCTGATAGGAAATCAGCCGGGTCAGCCCGCAACCATCCATTGCCGCCGCGATCGCCCCGTCATTGGTATTCACCAGGATGCGGGGCTCCACTCTGACGCCGGTCTTTTCCCTGCCCCGGGCAAACGTCCATTCCGTACCGGCCGTCACCGCGGTGGCGGAAATGATCTGGTGGCCGGCAAGGTCAGCGGGTGTTCTCGGGACACCGTGCTTTTTGAGATAAGCCGGCGAGGCGCAGACCACGCGGCGCACCTGGCCGACGCGGATCGCGCGCAGCGACGAGTCCGGCAACCGGCCGATGCGGATTCCGACATCCAGCCCTTCGTCCAGCAGGTTGACCACCCGGTCCACAAACAGCGCTGATACCGTGGTGTCGCGGAATTTCTTCTGATAGGCGGTGATGACAGGCATCACGTACAGCTTGCCGAACAGCACCGGCGCGGTAACGGCAAGATGTCCGCGCGGTGTGGCATTGATCCCGGCAGCAGCTTCGTCGGCCTCGTCGGTTTCGAGCAGGATGCGCCGCGCGTCCTCCAGATAGCGCGCGCCGGCATCGGTGGTCCGCACCAGGCGAGTCGAGCGCTCCAGCAGGCGCACTCCCAGGCGCTCTTCGAGGAAGGCGACCGCGCGGGTGACCGCGGGCGGCGACATGCGCAGGCGGCGCCCTGCCGCGGCGAAGCTGCCCTCGTCGGCCACCGCAACGAACACCGTCATTTCATGGAAGCGATCCATGCATTATTCCGTTAAATGGAATTATGCATTTCATTCTACATATATTCTTTCCTTAATGGGAATTTGGCAAAGTCACGTCCGTCGACAACACGACACCCTCATCCAACCCAGACAGGAGAACCATCATGGCCCGCATCACCATCGTGACCCCCGAATCGGCGAACCCGGAACAGAAAGCCCTCTATGACGCCATCCAGTCCCAGCTCGGCATGGTGCCGAACTTCCTCAAGGTCTTTGCCAACTCGCCGGCTGCGCTCAAGGCCTTTCTGGGCCTGCACGGAATCGCCGGCGCAGGATCGCTCGACGCACAGACGCGCGAGCGCATCGCCCTCGCCCTGGCTCAGCAAAACAGCTGCGAGTATTGCCTGTCGGCACATACCGCAATCGGCCGCAAGGCCGGCCTGAACGGCGCTGAAATCGAAGCCAACCGCGCCGGCACCAGCCAGGATGCAAAGGCAGCGGTTGCCGTCAAATTCGCACGCTCGCTGGTCGCCCACATGGGCGAGATCACCACCGCCGAACTGGTTGAAATGCGCGAAGCCGGCTACAGCGAATCCGACATCGTCGAAGTCATCACCCATGTCGGCATGAACATCCTCACCAACCTGCTCGGCAAGGCCGGCCGCGTCGATATCGATTTCCCCAAGGTCGAATTGAAACTCGCCGCCTGATCCACCCCGTCGGTGCCGGGAGCCCCGCGCTCCCGGCGGCAAGGAGATTTACCCATGGCCCGCGCTTTCGCAACCATCGCCTTCACGCCCAACGTCCGCTCCGCCCAGGCGCAGATGGGCAGCCGTGATGTCTACCGCACCGCCGAGACGGGTGAACCCGAAACCGTCGAACTGGGCGCATACGAAAGCGAATTCATCAGTACGCGCGACAGCTTCTACCAGGGCACGGTCAGCGAGACCGGCTGGCCCTACGTGCAGCATCGCGGCGGTCCGGCCGGCTTCCTGAAAGTACTGGATGCGCGGACGATCGGTTACGCCGATTTCACCGGCAACCGGCAGTACATTTCGGTAGGCAATCTCAGGGGCGATGACCGGGTGAGCCTGTTCCTGATGGACTACCCCGGGCAGCGTCGCCTCAAGATCTGGGGCCGTGCCCGACTGGTGGATGAAGACACCGAACCCGCGCTGATTGCACAGCTGGAATCACCCCGTTACCGGGCTCCGGTCGAACGCGGCGTGGTCATCACCGTCGAGGCCTATGACTGGAACTGCCCGAAATACATCACTCCGAGATTTACCGAACCCGAGATCAGGGAACTCGAAGGTCATTGGCAGCGGGAGACGGCGACAACCCAGCCGGCTGCCGGGGATATCGATGAAACCGGCAACGGTCCGCTGAAACTGGTCGTCAGCGGCCTGCGTCAATTGACACCGCGGGTGCGCGCGTATGAACTGCAGGCGCCGGATCGCGGTGAATTGCCGCCGGTCACGGCAGGCGCACATGTCCTGGCACCGGTGCGATTGCCCGGCGGTGCGGTGGTGACACGCCAGTATTCGCTGGCAATGCATCCGCATCACCGCAATACCTACGAAATTGCCGTACTGCGCGAGGATGCGGGACGCGGCGGATCGGCAGCCATCCATGCAACCTGGCAGATCGGAACGCGACTGGCGCTCGATTTTCCGGTAAACCAGTTTCCCCTGCATGAAGACCGGCGGCATTCCATATTGATCGCAGGCGGCATCGGCATCACCCCGGTCAAGGCCATGGCGCATGCGCTCGCAGCCCGCGGCGATTCATTCGAGCTTCATTACAGCGGCCGGGCGCCGGCCGACATGGCTTACCTGGATGTACTGACGCGGGAGTTTTCCGGCCGTCTGCACGCGTATTCAACGCGAAACGAAAAAGGCAATCGCATGGATCTGCAGCGGATCATGGGCTCGGCGCCCGCCGATGCGCTGTTCTACGTCTGCGGACCCGACGGGTTGATAGAGGACGCCCGCGAGACTGCGCGCGAACTCGGCGTTACGGCTGAACGCCTCCGCTATGAGCACTTCGGGTAATGCCGATGACCGGGCGCAACCGGCATTTGCCGGATATCGGAACCCGCCCTTGCGCCCGTCGACACCCTGAGAACGGCGTCGGCCACGGCCGCGATTGCCGCGATCAGGATGACGCCCTGCGAAACGCCCCGGGGCCGACACCGACGACCTTCTTGAAAACCTTGCCGAAGGACGCCTCGGATTGATAGCCGACCCGTTCTGCAATTTCCGCCGTGCCCAGCCGCGAGTTTTTAAGCAGGTCGCGCGCCTTCTGCATGCGCCAGAACATCAGGTATTGCATCGGTGTCTGGTTCACCAGCTGGTGAAAACGCGCGGCAAACCCCGAACGCGACATGCCCACGTTCCGTGACAGCTCAATCAGGTCCCAATTTTTCTCGGGCGCCCCATGCATGAGCTGCAGGGCCGCGCCGATCTGCTTGTCCGATATCGCGGCCAGTATCCCCGACGATTCCCCGGACTGCGTGATATGAGCCCGCATCATCTGCACAAACAGCACTTCCGCCAGACGGCTCACCACCGCCTGCAGATCGGAAGAGCGTCG
>JBFWOE010000219.1:0-4095 GCA_050250695.1 Burkholderiales bacterium
TGCTCCGCCCAGAACTTCAGGCCGTTGCTGATGCGCGCTTCGGTGACGTGGCGTGCGCGGAATTCATGCCAGGGCAGCGAAGTCGACGGCGCATCCATTGCCGTGATGATCGAATTGACGAAACGTGCGCCGCGCAGCGTGCGTTCCAGAGATGCCTGCTCGAAACCGTGGCGCTCGACCATTTCCTGCACGAAAGCCTGCACTTCGGGTGCGAGCACCTTCTGCGGTGCAGCCGCTGCGGCGACGGACGGCAGCGCCAGCAGCATGCAGGCGGCAACGATGGCGGAAAAATGATTGCGCATGACCGATCCGCGCGCTGCGCACATGCCGTGCGCGTCGCACTGCTCCCCCGGGTGAAAAGCCGAGATTACCAAGTCATGGCGATGCCGCGCCACAGTTCATGTGCGCGCGGCAGCCGGAAGTACCCGGAGAAGGTCAGATATTCGAGGAAGAATTACGGGAAGCAGCCGCCGGCTCCTGCAGCGAAGGCGGTGGCGCAAGCGATGGATACGGATCCACCGACGTGGCTTTGCCAGCGCCATGCACCGACAGCAGCGTGCGGCCGATGGCCAGCCACTGTTCGCGCGCAGCCGGCGACATGGCTTCGTAGGTCTTGATCAGTCCGACGACGTCGCCTTCGCCGAGGTCGATCTGGGTCGGCGCGGTGTCGCCCACGGCCAGCCAGCGCGCGCGCACCTGCAGCACATCGGCGACCTTGTAGAGGTTCTCGTGGGTCATGTTCTTGGTGTCGCCGTTGATCCAGCGATGCACCGTCTGGCGGGGCAGCCCGATGCGGCGGCCGAGTTCGGCTACCGATTTCATGCCGCAGACTGTCATTGCCGTGCGGATGCGCGTTGCGATTGAGTTTTCCGGATCGCCCGGTTCCGCCTTGATGCGCCCTCTGCCCATTCTGTCCGCCCCCAGTCCCCGCAGTCACTGCACGGTGACACAGTAATCAGCATGACTTACGGCAGGCTTACGACTGAGAGGAACAGCAGGGGCAGCGGATATCCATAAAATTATAAATATAATCAAATACTTATAATTAATTCATGCGATCTGCCGGGTCACCGCCCGACTGTTGCCGAAACATGGCACATACACCGAGTGGGTGCCCGGGCCACCCGCGACGATCAACTGGATATCGTCCGGCCGCGGCGAAATCGTCAGCAGCGTGTCGCCGCTCAACTCGCCGAATTCAGCGCTGCGCGAGGCGCGTGCGCGCTCGATTTCCCCGATGCTCAAGCGCCGCACTGCCATTTTCGAGCGCTCCCACAGTTCACGCTTGACCCGCGCCTTGTCCCAACCCGCATGCCTGAAAATTTCCGCGTGTTCGCTGCCGAGGATGAACCACGGCTCGCCGCCGTGCACGTACTCGTTGCTGGGCGGGTGCACCATGGTCTCCGCGATCACCCGTGCGAGTTCTTCGGCATTTTTCGAGTGGGTATTCATGTTCATCGTGCCTTCGGCGCCGACCACCGTCACCGTGCTGTCGTTCGCGGCAAACCCGCGCTCGACATGCAGCGGCTGCCAGGGATGGTTTTCTTCGTTTTCCGCACAGCAGAACGTGTACTTGCCGGGCTGGCCGTGGGTGGCGCGGTCCATCGCGCCCGGCAGCGCGCCGCCGACGTTCTGCAGGATCAGCCGCAAGGCGCGGCCCAGCGTGGCATTGGCCCAGGCACCCTGCCCGATGCAGTTGAACGTGGCGTTGACCTGCAGCTTGCGTGCAACCGGCCCGTTGATCACCAGCCACACCGCCACCGGATTGGTGGTGGCCTGTATGCCCTGCAGGTTGAAGGCCGGATCAGCCACCGCTTCCGTCGCCGCGATCAGCAGCGGCAGGTATTCGGCATCGCAACCGGCAAGCACGGCGTTGATGGCGATGCGTTCCACGGTCGCCGCGCCGAAACCCGGTGCAATGCGCGCCACCAGGTCATGGCGTCCGCGTTTCGTGTGCGCAAGCATGGCATCGACCCGCGCCGCGGTCGGCGGCACCACCGGCAGGCCGTCGCCCCAGCGCTTCTCGCGGTAGATGCGGTTGATGGCGTCGAAATCGTCCGGCGCCTCGAAGGTCGCAGCGCGGTCGGCTGTCGCGGTCATGCCCGCTCCCCGCTGACCAGCTTCACGATGTCGGCCGCGCACTGCTCGGCGATTTTCTTCACTTCGTCGCGCGAGCGCCCGCCGAAGGGATGCGGGATCACCGCGATCGGCAATTCGCCGTTGCCCAGCGCGCGCGCCTGCGCACGTCCCAGCGTCAGGAATGCCGTCGAACACACGGTCACCGCCGCCCTGCCGCGTTTCGCCACCTCGATGCTGTCGTGGACACTCCACGACGCGCAGGACCCTCAGTCGCCGGAGCCGGCGATCACCACGTCGCATTCGCCGCTCAGGGCGGCGATCATGCCGGGATCCGCGGGAATCGAAGCCGAGGATTTGCGTTTTTTGACCACCCGCGCCACGCCGTAGCGCGTCATCAGCACTTCGGCGAGGTCGTCGACCAGGTGATGGAAATTGGGTTTCGCGTTGTCGACGAAGCCGACCACCGCGCCGGCGAGGCTGCCCAGCCTGGCCGCGGCTGCGCCGGCCTGCGGTACGCCGTCGGCAGGCGCCGTCGGATCAAACAGTGTGATGGTTGCGGTCATGGTTCGCCTGTTCATTGAATCAGGGATTGAGCCGGATGCCGGCCTGTTTCACCAGTTTTTTCCAGCGCGCGATTTCCTCGCCGATGAAGGCCTGCAGCTGCTGCGGCGTATTGCCCACCGGGGTGGCGCCCAGCTTCAACAACTGGTTGCGCACCTGCGCATCGGTCAGCACTTTCACCGCTTCACCGTGCACCCTGCGGATGACCGCCGGCGGCGTGCCCGCAGGCGCCAGCAGCGCGTACCACAGCGTCGACTGGTAACCCGGCACGGTCTCAGCCACCGTCGGCACGTCCGGATACGCCGGCGAACGTTCGAGGCTGGTCATGCCCAGCGCGCGCAGCCGCCCGGCCTTGACATGCGGCATAGCCGGCAGCGGGCTGGTGCAGATCATCTGCACCTGTCCGCCGACGACGTCGACCAGCGCCGGACCCGCGCCCTTGTACGGAATGTGCACGAGGTTGATGCCGGTCAGAGATTTCAGCAGTTCCACCGACATGTGGCCGCCGGTGCCCGGCCCGGAAGAGGCGTAATTGATGCGCCCCGGCTGCGCCTTGGCCGCCGCGATGAGTTCCCTGATGCTGCCTGCCTTCAGCGAGGCATGGGCGACGAACACCAGCGGCGACTGCGCCACCAGCGTGACCGGCGCGAAATCCTTCAGCGTGTCGTACGGCAGCCTGCTGCGCAGCGCCGGATTGATCGAGTGCGTGGCGCTCGCCAGGAACAGCGTGTGGCCGTCGGGCGCGGCGTTGGCGGCGATCTGGGTGGCGATGATCTGCCCGCCGCCGCCGCGGTTGTCACTGACCACCTGCTGGCCGAACGACGCCGACAGGCCGCTGCCCATCATGCGGCCGACAATGTCGCCGGCGCCGCCAGGCGGATAGGGAATGATCAGCCGCACCGGACGCTGCGGATACTGTTCCGCGGCCAGCGCCGGTGCTGCGACCAGCGCCGCCAGCCCCGTCCCGACCAGCCATGCAATGCATTTCAGTGATGCCATCAGCGTGCTCCCCGCGTTGCGTTCAGTGATCATGTCGTTGTGACGCCATCTTACGCCCGCCGTCGAGATGCTTCACGGCGGGGCTTACGATATGGACTGCGCCGCCGCGGGCGCGCCGGTATACACTCGCACGATTGATCAATTTCGAACGGCAAGGAACCCGTATGAGCGCTTTTTCCAATCACACCATGGAGCAGTTGAAGGCCGGCAAACTCGCCATCGGCATGGGCCTGCGCCTGTCGCGCACCGTGGACATCGCCACCATCGGCAAGACCTGCACCTACGACTGGCTGTTCATCGACATGGAGCACAATTCGATGGACGTCGATACCGCGGCGCAGATCTCGATGGCTTCGCTCGCCGTCGGCATCACCCCCATCGTGCGCGTGCCGGGCAAGGAACACCACCACGCTTCGCGCCTGCTCGACGCCGGCGCACAGGGCATCGTCGTGCCGC
>JBFWOE010000220.1:0-4089 GCA_050250695.1 Burkholderiales bacterium
GCAACGGCCATCTGCATCGCAATTTCCAGGGTTATTCGACGCATGCCGAATGCGACCTGGTCGGGCTCGGGGTGTCGGCGATCGGCGCGATCGGCCCGACCTACAGCCAGAACCACCGCGCGCTCGATGACTACTATGACAGCCTCGATCGCGGTGAACTGCCTGTCGCACGCGGCATCGGGCTGACCCCAGATGACCTGGCGCGCCGCGCGATCATCCAGGCGCTGGCCTGTCATTGCCGGGTATCGAAGGAGTCGATCGCGATTGCGTACCTGCTGGATTTCGATCATTACTTTGCCGGCGAGCTTGCCGATCTGCGGCAGCTGGAGCAGGATGGCCTGGTGACGCTGGACCGGGAGTGGATCACGGTCACGCCGCGGGGCCGCATGCTGATCCGCAATATCTGCATGGTGTTCGATCGTTATCTGCGCCGCGAGCAGCAGACGCAGCGTTATTCGCGTGTTATCTGACCCCTACGTTCGGAGAGGCTGATGGACGGCTGGATGCAGGCCATGCTGTTGACGGCATTTTCCGCGGGTTTGCTCGGCGGCGTGCACTGTGCCGCGATGTGCGGCGGCATCGTCGGCATGGTTTCCGCATCCGGTGCCGGTTCGCAGGTGCCGCGCAGCGGATACGCCGCGTTCTACAATGCCGGGCGCATTCTTAGCTATGTCGCGGCCGGCGCGCTGGCCGGCGCATTCGGGCAGGCCGGCGTGGCGCTGCGCGGCGGTGTGCTGGCGCAGCACCTGCTGATGTTCATGATGGGGATCACGCTGATCGTGGTTGCCCTCAATGTCGCCGGCGTTCGCCCCGTCACCCGTGGTATCGAATCCGCCGGGGCTTTTCTGTGGCGGCGGGTGCAGCCGCTGTCACGCCGTTTCCTGCCGGTGACCACGCAGCAGCAGGCTCTGGGACTGGGCGCGCTGTGGGGCTGGCTGCCCTGCGGAATGGTCTACGCGGTATTGCTGACGGCATTCGCATCGGGGAGCGCGGTCGAAGGCGCACTGATACTTGGCGCCTTCGGCCTCGGCACCCTGCCTAACCTGCTCCTGATCGGCGCTGCCACGCAGCGCGCCTCCGGCTGGATCCGGCACAGCAGCCGGGTGCGTTATGCGGCCAGCCTGCTGATCGCGGCGGTCGGTCTCTGGGGCATGCTGCATGTGCTGCAGCCTTCGGCCCTCGATCCGGACAGCACTTTGTGCCGGCTGGCACCGGGCCTCGCCGCCTTGCTGCGCTGACCTGCGCCGGCGGCGTCAGCGGAACCGCCAGGTCACGCCGGCGGTCAGCAGGTACACGCGATGGCCCTGGTGATCGACATCGCGGATCAGGCCCGCGGCCAGGTCGAGGTTCCTGTGCGGCGCATGGATGATGCCGGCTTCGATGTAAGCCATGCGCGGTTTTTCCGCACGGTGCGGATTGGTGACCAGCCCGGTATCAAAGGCGATGCGCCAGCGTTCATCAAGGTCGAACACCGGAGCGACCGACAGCCGCCACAGCGTTGGACGGTGGATGGCGCGGTTGGCGGGAAGTGCGAAACGCTGGCTGTCGACCGCCAGGTTGGCGTGGATGGCGCCAAATCCGGTTTCGCGGGTGAGCAGCAGCGCTGCGCCGGCATTGGTCCTGCCGTTGCCCAGTCCGCGATCCTCGGAGTTGCCGGAAACCGCAAAGCGGATTTCCGGTTTGAAGGCGAGGCTGAGCTTGCCGGCCGCGTTTTCATAAAAGCGCCATTTGATTCCGGCCAGCGTATTGCCGGATCCGTTGTGAGCGTTACCCGGGGTTGTGCTGAACCGCAGGTATGAGCTGCCGGCGTAGAGATCAACGGTATCGCTCAGGCCGCGGGTGTAAGTGAACGGCAATGCTGCGGTTGTTGCGCGGGTCCCCGGTTCCTTCTCGACATTCCGGGTGTAGCCGAACTCCACCTGGTTGCCGCCGGCGCCCTGCGTGCCGGTATCGTCGGTAACCAGCGGCTGGAAGGCCGCGGCCACGGCGGGCAGCCAGCACAGGCAAAACCACAAGCGCGATGCGCGCATCCGTCTATGCGGACTTAACAAATTATTGATTTTATTGATTTTTTTAACATCTGACCTGTTGCTTGCAGAATTGCGACAGCGCGCTCACCGCGGCAGTGCCTGCAATGCGCTGCTGTGCCCGGCCCGGTGAACCGTGCTCCAGTGCGAGTCGCATTTCATACTTGGCGAAGAAGGTGTTGAACATTTCGCCGCCGAGCGTGCCGGTCGCGAACAGGGCGTCGGTGGAAGAATAGTACTCGAGCAGGATCGCGCACAGCGGCTGCGGTGCCGGCCCGCCCATCACGCGTGCACCGGCCGCGGGATCGTATTCGCTGTGTTCGGAGCAGCAGTGGATCATCCGCGGCTTGCTGATTTTGGAGGCTGTCGACTGATCGCGGTAGCTGATGAAGCTGATCTGCCGCGTCGGATAGGTCAGCTGGTGCGAGCAGATTGCCGAGTAGGCAACGATCGCGCGTTGCGGTCCGACGCCGCCGGGCCAGCGGTAGGCTGCGCCGTTTTCCGTTTTCAGCGCCACGTTTTCGACCGTCGGCCGGCCGAGGTTGAGCAGGAAGCAGGGCGTGCCCTCGAACGGATAGTGGAAGACATAATTTTCACCAGCCGCCAGCTGCGCGGCACGCAATGGACGGCTGCCGCCGTCGACGAGTTGTGCGCGCGCGTAAGGCCTGGGCCGCGCATCGGCCGCTGGCATGGCTTGTTCCGCCCCCAGGCCCAGCGCGGACGCGGCACAGACACGGATGAAGTCGCGGCGTTCCATGATCGGCACCTATTCTTCGTGGCTGCCGCGAGGCTGTCAATCACCGGCGCTGCCGGCGGCTTGCGGCAGTGCGTCAGCGCACTTCAGTATCGATGATGATCTCGATGCCGGTGGTTCCTGTGCTGACGGCCTTGCTGTATCCCTCGACATCGCCCGGCTGCCGCACCGCGTTGCCGGATTTTGAAATGCGCGCGCCGACGATGACGGCGCCGAAACGAGACAGGGTCATGCCCGGCGCCATCGCCATGCTGTCGTCGAGCGTGAATGTTGCCGGCAGGTCGGCGACGCGTTTGCGCAAAACAGCCAGCGGCGCGGGCGGGCCGTCCTTGGCGCGGGCAAAGATGAACACGGTGTCGCCGGGGGCTGCTTTTGATTTCAGGCTGTCAGCAAGTCGCACCGTGCCGCCGACGCTGGCTGCGGCGGGGGGCGTTGAAGGCCGTTTTGCTGGCGCGGCGGCTTCCGGCTTGATGCTGCCCAGGGCACGGGCTTCGTCGATGCTGCCCTGGACTGCAGCGGCGATTTCGGAGCCCGGGGGCAGCGCCGCCGCCAGTTTCTGCCAATGCGCGACAGCTGTCGCATATTGTTTGTTCTCAAAGGCGACGGTACCGGCCATCGCCAGCGCCTTGGGATGGCCGGGATCGATCTCCAGCGCGCGCCGCACCAGCTTCTCGGGTTCACCGGCGAGCTTCCGTCCCTGTGCCATCGCCAGCACGTCGGCGTAATCAACCAGCACCTGGGCGTTGCCGGGAATGCGCGCCGCGGCCTGGGCGTAGGCATCGGCGGATTCCTGGAAACGGTCGAGCGCGGCGTAGGAACGTCCCAGTATGACCCAGCCTTCGCCATCGTCCGGTGAATTCTTCAGGCGTGCGGCGAGTTTTTCGATCATCTGTTCGACCTGCTGCGGCGTGATGTCGTGGCCGGCACCAGCTGAAGTAACGGACGGTGCGATGCCGTCGGGATTTCCCGTCACCAGGTAGAGGCTGATCGCGGCCACCGGGATCAATGCGGCGAGGCCGACAGCGGTACGGCGCGCTGTCCCGGGAGCGGCAGTGTCGGCGGCAGCAGGGGGGTCACCAGCATCTTCCAGTAGCCGGCGTTCGAGTTCGCCGCGCGCTTCGGCATGGCGTTCGCGGTCGATGGCGCCAGTGGCCAGGTCTTCGTCGAGTTCGCGCAACTGGTCGCGGTGGATGCCGATGTTTACCGTGGCGGTGGCATTGGACTGCGATACGGCGCGACTGCGCAGCTAGGGCAGCAATACCAGCAGCAGCACGCCGGTAATCAGCGCCAGGGCCAGCAGCACGAAGG
>JBFWOE010000221.1:0-4064 GCA_050250695.1 Burkholderiales bacterium
GCGCACCATGCGCTCTTCTTCGCTGAGCAGGTCTTCCAGCAGCAAGGGGTCGTCCCACTGGAAGGCGGGTCTGGTTGCGTTCATCAGTGTCTCCGGAAACGGCGGGCGGTGAGCGATGTCCCGATTTTAATCAATTTCAGCTGCGGCGCTCCGCGGGTTCTATCGTGCCCAGGTGAAAACGATAGTCGCCGGCGCTGCGGTCGGCATAGTAGTGGGTCAGCGTATTGCGTACCGTGGCGAATGCGATCCTGTCCCAAGGTATGTCGGTTTCATCGAACAGGCGTACTTCCAGGGATTCGGTTCCGGGGCTGAAATCGAGGTCGAGCAGGCGGGCGCGGAACAGGATGTAGACCTGGTTGATGTGCGGAATGTTGTACATCGCGTAAAGGGGGCCGATTTCCACCCTTGCATTCGCTTCTTCCAGGGTTTCACGGATCGCACCCTGAGCGGTCGTTTCGCCGTTTTCCATGAAGCCGGCGGGGACGGTCCACAGGCCCGACCGCGGTTCGATCGCGCGCCGGCACAGCAGGATGCGGTTTTCCCATTCGGCGATGCAGCCGACGATCATTTTGGGATTCTGGTAGTGAATAGAGCCGCAGGTATCGCAGACGTGCCGGGGCAGTGTGTCGCCTGTGGGAACCTTGAGCGCAACGGCAGAGCCGCAATTGCTGCAGAACTTCATTGGATATCCGGATTGTTACTGGCAACTATATGTCATCAGGGGCCGGGGCGGCAGTCAATCGTTTCCGCTTCCTGTGGATTTGAAGGGGGTGCGCACCGACAATTCGTGATCGTGCATTTCCATTATCGCCGATTCACGCTCCAGGAAATTTTCGATCGCGGCTGAAAATTCCGGATGTGCCAGCCAGTGTGCGGAATGCGTGGTCACCGGCATCAGGCCGCGGGCCATCTTGTGTTCGCCCTGGGCGCCGCCTTCGAAGACCTGCAGGCCGTTGCAGATGGCATATTCGATGCCCTGGTAGTAACACGCTTCAAAATGCAGGGCGGGGTGATATTCAAGCGCTCCCCAGTGCCGGCCGAAGAGTCGGGTCTCATTCCGGATCAGCAGGGAGGCGGCAACCGGTGATCCCAGGCGTTCGGCACGAACCAGCACCATGTTGTCCGGCATTGCCGAACCGAGGTGCAGGAAAAAATCGAGGTTCAGGTAGGGTGATGAATGGTGCTCGCGGTAGGTCTGGCGGTAACAGCGTGCGAAGAATTTCCAGTCTTCGGGCCGGATGTCGCGGCCTTCAATCCAGCTGAAGGCGATGCCGGCATCGCGGACCCGGCGCCGTTCCTGGCGGATTTTCTTGCGCTTGTCGTGGCTGAGCCTGGCGAGAAACGCCTCGAAGTCCGGGTAGCCCGCATTTTCCCAGTGGAACTGGCGCCCCCTGCGCAGCAGGAAGCCCCGGGCGGACAGGCATTCCAGGTCGGCGGCCGTCGGAAACAGGATGTGCAGGGAGGTGATGCCGGAGCGCCGCGCCAGCTCGAGGGCGCCGGCGATCAACCGGTCGCGATGTTCCGGGTCGCGCACCAGCAGCCGCGAACCCGCGACCGGCGTGAAAGGAATGGCGCAGAGCAGTTTGGGGTAATACGCGATGCCGTGCCGGTGGTAAGCGTCGGCCCAGGCCCAGTCGAAGACATATTCGCCGTAGGAATGTTCTTTCAGGTAAAGCGGCATGGCGGCGACCAGTTTTGCATGCTCATGCAGCAGCAGGTACTGCGGGGCCCAGCCCGTTTCCGGGCTGGCGCAGCCGGTTTCGTGCAGGCCATGCAGGAAGGCGTGCTTCAGGAACGGATCATCGCCTGCGAGGCGATCCCATTCCCCGGGGTCCACGTCAGTCAGCGACGTCGCCACTTGCAGCTTCAAGATGAATGCCCGGAGTGATGCGGAAAAAGGCGTACGAAGGCGGAAGAAGGAGTTGCGCGCCGATGATATATTAGCAATATGAAAATAGCGATTGCGCAATTGAATTTTACCGTCGGCGATCTTCCCGGGAACACCAGGTTGATACTGGACGCCGTGCAGCGGGCGCGTGCCGCCGGCGCCGGCATCCTGCTGACGACGGAACTGGCATTGTCCGGTTATCCGCCGGAGGATCTGCTGCTGCGGGACGATTTTTTCCAGGCCTGTGACCGGGCGTTCCGGGATATCGTCAGCGCCGTGTCCGGCATTACGGTGGTGCTCGGGCATCCGCACCAGATCGGCAACAAACGTTACAACGCGGCGTCCGTGATCCGCGATGGTACTGTGGCGGTGACCTATCTCAAGCGCACGCTGCCCAATTACACGGTGTTCGATGAGGAACGGTACTTCGATTCAGGCGAGCTGCCATGCGTTTTCGAGCATGAGGGCGTGCGCATAGGCATCAATATCTGTGCGGACGTCTGGGAGGAGCATGCGGCGAAAGCGGCGCGCGAGGCCGGGGCGCAGTTGCTGCTGGTGCTCAATGCATCGCCCTATCACATCAACAAGCAGTTGACCCGCTACGAAGTTGTTCGTGAGCGGGTCAGCAACACCGGAATGTCGGTCGTTTACGCCAACCAGGTGGGCGGACAGGATGAACTGGTGTTTGACGGCGCATCGTTCGCGGTGGACGGCCGGGGTGAACTGACACACCAGTTGCCGGCTTTTGAAGAGGCATTGGCGGTGATCGACGTCGAAAACGGGGTGCCTGTCAGGGGTCTCATCGTGCCGCAGGCCTCGCTGGAGCAGGACATCTACCGGGCACTTACCCTGGGTGTGCGCGACTATATCGGCAAGAACGGTTTTCCCGGTGCGTTGCTGGGTCTTTCCGGAGGCATTGATTCAGCGCTTACGCTGGCCGTCGCGGTCGATGCACTGGGGGAGGAGAGGGTGCATGCGGTGATGATGCCGTCGCAGTTTACCGCCGACATGAGCCGCGAGGATGCGAAGGCGCAGGCTGCTGCGATGGGCGCACGTTACTCCGAAATCGAAATCAAGCCCTTGTTCGATGCGTTCCGTGCCGCGCTGGCAGACCAGTTTCGCGGCCTCAAGGAAGATGTTACCGAAGAAAACCTCCAGGCGAGGATTCGCGGAACGTTGTTGATGGCGCTGTCCAACAAAAGCGGAGCCATCGTCCTCACCACGGGCAACAAGAGTGAAATGGGTACCGGATATGCCACGCTTTACGGCGACATGGCGGGCGGGTTCGCCGTGCTGAAGGATTTGCGCAAAACGCTGGTGTACCGCGTGTCGGAGTACCGCAATACGATCACGCCGGTGATCCCGCGTCGGGTGATCGAGCGTCCGCCGTCCGCGGAACTGCGCCCTGACCAGAAAGACCAGGACAGCCTGCCGCCGTACGACGTGCTGGACTCGATCATGGAAGCCTACGTCGAACATTACCGCAGTCCCCGGGAAATCGTCGCCATGGGGCATGCGCCTGCCGACGTCGACCGGGTGGTGCACCTGATCCGGATCAGCGAATACAAGCGGCGCCAGTCCCCGGTCGGCATCCGCATCACCAGCCGGGGATTCGGCAAGGACTGGCGCTACCCGATCACCAACCGTTTCCGGCACTGAATTTCCGTCCTCTTGTGCTATTCTTGTGCAGGATCGTCAACGCTGAGCGGCAGGAGAAAAAATGAAAAAGATCGAGGCCATTTTCAAGCCTTTCAAACTGGATGAGGTGCGCGAAGCGCTGTCCGAAATCGGCGTCAGCGGCCTGACCGTCACGGAGGTCAAGGGGTTCGGGCGGCAGAAAGGGCACACTGAACTTTATCGCGGCGCGGAATACGTGGTTGATTTCCTGCCCAAGGTGAAAGTGGAGGTCGTGGTGCCAGACAAGCTGCTCGACTCGGCAATCGATGCGGTGGTCAAGGCGGCACGTACCGGAAAAATCGGCGACGGCAAGATATTCGTCAGCGACGTCGCCCAGGTGATCCGCATCCGCACCGGTGAAACCGACGAGGCTGCCGTCTAGATTTTCCCCGGCGCGATCCGTCCCCCCGCTAGGGCCTGCCGCTGCGCCCCCCGGAAGGACCTGCTACGCGGCACCCCCCAGGGGGACTCGCTTCGCAGCGCGCAGCAGTACCAGCAC
>JBFWOE010000222.1:0-4037 GCA_050250695.1 Burkholderiales bacterium
CGCAATCGAGTCCTCGAACACGCCGATCACGCGGGAGGCGATGAAGGCGGTCACCAGGTTGATGGCCAGCCAGGCCCAGCGGTTGCGCACGCTTCTCCAGACCGAGGCAAACAGGTCTTCTTCTTCCTTCAGGCCGCCCGCCGAGAGGATTTCGCTGTCCTTGGCTTCGCGGATGTAATCGACCACCGCATTGATCGTCAGCCGGCCGACCAGCCGCCCCTGCGCATCGACCACCGGCGCCGAAACCAGATCGTAGCGGTCGAACGCGCTGGCGGCCTCGCGGGCATCCTGATCAGGATGAAAACTGGTGAATTCGCGGATCATCACCTCGCCCACCAGAGTCTCGGTATCCGTCACCAGCAGCCGGTTCACCGGCAACAGCCCGCGCAGGCCTTCTTCGCGGTCGACGACGAACAGCTGGTCGGTATGGTCGGGCAGCTGCGTCAGGCGCCGCAGGTAGCGCAAAACCACTTCCAGCGTGACGTCTTCACGCACCTCGATCATGTCGAAATCCATCAGTGCGCCGACCGCATCTTCCGGATAGGACATCGCGGCGCGCAGCTGCTCGCGCTCCTCGGTCGAGAGCGACTTGAAAATGTCGAGGATGACCTCGCGCGGCAGGTCCGGCGCAAGATCGGCGATCTCGTCGGTGTCGAGCTGGCCGGTGGCGGCGACCAGTTCGCCTTCGTCCATGTGCGCGATCAGCGTCTCGCGCACCGCATCCGAAACCTCGAGCAGGATTTCGCCGTCGCGCTCGGCCTTCACCAGGTCCCATACCACCAGTCGCTGGTCCCGCGGCAGCGCTTCGAGTATGTAGGCGATGTCCGCGGAATGCAGTCGGTCGAGCAGCTGCTGCAGAGCATTCAGGTGCTGGCGGTGCACCAGCGTTTCGACCAGATCGTGGCGCGGACCCTCCTGGCGACGCACCAGGTTTTCCACCAGTTCGTGCCGATGCAGCAGCTCGATGACCTGCTCGAGGTGCGCGGCCACGCCGGGACGGGTTTCCTGTCTGTCAGCCACGTTCGTTTCCGGGGAAATTGATCTGTCGAATCGGGATCTGTTGAATCTGCGGCCACATTCTAGGTAGATCATGTTGCCATGTCCAAGCATTCATGGGCGGAATCGCAGCGCAGACAGCACGCAGGGAAAAAGGTATCTTTGGCCTGCCGAAAATCCTGATCAACACGGTAACCGGATGTCCGCCACGCTCAACAACAAACTACGCTCGGCCCGCAACCTGCTGCAGAACGGCGATACCGCCGCGGCGCTCGCCATCTGCAGGGAAATTCTCGGCAAAGCGCCGCGCAATCCGGAAGCGCTGACCTTGCGCGGTATCGCCGCGCTGATGGGCGGCATGCCGGCGGATGCCGTCCGCGATTTCCGCCAGGCGCTGAGCAGCGCGCCGCGCGACGGCGCCACGCTCGAATACCTCGGCCTGGCCCTGCTCAATCTCGGGGAGTTCGCTGAAGCCGAAGCGGTGCTGCAACAGGCCTCCGGTCTTCCCGGGGCACCGGCATCGACATGGATGCGCCTCGGCCTGGCGCTGTTTCACCAGGGACGAGCCCGCGAAGCGATTGCGCCGCTGCAGCACGCGTTACGGCTGGCACCCGATGAGCCGGACTGCCTGCTGGGCCTCGGCCGCGCGCTGGCGGGAGCGGGTGACCCTGTCGCGGCAGCCGCACAGTTCGAAGCCGCACTGCGTATCGCACCGGGGCATCCCGACGCCCTGTTCAATCTTGGCGTGCTTGATCTCGATGCCGGCAAGCTTGCCACCGCGCGCCGGCATTTCGAGTCGGTGCTGGCCCGGGATTACCGGCATGCCGATGCCATGGTCAACCTCGCCATAGTCTTCGAGCGGCTGCAACAGCCGGCAGACGCCATCCCGCTGCTGGAAAAAGCCCTGGCGATCGCGCCGGAGCACCCGCATGCCCATGCCAATCTCGGTCATCTGCACCTGCAGGCCGCACGCCATGCCATGGCGCGGCGGCATTTCGAATCGGCGCTGGCAGCATTGCCTGCCCTGCCTGCTGCGCTCGAAGGTCTGGGCGCGGTCGCCAGGGCGCAGGGCCGCCACGGTGAAGCCGTACACTGGCTAAGTGTACGCACCCGGGATGCAGCGGCGCCGGCTGCCGCCTGGGCGGCACTGGGCGACAGCCTGCTGCAGACCGGCGAGCTCGACGCCGCAGACGCCGCTGCCGGCAAGGCCGTTGCGCTTGATCCGGCGCTGGCCTGGGCCTGGAGCCTGCGCGCGCAACTGCAGCTGCTGCGCAAGGAACTGGCGGCGGCGATCGACATCCTCGATGAAGGCCTGCGCAGGACCGACAGCAGCGCGCTGCTCGGCATGCTGGCGCAACTCTGCCGCCAGACCTGCGACTGGAAGCGGTGGTCCGCCGCATGGCAGGCACTCAAACCGCGCCTGCTCCGCGGCGAGGAAGCCGGCACGCCGTTTGCCCTGCTCTGCGAAGACCTGACCGCCGAAGAGCTGTACACCTGTACCCGCGCCTGGGCCGGCCGGCGCTTCGGTTCCCTGCTCGATGCAAAACCGGCAGGCGCACCGCCCCGTGATCCCGGCCGGCGTGTGCGCGTGGGTTATTTCTCGTCGGACTTCCAGGACCATCCTGCGGCCTACCTGATCGCCGAAGTCCTTGAACTGCATGATCGTGCGCAGTTCGAGATTTTCGCGTATTCGTACGGCCCGCGTGATGACGGCGCCATGCGCCGGAGGATCCGTGAGGGCGTCGACCATTTCGTCGATATCGCCTGGGAACCCGACGACCTGGCAGTCGAGCGCATCCGCAACGACGACATCGACATCCTGGTGGACCTCAAGGCTTATACGGTCGGCGACCGGCTGGACGTCATGGCGCAACGACCCGCCCGGGTGCAGGTCACCTGGCTGGGCTACCCGGGCACGACCGGCACCAGGTTCATCGATTACATCATCGCTGATCCGTATATCGTGCCGGCCGGCGAGGAACACACCTGCTCCGAAACCGTGATGCGCTTGCCGCACTGCTACCAGCCGATCGACCGCAAGCGAATCGTGGATGCCGCGCAACCCAGATCCGCCTACGGCCTGCCCGGGGAAGGGCTGGTGTTCTGCTGTTTCAACCAGACCTACAAAATCACCCCTGCCGTGTTTACCGCCTGGATGCGCATCCTGCAGGCCGTGCCCGGCAGCGTGTTGTGGCTGGTCGACGACAACCGCTGGGCTACGGCCAACCTGCGCGCGGCCGCGGCGGCAAACGGCATCGCGCCGGAACGCCTCGTTTTTGCGCCGCGCCTGCCGCTGAGCCAGCACCTGGCGCGTTACCAGGTCGCCGACCTCGCGCTCGACACCTTCCCTTACACCTCGCACACCACGGCCAGCGACGCACTGTGGTGCGGCTGCCCGCTGGTCGCTTACTGCGGCGAAACCTTTGCCGCGCGCGTGTCGGGCAGCATCCTCGCCGCCGCGCAATTGCCGGGTCTGGTCGCGCATACGCTGGTGGACTACGAAGCCAGGGTGCTGCAGCTCACTGCCAACCCGGCACTGCTGGCCGATGTAAAGCGTCGTGTCAGGGCCGCCCGGGATCAGGCACCATTGTTTGATACCCCGGCGTTTGCGCGGGATCTCGAAGCACTCTATCGACAGATGCTGGCGGCCGCGGAATCGCGCGCATAAAAAAACGGGCGCCGAGGCGCCCGTTTCGAGTTCCGCGTGACGCGGAGGTGATGCTTAGAAGCGATGCTGGATGCTGTAGGCAATCGCGCGGTTCTTCGCGCCGGCCCCGGTGCCGCTGAGGCCGCCCAGATCGTAGGTGCCGGCAGTGTCGTTCTTCAGCGAAACGAAACCGATCGAACCGGTCGTACGCTTGGAGAAGTTGTGCAGGTAACGCACCTGCCACATCTTGGCACCGGTGTTGCCGAGTCCGGTCGAAGCCGGACGCGAGCTCACGCCCAGGGCAGCGCCCACCGGACCGTCGGTGTCATCCGCCACGGTGTAGCCGAAGTGCAGGTTGTGCGGACCGGAGAGTTTCCACTCCACGCCCAGGTGG
>JBFWOE010000223.1:0-4024 GCA_050250695.1 Burkholderiales bacterium
GCTAACGGTTCATCCATCAACATCAAATCAACCGTCATGTCGCAGGAATTGCCGGAAGCCAAACCCGAGAATACCCCCGAAGCCGCCGCAGCCGAAAACGCAGCACCGGCGCCCGATACCATGCCGTCAATCGAAGAACTGCTGCGCCAGGCCGAACTCGCAGCGCAGGAACACCACGACGCATGGCTGCGCGCCAAGGCCGAGACCGAGAACATCCGCAAGCGCGCGGTGAGCGACGTCGCCAACGCGCACAAATATGCCGTCGAGAGTTTTGCGGCCGAACTGCTGGCGGTGAAGGACAGTCTGGAAGCCGCGCTGGCGGTGGAGACCGCCACCGTCGACAGCCTGAAGAGCGGCGTCGAGCTGACACTGAAGCAGCTAGCCGCGGCCTTTACCAAATTCAACCTGGTCGACGTCAATCCCGTCGGCGAAAAATTCGATCCGCACCGCCACCAGGCAATCAGCATGCTGCCGTCCGACGCGCCGCCGAATACCGTGGTCAGCGTGCTGCAGAAGGGCTACGTGCTCCACGACCGCGTGATCCGGCCGGCGATGGTGGTCGTGGCCAAGGCGCCGGACGCTTGAAAAGCGCCGTGGCAACCCCAGATTCAGTAACAATACAGCCGACCGGTGATTGATAAATAATTGAATTAAATCAATTACTTATAAATTACCCCGGCGCAAACATTTTTCAGGAACGAGGTAGAACATGGGCAAGATCATAGGCATCGACCTGGGCACCACGAATTCATGCGTGGCGGTGATGGAAAACGGCCAGCCGAAGGTCATCGAAAATTCCGAGGGCGCGCGCACCACGCCATCGATCGTCGCCTACATGGACGACGGCGAGATCCTCACCGGCGCGCCGGGCAAACGCCAGGCGGTGACCAACCCGAAGAACACGCTCTACGCCGTGAAGCGGCTGATCGGCCGGCGCTTCGAGGAAAAGGAAGTGCAGAAGGACATCGACCTGATGCCCTACAAGATCGTCAAGGCCGGCAACGGCGACGCCTGGGTGGAAGTGCGTGGCAAGCAGATCGCCGCGCAGGAAGTCTCCGCGCAGGTGCTGATCAAGATGAAAAAGACCGCCGAAGATTACCTCGGCGAACCGGTCACCGAAGCGGTGATCACGGTACCCGCGTACTTCAACGATTCGCAGCGCCAGGCCACCAAGGATGCGGGCCGCATCGCCGGCCTCGACGTCAAGCGCATCATCAACGAGCCGACCGCGGCCGCGCTCGCCTTCGGCATGGACAAGCAGAAGGGCGACCGCAAGATCGCGGTGTATGACCTCGGCGGCGGCACCTTCGACGTGTCGATCATCGAGATCGCAGAAGTCGAGGGCGAACACCAGTTCGAGGTGCTGTCGACCAACGGCGACACCTTCCTTGGCGGCGAGGACTTCGACCAGCGGCTGATGGATTACCTGTGCGACGAGTTCAAGAAGGAATCCGGCGTCGACCTGAAGAAGGACATGCTCGCGCTGCAGCGCCTCAAGGACGCCGCGGAAAAGGCGAAGATCGAGCTGTCGAGCTCGCAGCAGACCGAAATCAACCTGCCCTACATCACCGCCGACCAGTCGGGCCCGAAACACCTGGCGATCAAGATCACCCGCGCCAAGTTCGAGGCGCTGGTCGAGGACCTTATCACGCGCACCATCAAGCCCTGCGAGATCGCGGTCAAGGATGCCGGCGTCAAGCTCTCCGACATCCAGGATGTGATCCTCGTTGGCGGCCAGACGCGCATGCCCAAGGTGCAGGAAGCGGTGAAGAATTTCTTCGGCAAGGAGCCGCGCAAGGACGTCAACCCGGATGAAGCGGTTGCCGTGGGTGCCGCGATCCAGGCCGGCGTGCTCAAAGGCGACGTCAAGGACGTGCTGCTGCTCGACGTCACTCCTCTGTCGCTGGGCATCGAGACGCTGGGCGGCGTGCTGACCAAGCTGATCCAGAAAAACACCACGATCCCGACCAAGGCCTCGCAGGTGTTCTCGACCGCGGAAGACAACCAGGGCGCGGTGACCATTCACGTGCTGCAGGGTGAGCGCGAGATGGCCAAGGCCAACAAGTCGCTGGGCCAGTTCAACCTGACCGACATCCCGCCGGCGCCGCGCGGCATGCCGCAGATCGAAGTCACCTTCGACATCGACGCCAACGGCATCCTGCACGTGTCGGCCAAGGACAAGGCCACCGGCAAGGAGAACAAGATCAAGATCCAGGCGAGCTCGGGCCTTTCCGAAGAGGAGATCCAGCGCATGGTCAAGGACGCCGAGGCCAACGCCGAGGAAGACAAGAAGCTGCGCGAGCTGGTCGATGCGCGCAACCAGTGCGACGCGATGATCCACAGCGTGAAGAAATCGCTGGCGGAACACGGCGACAAGGTCGATGCCGGCGAAAAGGAAAAAATCGAGGCCGCGCTGAAGGATGCAGAAGCCGTGATCAAGAGCGAAGACAAGGCCGACATCG
The DNA here is from genome assembly GCA_050250695.1 of Burkholderiales bacterium. Taxonomy (GTDB): domain Bacteria; phylum Pseudomonadota; class Gammaproteobacteria; order Burkholderiales; family SG8-41. The sequence continues at coordinate 2,463 of JBFWOE010000223.1, forward strand.
AAGCCAAGACCCAGACGCTGGCGCAGGCCGCGCACAAGCTGGCCGAACAAATGTACAAGGACCAGCAGGCGCAGGCTGGCACGGCAGGCAGTGACGCCGGCGGAGAAGCGAAAGCCGATACCGGCAGCAGGAAAAAGGACGAAGGCGACGTGGTCGACGCCGAGTTCGAGGAAGTGAAAGACGGCAAGAAGTAAACAGTAATACGTCCGCAGGCCGGGGCGCAGCGGTGTTGAGGATGACCCCTCCGCGCCCTGCGCCTTTGGCGTATTCGGGGTAACGGGAAAAATGGCGAAAAAAGACTATTACGAAGTGCTGGGCGTCAACCGTGACGCCTCGGAGGACGACCTTAAAAAGTCGTACCGCAAGCTCGCCATGAAGTGGCATCCGGACCGCAACCCGGACAATCCGAAAGCCGAGGAACATTTCAAGGAAGCCAAGGAAGCCTACGAAGTACTGACCGACCCGCAGAAGCGCGCAGCCTACGACCAGTTCGGCCACGCCGGTGTCGATCCCTCGGCAGCGGCAGGCGCCGGTGCCGGCGCGGGATTCGGCGGCTTCGCCGATGCCTTCGGCGACATCTTCGGCGACATCTTCGGCGGCGCCGGGGGCGGCGGGCGCCAGCGTTCCACGGTCTTCCGCGGCGCCGACCTGCGCTACAACCTGGAAGTTTCTTTGGAAGACGCCGCGCGCGGCACCGAGACGCGCATCCGCATTCCGGCGATGGAGGAATGCGAAACCTGCCACGGCAGCGGCGCCAAACCCGGAACCCAGCCCACCACCTGCACCACCTGCGGCGGCCACGGACAGGTGCGCATGCAGCAGGGATTTTTCTCGATCCAGCAGACCTGCCCGCGCTGCCACGGCACCGGCAAGATGGTGGCCAGCCCCTGCGGCACCTGCTCGGGCAGCGGCCGCATCAAGAAACACAAGACGCTGGCGGTGAAAATCCCGGCCGGGGTCGACGACGGCGACCGCATCCGTCTCTCGGGCGAAGGCGAGGCCGGCGTCAACGGCGGCCCTTCCGGTGATCTTTATGTGGTGATCCAGATCAAGCAGCACAGCGTATTCACGCGCGACCACAATGACCTGCACTGCGAAATGCCGGTGAGCTTCACCATCGCGGCGCTGGGCGGCGAAATCGAAATCCCCACGCTCGACGGTTACGCCAAGATCAGGATTCCGGCAGAGACCCAGAGCGGCAAGATCTTCCGCCTGCGCGGCAAGGGCATCAAGGGCGTACGCTCGTCTACCCACGGCGACCTGCTGTGCCATGTCGTCGTTGAAACCCCGGTCAGCCTGACTGCGCGGCAGAAGGAACTGCTGCAGGAATTCGAATCCATCAGCAACAAGGACGCCGCACGGCACAATCCACGGGCAAAATCATGGATGGACCGGGTCAAGGAATTTTTTGCCGAGTAATCCCGTATTCAACAACAATAAAGCCGGCGCAGACGCCGGCTTTTTGCTGTCCGTCGACAACTTCACTGCTGTTTCAGGCCGCTGTCCTTCACCACTTTCGTGTATTTGGTGATTTCGGACTGGATGTACTTGCCGAATTCGGC
>JBFWOE010000224.1:0-3954 GCA_050250695.1 Burkholderiales bacterium
CGCACGGTTCGCTTAGATCGGCCCGTAGCGCCGGTAGACACTTTCGATCAGCGCGTCAAATTGCGGCTGGGAGAGCGTTACGCCATGCTCTTCACGCACTGCCGCGGCAATATCCGGAAATTTCTTTCCCTGCTTGACCATTCGAATCGCAGTGACGCAGGCATCAAGCTCGGCCGGAACCTCGACGAGCCGGTCGTCCCACAAGGTGTATCCGAACGGGACATCACCGCCCAGGTAGCGGCCGTCTTCGGCGACTTGCAGTTCACTCATGGCAAATTCTCCCTCTAAGGCTGGCATTCAAAGACCTGGCCCGGATAGTACCCTTGCCTTGCATCTTGTTGGGCGCGTGGAGGCTATTCTATACGGTAGGGGCGGGGCCCCAAACGACGGTGACCGATGATTTTGATCCTGGCGGGAAGCCCATGTCCGGGTTATTGCTCATGAATCAGCAGCCAAAAGCACTTGAAAGTGGCGATCACCGGTCTTCAGGCGCACGCTGAGTGTCTGCTTTAGGTCGTAGGACGTTCTAACAGGCTCAATTGGCGGTCAGCGCCAGCAGCTGGCGGAAGGAGTCCGCAAACAGCTTGAGGCCTTCGGCCTGCGGTTCCTCGCCGGCGGCGTCCATGTCTATGCCCAGGCGCTGCAGCGCGGCGAATTGTTCCGTTGCGGCATCAAGTCCCGTTTCGAGAGTGGTTTCCGCCTTGCCGTGTTCGCGGAACGCGGCGAGCGTGGCGTCGGGCACGGTGTTGACGGTGTGCGGGCCGATCAGCGACTCGACATACAACACGTCGCTGTAGGCCGGGTTCTTGGTGCCGGTGCTGGCCCACAACATCGCCTGCGGCCGCGCGCCGCGTTTGGCAAGCGCCTTGAAGCCGTCGCTCGAGAAAGTGGCCTTGTAATCCTGGTAGGCGAGTTTCGCCAGCGCCACTGCCGAGCGGCCGCGCAGCGCCAGCGCGTCGCCGCCGATGGCTTCCAGGCGCTTGTCGATCAGGGTGTCCACGCGGCTCAAGAACAGGCTGGCGACGGACTTGACCTTGCGCGCGTCGCCGTCGGCCTCGACCAGCCGGGTGATGCCGCGCAGGTAGGCGTGCGCGACGTCGCGCACGTGGCGCATGGAAAACATCAGCGTCACGTTGACGGAGCAGCCCTGCGCGACCAGTTCCTCGATCGCCTGCAGGCCGGCGGCGGTGGCCGGCACCTTGATCAGCAGGTTGTCGCGGTCGACCGCGGCCTTCAGGCGCAATCCCGCGGCCACCGTGCCCGCGGCGTCGTGCGCCAGTTCCGGCGACACTTCGAGGCTGACGTAACCGTCGTCACCCGTGGTGTTCTTGTACACCGATTGCAGCGTGTCGCAGGCTTCCCGGATGTCGGCGACCGCCAGCGTTTCGTAGCGCTGCTCGGCGCTCAGCGCGGGATCGGTTTTCAGCTTCTGCAGTTCCTCGCGGTAGTGTTCGCTGTCGCTGAAGGCCTTGAAAAATATCGTCGGATTGGAAGTGACGCCGGCGATGCGGTCTTCAGACACCAGTTTTTTCAGCGTGCCGTCGCGCAGCAGCGTGCGCGACAGGTTGTCCAGCCAGATGCGCTGTCCCAGCGCATGCAGGCGGAGCATCGGGTTCATCGGCTTCTTTTCCATGGCGTTTCTCCGAATGCGGCGCTGTCAGCCGCGATCCCTCGGGTATTGTTGCGCGAGTTCCGCGGCGACGGTGGTGATCAGCCGCCGCGAGATGCTGACGCTGGGCGGCAGCCGCGGCAGCGCCTCGGCATCGAACCAGGCGGCTTCCTCGATCTCGACGCCGTCGGGCGTGACCTTGCCGCCGGCGTATTCGGCGGTGAAGGCCACCATCAGTGAATGCGGGAACGGCCACGGCTGGCTGCCGAAGTAGCGCAGTGCGCCGACCTCGACGCCGACTTCCTCGCGGGTTTCGCGGGCTACGGTGTCTTCGAGCATTTCGCCGGGCTCTACGAAACCGGCTATCGCCGAATACCGTCCCGGCGGCCAGATGCCCTTGCGCGCCAGCAGCAGTTCGCGGCCGCGCGTGACCAGCACCATCACCGCGGGCGACACCAGCGGATAGGTGGTGTAGCGGCAGGCGGGGCAGGCGCGCGCGCGTTCGTCGCTGCGCTGCTCCATCGGCGTGCCGCAGCGGCTGCAGTACTGGTGGTTGCGTTCCCACTCGAGGAGCTGGAAGGCGCGCCCCGACAGCGCGGCCACCGTGCCGTCGACCATGCTGAAGAGGTCGCGCAGGCCCAGCGTTGCCCAGCCTTCGGGCAGCGGGTGCGATTCGTCGACTTCGGCGGCGTAGCAGTGGCGCTCGCCGAGCATGCCGAGGTAGGTGCTGCGCACCGGTTCGATGCCGTGATCGGTCAGCGCGCGGCAGCAGGGCAGCGTCGCGGATTCCACGCTCTGCACCAGTATCGAAGAGCGCTGGAAAGTGAACCACAGCGCGGGCGCATCCTGCGCGGGCGGCGGCGTATACAGCGGTACGTAGAGATCAGGCACGACGCGGTCTCGCATTCATGGGCGCGAGTATAGCCGCTGCGCCGCGTCCGCGGTGTGACGGCGGCGTTGGATGCGGGTGGCTTGGAGCGTCTAATAAAATTACTTTGGTTGTGGCTAAACCCTCCCTCACCCTCGGTCCCTCTCCCGAAGGGAGAGGGAGGTAAAGCCCTTCCCCCTACGGGAGAAGGGTTGGGATGAGGGGGATTTTTTATCTTGTTACAGGGTCTCAGTCAGCGAGATTGTCGCTGACCATTTCCAGCAGGCTGGCCATTTTTTTGTCCCATTTGTAATGGGCCTGGCCGTCGTCGAAGGTCTGCCGGCAGTTCGAGCAGCTGGTGACCGGCAGTTCCGCGCCGGTGGCGTCGATCTGCCGCATCTTGATGTCGAAGGCCGCGTAGCGCAGCCCGTCGGCGCGGTGGATGGTGACCACACCGCCGCCGCCCCCGCAGCAATAACCCAGATCGCCGCTGTCTTCGGTCTCGCGCAGTTCCACGCCCAGCGCCTGCAGCACATCGCGCGGCGCCTGCGTCGCGCCGCCGCGGCGCGAGACCTGGCAGGGATCGTGGAAGGTCACGGACTTGTCCGTTTTTTTCAGCTTCAGCCTGCCGCTGTTGACCTGCTGCGCGAGGAATTCCGAGATGTGCAGCACCTCGAAGGGCAGGGGTTTGCCGTAGATGTTGGCGCCCTGCCAGCGCATCGCGCCATAGGCATGGCCGCATTCGGGCAGGATCAGGGTTTTTGCGCCGGTGCCGATCGCGGCATTGATCATTTTCATGCTCATGTCCTTCTGCCACGCCGCGTTGCCCGAGAGCAGGCCGAAGTTGGTGGCTTCGTAACCGTCGCTGCGCAGCGTCCAGTCGAGGCCGAGGTGGTTCATGATTTTCGCGAGGGCGACGATCGATTCCGGATATTTCATGATCTCGATCGATGACAGCGTGCAGATGATGTCCGCCTGCGGCTGGTCGAGCGGGATCTTCACGTCGAAATCGTCGGCCAGCCACTCGATGCGTTCCTTCAGCACCTTCGGCGTCGCGCCCAGCGGGCTGCCTTCGCGCTCGGCGCGTTCGGCCACCGCCCACAGTTCATGCGGCACCAGCCCGGCGGCGAACATGCCGTGCCGCGCCTGGCTGACCAGCGTGGCGATGTCTATGCCCATCGGGCAGGCCATGGTGCAGCGGCCGCACATGGTGCAGGAGTCGTAGAGCAGGTGCTGCCATTCCTCGAGTTCTTCGACCGTGACTTCCGGTTTAAGGTTGAAGGCGCGGTAGGCGAAGGCAAACGGGCCGGCCTCGCGCTTGTAGGCCTGCTTGAAGGGTTCGAGTTTCCAGATCGGCGTGTATTTCGGATCGCCCGTGACCTTGTAGAAGTGACAGGCTTCGGCGCAGTGGCCGCAATGAATGCACGACTCCATGTAGGTCGCCGTGGTAGAACTGAAATCCCTGATGAAACCCTGC
>JBFWOE010000225.1:0-3953 GCA_050250695.1 Burkholderiales bacterium
TGGATATCAGTGATCAGTGAACGACTTCAGGGTCGGGCGTCGGATCACCGCGATGCAGTACGTCGAGGTCACAGCCCTTGTCGGCCTGGGTGATGTGCTGCACGTAGATCGCGCCGTAGCCGCGGGTGTAATGCGGCGCCGGCTGTTTCCACCCGGCCTTGCGCTTTGCGAGTTCATCGGCGCTCACCTTCAGCTCGAGCTTGCGCGCCTCGACATCGAGCTCGATCAGGTCGCCGTCGCGCACCAGCGCCAGCGGCCCGCCGATATAAGCCTCCGGCGCCACATGCAGCACGCAGGCGCCATACGAAGTGCCGCTCATGCGCGCATCCGAAATGCGCACCATGTCGCGTACGCCTTGCTGCAGCAATTTCTTCGGGATCGGCAGCTGCCCCCACTCCGGCATGCCCGGCCCGCCCTGCGGCCCCGCGTTCTGCAGCACCAGCACCGAGTTCTCGTCGACCTTGAGGTTCTCGTCATCGACGCGCGCATAAAGATCGTCATAGTTTTTGAACACCACCGCGGGGCCGGTGTGTTTGAGCAGATGCGGCTCGGCCGCCGTCGGCTTGATCACCGCGCCGTCGGGCGCGAGGTTGCCGCGCAGCACGGCAAGTCCGCCGCTCGCCGACAGCGGATTGCCGCGGCGGCGGATCACGTCGTCGTTGAAGATTTTTGTGCCCTCGAGGTTGTCGCCCAGCGTGCGGCCGTTGACCGTCAGGCAATCGAGATTGAGCAGGTCCTTCAGTTCCGCGAGCATCGCGCGCAGGCCGCCGGCGTAATAAAAATCCTCCATCAGGTATTTCTGCCCGGCGGGGCGGATGTTCGCCAGCACCGGGGTTCTGCGCGCCAGTTCGTCGAAACGATCGAGCTTGAGATCTACACCCGCGCGCCCCGCCATCGCCACCAGGTGGATCAGCGCATTGGTCGAACCCGACAGCGCATGCACCGCGGTGATCGCGTTGTCGAAGGCCTGCGCGGTGAGGATTTCCGAGGGCTTCAGGTCGTCCCACACCATTTCGACGATGCGGCGGCCGCTGGCGGTGGCCATGCGCGGATGGTTGGCGTCAGGCGCCGGGATCGATGCCGCGCCGGGCAGCGTCAGGCCCAGCGTTTCCGCCACCGAGGTCATGGTCGAAGCCGTGCCCATGGTCATGCAGTGCCCGTAGGAACGCGCGATCCCCGCTTCCACTTCATCCCATTCGTTTTCGGTGATTTTCCCGGCACGCAGCTCCGCCCAGTATTTCCACGAATCGCTGCCCGAACCCAGCGGCTCGCCATGCCAGTTGCCGCGCAGCATCGGCCCCGCAGGCACATAGATGAACGGCAGTCCCATCGAGGTCGCCCCCATCACCAGCGCCGGCGTGGTCTTGTCGCAGCCGCCCATCAGCACCGCGCCGTCGACCGGGTAACCGCGCAGCAGTTCCTCGGTCTCCATCGCCAGCATGTTGCGGTAGAGCATGGTCGACGGTTTCTGGAAGGGTTCCGCCAGCGCGATCGCCGGCATTTCCAGCGGAAAACCACCGGCCTGCCACACCCCGCGCTTCACTTCTTCGGCGCGGGTGCGGAAATGCGCATGGCAGGGATTGATGTCGCTCCAGGTGTTGATGATCGCGATCACCGGCTTGCCGGCGAAATCCTCGATCGCATAACCCATCTGCAGCGCGCGCGAACGGTGGGTGAACGAGCGCAGTCCGCGGGTGCCGAACCAACGGTGACTGCGCAACTCTTCGGGACGCTTTTTCTGCCGCGCCATCGGGACTCCTCCACTAAGGGATCAGCCTGCTTGTGCCTGGACAGGACGATGAATTTTTCCGTGCACGGCTATTTTAACCGAGCCGTTGCGGCAGCCATCGGGTAGACTTTTGCCCTCACCGCAGAACACCACATCTTGGACGGCCCCATCATGGATACCCTCAGCAAACCGGCACTGGCCCACAACGTCAAACGCCTGTCGCACCTCGACCTGCCGGGCGCCGGCCAGGTCTACGTCGAAGGCACGCACGCCTACGTCGGCCACATCCCCAACAAGCAGCAGCTCGGAACCAGCATCCTCGACGTCTCCGACGCGAAGAACCCGCGCATCGTCGCGCAGATCAACGTCGCCGATCCCGACTCGCACAGCCACAAGGCACGGGTGGTCGGCGACCTGATGATCATCAACAGCGAGCGCAACATGACCGCCATCGGCCGCAAGGCCGACGAACTGCCGAAGCTGCGCACGCGGCTGAAGGCCGAACTCGGACGCGACGCCACCCACGCCGAACTCGCGGCGAAGCTGGGCGTGGCCGTCGCCGACATTCCGGCGGTGGAGGAAGCCGAACGCAACCCCTACGAGCGCGGCGGCTTCAGCCTGTATGACATATCGAACAAGGCAAAGCCCAAGCTGATCCATTTCCAGAAAACCTGGGGCCGCGGCGTGCACCGCTTCGACATGGACGCCAACTACGCCTACATCTCCACCGAGATGGAAGGATTCATCGGCAACATCCTCGTCACCTACGACATCCGCAACCCGGCAAAGCCCGAGGAAGTGTCGCGCTGGTGGATGCCCGGCCAGCACATTGCCGGCGGCGAGAAACCGACCTGGCCCGGGCGCCAGCACCGGCTGCACCACACGCTGCGCTTCGGCAACGAACTTTGGGCCGGCTGCTGGCACGGCGGCGTGCGCGTGATCGACGTCAGCGACATCACAAAGCCGAAAACCACCGGCGCCTACAACTATCACCCGCCCTATCCGGAGCCCTCGCACACCTTCATGCCGGTGCTGAAAAAACTCGACGGCAAGCGCATCGCGGTGGCCATCGACGAGGAAGACCACGCCCACGACGCCGAGGAAATGGCGCGCCGCCGCGGCCGCCCGCACGGCTGCCTGTGGGTGCTCGATGTTTCCGATCTCTCGAACATCAAGCCGGTATCGCTGTTCGAAGTCAGCGAACTCGACAGCCCGTGGAGCCGCACCACCCCCGGACGTTTCGGCGCCCACCAGTTCCAGGAACACTGGAAGGGCGGCGACACGCTGCTCTACTGCGCGTGGTTTGCCGGCGGGCTGCGCATCGTCGACGTCGCCGATCCGTCTGCGCCGCAGGAAGTGGGCTGGTACATCCCCGAGCCCTGCGGCGGCAAACCCTGCCCGCAGAGCAACGACACCGACGTCGATGACCGCGGACTGATTTACCTGGTAGACCGCTACTGCGGTTTTGACATGCTGGAGTTCAAGCGTCCCTGACAAGGCTGCTAGAGAAAAAACAACGTTAACGCAAAGTCGCAAAGGAAAAAGAGAGGTGCAAAGAAAGCAAAAACCGATGGGGTTTGAACTCCTTTGCGTCTTGCAGTTGTCTTTGCGTCCTTTGCGTTAGGGATTTTAATCAGGAACCATTTTTCATGACTACAAACACAAACGAATTCCGGGTGATGACCTCCGGCGCCTTCACCGCCGCCTACAAGGCGCTGATCCCGCAACTGGAAAAACTCACCGGCAAGACCGTCATCACTGTCACCACCTCCATCGGCACCGGTGACACCTCCATCCCCAACCGGCTCAAACGCGGCGAAGTGGCGGACATCGTCATCGTTGCCGACGGCGTGCTGCGCCAGTTCATCGCCGACGGTTACGTGCTCGCCGACGGCGCGACGACCATCGCGCGCTCGCTGATGGGTTTCGCGGTGCGCGCCGGAGCGCCCGATCCGCAAATCAGGACTGCCGACGACCTCCGCCGCGCGCTGCTCGCCGCGAAGGCAATCGGTTATTCAGCCAGCGAAAGCGGCAAGTACTACACCACCGTGCTCGCACAGCAACTCGGCATCGCCGACCAGGTCCTGCCGAAAAGCCGGCTGGTCGGCGGCGGTGAACGCGTGGGCACGGTGATTGCGCGCGGCGAACTCGATTTCGGTTTCCAGCAGATCAGCGAACTGCTGCCGGTGCAGGGCATCGCGCACATCACGCCATTGCCGGCGGA
>JBFWOE010000226.1:0-3914 GCA_050250695.1 Burkholderiales bacterium
ATGCAGGAACCAGGTCATCGCGGCGAGCGCGAAATAATAGGCCCGCAACCCGTCGTTAAAATTGGTTCCGGCATACGAGGTGACCGCGGCGATGCGGTCGATCTGCAGCCCGTACTGTTCCGGATTGTCCTTGGGTGCCCTCGGCGCGGCGCCAACCAGCGTCGAGCAGAAACCAAGCTGGCGTATCGCCCAAGAAAACTTGAAAAACGCGTAGACGAAGATCAGCACCAGCAGCACGATCTTGATCTCCAGCAGGCGCTGCGAGGCCTTGACGGTGAACGGCAGTCCGGATACCACGTCGAGCGCCTGCTGCACGTAGCCCAGCAGCGCGATCAGCGCGCCCAGCACCAGCATCGTGGTCGAGGCGAAAAATTGCGAACTGCGCGTGAGGTTGCGCATGATGTTGACGTCGACCATGCGGTTGTCGCGCTCGATCATGCGCAGCATCCATTCCCGGCGATAACCGTCCATGGTGCTGTGCAGCGACGGGATCGAGCGCGCGCGCCATTCGGCAAACCACGCGTAACCCGCCCACGCCAGGATGAAGGACACGAACGCCACGACGTCGAGCCAGGTCAGGCTGAGTTCGGCGAACAGTCGGGCAGCGGTCATCACAACTCCGGCGGGCAGCGGCCCGCAATGGTCAGATGAAAAGGGTCAAAACCCCAGTATAGCCGTAGAGCCGGTTGTGCGAGATTTCGCCGTTGCCGAAAAACCCCGCGAGCGGCACATCGCCCAGCGCCTCTCGGATCATCTGCAGCTCCGCGGATTCGCCGCCGAACAGCGCGCCGGTGCGACCCAGGCAGGAAAAATAAAGCGCGCCGCGCGGCGGCGTGTAGAGGCCTTCGCGGATGCTGTCGAGCATCCGCGTCATGTCAGCGCGTGCCGTGTCGCGGTCGCGCCGGCAGAAATGCAGGCGCTGCCCTTTGCGCGCAAGGTCGCCGATGGCGATCAGCTTGTTGCCGGGATCGATGCCGATCAGGTTGCGCACCATGTAGTCCCCGGTGTCGCTGCCGGATACCGAAAGGCCGACGAAAATCTGGCCACCGAGCTGCGCCAGGTCCTCATTCGCGGTAATGCCGACGTCCGCACGCAAGACCTCCAGCGCCGGCCGGTCATCCAGCGTCAGCACGATGTTGTTCTGGGCACCGGTGATTTCGTGTACCGCGCCGATCGGCCGGCAGCCCTGGGTCAGCCGCGTCGCCACCGCCACTGCGTCGGAAAAAGCCACTCCTGAAAGGCCGCTGCGATGAATGCCGTCGGCCAGCAGGACATTGTCTCCACGCGAACTGGCCAGTCCGCCGACCAGGAATCCGCTTTCGGTGTTTTTCGCCAGCAGGCGGATCTGCTGGGCCATGTCACTGCCGAGCGGGACGCCGTGCACGATCGCCAGGCTTGCCGGCGCATCACCGCAGCGCAGTTCGGCGCCCTGCACGTCCGCACTGTTCAGCGCGCCGAAGACCCGGAACGAACCCGACGGAAAATCGCCGATCATCACTGCGATGGCCGGCTCATCCATGTATTCCCTGCCGCCGGCGCAGATGCCGATGCCGACCGTGCCCGTCCAGTGCCCGACACCCGTATGTTCCGCAAAATGGGCATGGATCTCCGGCATCGCGGCGGCGAAGTGGTCGGTTACATAAAGGAATCCCAGGTTGCCCGAGCCACTGCCCAGCTGTTCCAGGCAGGATTGCGCTGCATCGCGCCAGCTGGCGGCGCCGGCATGCCCGCTGCGGAACAGGCTGGCCATGACCGCACGCCCCCTCAGACGCGCTTGATCCAGCCGGGCAGCGCTTCCACCCGTTTCACCCACGCCGCCACCGACGGATGAGCATTCAGATCGAAACCGCCTTCAGGCGACACCGAGGTATAACAGTAGCAGGCCAGGTCGGCGATCGTCGGTCGCCCGCAGGCCAGCCACTCATTGTTCTTCAATCGGCCTTCGAGCACGGCGAGGCCGTTGCGGCCATACATCGCATATTCGTCGTAGCTGCCGATGCTGCGGATGCCGGTCTTGATGCCACGCCCCCACTGCAGCCCGTAGTGCAGTTCGTTGTTCGACAACGCCAGCCATTGCTGGACTTCCGCCATGCCGGCAGCATCGGTCGGCAACCACTGTTCGCCGCCGTGCTTGCGCGCCAGGTAGACCAGGCAGGCCGTGGAATCCCAGAACACCCTGTCCCCGTCCACCAGCACCGGCACCTGGCCGCGTGGATTGAGCTTCAGGAACTCCGCCGACTTGAGTTCGTTTTTCTTGCTATCAAGCACCACGGTCTCGAACGGCACCTTCAGCATCGACAGCAGCAGGCGCACTTTCCAGGCGTTGCCGGACGTGGGGGTAATGTAGAGTTTCATGAATCCTCCGGAATTGGCGAAACGCGATCCTAGCACGCGCGTGCGATGGCGGCCGGAGGCGACGTTATAATGTGACCCCCGTTGCGCAGGATAAAACCGTGAATCTCGACCGTGTCAGTTCGGGCCATGACGTTCCCAACGACGTCAATGTCATCATCGAAATCCCGATGCATGCCGAACCGATCAAGTACGAAATGGAAAAAAGCACCGGTGCGATGTTCGTCGACCGCTTCATGTCCACGGCCATGCACTATCCCTGCAATTACGGCTATGTGCCCCACACACTCTCCGGGGACGGCGATCCGGTGGACGTACTGGTGCTCTCGCCGGTGCCGCTGATCACCGGCGTGGTCGTGCGTTGCCGCCCTGTGGGGATGCTGAAAATGGAGGACGAAGCCGGCGACGACACCAAGATACTCGCCGTGCCCATAGACAAGCTGACCCCGCTGTATTCGGCCATCCGCTCACCCGACGACCTGCCCGAGTCCAGCCTCGCCCAGATCGCGCATTTCTTCGAGCATTACAAGGATCTGGAGCCCGGCAAGTGGGTCAAGGTCCTTGGCTGGGTGGGGCCCGCGGAAGCCAGGAAGGAAATCCTGGCCGGCGTCAAAGGCTACAAGAAGGCCACACGCAAGCCGAGATTCTGAAACGGGCCGGGTGCCGCGCATCCGGCGACACCCGGCCACGCAATCTCAGTCAATGGCGGTAATCAGCAACGCCAGGGCTGCGCCGACTCCGGCGGGCACTCCGAATTTCTCGAATCTGGACACTTCCGCACCCGCGACAACTTCGACCGGCACCTGGGCAACTTCGAGCACCTTGTTGGTGACCGAATCCTCGAGCATGCGCGTCATGGAATTCTTGCGCGCAGTGCCCATGACGATCTGGTTTACCCGGAGGCGCTGCGCCAGGCGATGTATGGTCTGCGCCTTGTCGCCCAGTTCGACATGTTCCGCATGCGGAACCCCGAACTGGTTGAGCAGATCGCGTGCGGGAGCCAGCGCGCGCTCCGCCTCCTCCCTGTGGAATTTCTCGCGGTCGCGGCGGCTGATGAAACGCGCAATGTGCTGCGACAGGGGCGCCCGGACATGCAGCAGATGAACTTCCATCGCCGAATCCCCGAGGAAACGGTTAACCACATGCCGCACAGCGCCCTGTGAATTTGCCGAACCGTCGACCGGAAGCAGGACCTTGTTCATGATTGCACCTCCTTGATGATTGATGTTGCCGGAGCCGGATTCGGCTCCGGGCACAACTGCCAGATCCACCAGATGACTGATCACGCGGGCCCGCGCCCTGGCATGATTGGCCCAGAAGCCTGCCGCGAGCACGCCGCCGATCACCACTGCGTAAGCCAGTCCAGTCAGCAGCGCGTGGCCTTCGAAATGACCCTTGACCAGCGGCTCGCTGAGCATCATCTTGGCTGCGGTCCAGGCCAGCACCGCCCCGCCAAAATAAACAATCACCGGGAAACGCTCCACGTATTTCAGGATCAGCTGGCTGCCCCAGATGACGATGGGTATGCTGATCAGCAGGCCGAGAACCACCAGCACAAAGCT
>JBFWOE010000227.1:0-3904 GCA_050250695.1 Burkholderiales bacterium
GGATTCGGCGTGACGTATCTGGCGACCGACGCCAATCTCAACCTGAAAGTCGCGGTCAAGGAATACCTGCCGGGCGAATTCGCCGGGCGCAACGCCGACAGTTCGGTGGAACCGAAGCCCGACTCGCAGGAGTCGTTCCACTGGGGGCTGCAGAGGTTCATGGACGAGGCGCGCACGCTGGCCTCGTTCCGCCATCCCAACATCGTGCGCGTGATGCGGTTCTTCGAGGCCAACGCGACGGGTTACATGGTGATGGAGTTCGTCGAAGGCCGTTCGCTGGTGGACTGGATCGCGACGCGGCGTCCGCTGGGACGCGACGCGCTGTCCGGCATGATGCTGGCGCTGCTGGACGGGCTGGAAGTCATCCACAACGCGGGTTTCCTGCACCGGGACATCAAGCCGGCGAATATTTTCATCCGCAACGACGGCAGTCCGGTGCTGCTCGATTTCGGTTCGGCGCGCGAACTGGGCGGTGGCAACCGGGAACTGACCGCGATCGTGACCCCCGGGTACGCGCCACTCGAGCAATACCATGCACACGGCAAACAGGGGCCGTGGAGCGACCTCTACGCCTTCGGCGGCGTGATGTACTGGATGGTCACCGGCAAAAAGCCGGTGGAGGCGGCGGCGCGCGTGCGTCAGGACGTGATGCCGGCGGCGTGCGACATCGGCGACCGCGGGATCTACGGAGAACAGCTGCTGACGGCCATTGACTGGGCGCTAAAGCCGAATGAAGACGAGCGGCCGCAGAACGTTGCCGCGTTCCGCGGCGCGCTCACCGGAAAAACCGACGCAACGCGCACGGTGCCGGTCAACAGGGATGCCGAGCGCACGCTGGTGGTGCCGCGCAGCGCCACGGCGCCGTCGGCGGAAATGTCGGGACTGACCGGCATGGCGCTGGACCGCGATCTGCTCAAGCAGGTGGAGGCGGCGCTGGCCAGGCACATCGGCCCGATTGCCGCGGTCGTGATCCGCAAGGCCGCGGCATCCTCCGCGACGATCGAGATGTTGTGCGAAACCGTCGGCCGCGAGATTCCCGACGAAAAAGCGCGGGCGCTGTTTGTGAAACAGTTCGTCCGGCAATCCGATTCGCAGCCCGTTTCGGGGCGCACGGGCCTGGCGCAGGCGCCGACCGCGGAGGCGCTGCAGTCGATTTCGCAGAAATTCACGCCGGAAATGCTGACCCGGGCCGAAAAGGAAATGGCGCAGCACATCGGCGCCATCGCCCGGGTGGTGGTGAAACGGGCGGCGGCGAAGGCGCGCGACGTGACCGAGCTCTACCTGCTGATCGCCGACGAGATCAAGGATCCGGCGGAAAAGAAGGCCTTCATCCGCAAGGCCATGACCAGCGCGGGCAAGTAGCGGGCATCAGACCAGGAACCGGCTGACGGCTGCAATCTGGTCCCCGGCCATCAGCATCGGCGCATGGCCGACGCCTGCGAATTCCACCAGTTCCGGTTTCGGGCCGCGCGTGGTCATCTCGACGGCGGTTTCGTGCAGCAACAGGTCTGACTGCGCGCCGCGCAGCAGCAGGGTGGGACATTTCACCGCGTCATAATAATCCCAGAGCACGATGTCTTTCGCCTGTACCTTGCGGAAAGGCAGGGCGACGCCGGGGTCGTAGTTCATGCCCCAGCTGCCGTCTTCATGCTGTTTTGAATTGTGCACGGTCAGGTGTTTCCACTGCGCGTCGCTCAGCGGCCCGAAGGGCGCCGAGACCAGGCGCACATACTGTTCGGTTTCGGCGAGACTGGCGAAACGCGGATCCTTGCCGACGTAAGTGCCTATGCGCTCCATCGACGCCTTCGGTATCACCGTGCCGACGTCGTTGAGCACCAGGCGGCGGATCGGCGTGTCCGGCCGCGCCGCCAGCAGCATGCCGAGCATGCCGCCCATCGAGGTGCCGACCCAGGCGATGTCTGCGGCGCCGTGCGCGGTGATGCGCGCGATCAGCGCCGTCATGTCGGCCATGTACTGCGGATAGCTGTAATCCTCCTTGTTCGGCAGCCAGTCGCTGAGTCCGCGCCCGGCGATGTCGACGCTGACCACGCGCAGGTCTTTTTCCAGCGCCATCGCCAGCGCATCGAAGTCGCGGCAGTTGCGGGTGAGGCCGTGCACGCAGATCACCACGCGCGGATTCTGCGGATCACCCCAGTCGGTGTAATGCAGGCGATGGAAGCCGCGGCTGTTGAGGCAGGTCAGGTATTCTTCGCGCATCGTTTTAACTATTTGATTATATTTATTATTTTATACCGAACAGGATCAGGCTGCCGATGCCGCCGCCGATCACCACGATGAGGTGGATGAGGCTCCACCACCAGTAACGCCGGCCCAGCCGGTCGGGCATCTCGTTGGCGAGCAGGAACAGGCGGCCGTCGCGCGGCTTGCGCAGCAGGTGCACGCCCTCGATCAGCTTATGCGCCTGCTCGGCTTGCTGTTTGCGCACTTCGCGCACCGCCTGCAGCCTGGCGAGTTCCCATTCCTTGAGGTCTATGGTGCCGTCCTGGTCGAGGTCGAAGCGCTTGTGCAGTCCGGCCATGTCTTCCTTCCAGTTGGCGATCAGCGCCGACACTTCGGCGCGTTCTTCCGCCGCATTGCCGGTCTGCCGGCCATGGGTGGTGAATTCACCCAGCGCATAGAGCACGTCCTTCGGCGGCAGCAGCCATTCGGTGTGGCGGTAGGGATCCTGGTACCAGGTGCGGTGATCGCTGGTGACGACTTCCGCGCCTTCGGGCGAGACCACGCAGGCGCCGCTGTCGTCGACCAGCAGGAAATGGGCGACGCTGGTGCCCTCGTCTATGGTCTGCCACTTGTTGTCGGATCTGCGTTCCTCGACCTTGTAGCGGTACCAGCAGCAGGGCCGTCCCCCGAGTTTGCTGATCACCGGCGTGCCGTCGAGCAGGTCGCCGCGGCCCAGCAGTTCGACATAACCCTGGGCCGCGGAAACGATCTTCGAGGTCGGCAGGTCGTGGATCTGGCGGTAACGCCGGAAATTGCCCAGCCAGGCGAAAAAACTGACGCCGGCCATCGCCAGCAGCGCCCACGGCCAAGCCGCCGGCGTTTCCGAGCGCACGGCGACGATGAGGATGACGAGGTGCGCGGTGCCGGTGAGCCACCACGGGCCGTGCATGGCGCTGCGGAACATGGAGCGGGGCCGTGCGGTTCAGCGCGGCTCAGGAATTGAACAGCTGCTTGACGTCGACGTCCTTCTTTTCTTCCTCGGAGAATTCCAGCAACTGCGCCTCTTTGAAGTTCAGCAGCCGGGCGATGATCACGTCCGGAAACTGCTCGATGCGCACGTTGTTGACGTTGACCGACTCGTTGTAGAACTCGCGGCGGTCGGCGATGGCGTTTTCGAGGCCGGAGATGCGCGCCTGCAGCTGCTGGAAATTCTGGTTGGCCTTGAGGTCGGGGTAGGCTTCCGCCAGCGCGAACAGGTTGCCCAGCGCACCGCGCAGCATGGTTTCCGCGCCGCCGAGGGCGGGGATGTTCTGCGCTTCGCGAGCAGAAAATACCTTGGAACGCGCCTCGATCACCCGGGTCAGGGTGTCCTGCTCGAATTTCATGTACTGCTTGCAGGTCTCGATCAGTTTGGGCAGCTCGTCGTGGCGCTGCTTCAGCAGCACGTCGATGTTGGCCCAGGCCTTGGTGACGTTGTGCTTGATCTGGACCAGCGCGTTGTAGATGGTGACGCCGTAGACCAGCGCGACGACCAGGATGCCTAGGGTGATGATGGTGCCGATGCCCATGGTGTTCTCTCCCTTTGCTTTTTTATGGGGGTGGTGGAGGGGGATTGTATAGCAGGGGCGGGGCGTGGTGACGGCGGTATGTAGGGCGGATTAGCCGCTTGCGGCGTAATCCGCCGGAGGCGTTCCGGCTTATTCCAGAAAACTTCGCCGGGGGC
>JBFWOE010000228.1:0-3896 GCA_050250695.1 Burkholderiales bacterium
CAGGCGGATGAAAATGAGGATCTGCTGCAGCGGGTCGTCGCTCAGCTTTTCGGCCTGCGCGCGGGTCTCGGCGTAGATCAGCGCGTCCTGGCTGGCATAACGCCGCAGCAGCGCCTTTGCCAGGTCGTCCTTGGTCTTGAAGTGGTGGAAAAACGCGCCCTTGGTGATGCCCACGTGTTCGAGCACGTGGTCGACCTTCATGCCCGAGTAACCCATCTTGAGGACCAGGTCCCGGGCGCCGTCGAGGATTTTTTCGCGGGTCGCGATGCCGTCTTTACGCATATCGTTTTTGCCATGAAATCAACATACCAGGCAGTATGCCTGAATCCGTGAATTTATGCACAACTGATCGTTAAATTATATAACTTCATGTTTTTACTATATATTTATCATTTCAATTAAACAGACTAAATAGTTTGACAAGAATCTCCCCCTTGTTTATATTTCCGGACCGTTTGGTCTGTTTAGGTCATCGCGGATTTTTATTTAGGGAGAGATTTCGATGTACGACATTCTGGGTTACCTCACCATTGCCCTGATTCCGGGCTTCATCCTGCTCGACCTGGTGCACCGGCACCGCCACTACGAAACCACGCGTTTCTGGCGCTGGCGCGCGACTGCGGTCACCGTGGGCGTCTTTTATTTCACCGGCTGGGTCGCCGGGTTGTGGGGCAAGCTGTTCGAGGGGGTGAGCCTGTTCGATCTGGGCGGCCTCGGTGCGATCGGCGGCGCGGTCGCCGGCGTGCTGGTGTATGAATTTTTCCATTACTGGTATCACCGCGCCGCGCACCAGTGGAACTGGCTGTGGCGAGCCGGCCACCAGATGCACCACAGTGCGGAGAGCCTCGACGCCTTCGGTGCGTTCTACCTGCACCCCTTCGATGCGGCGATGTTCACGTCGATCAGCAGCCTGGTGTTTTTCCCGCTGCTCGGGGTGAGCATGGAAGCCGGCGTGATCGGCGCGCTGTTCCTGACTTTCAACGCGATGTTCCAGCACGCCAACATCAAAACGCCGCAATGGCTGGGCTACTTCATCCAGCGCCCGGAAATGCATGCCGTGCACCATGGCCGCATGATCCACCGCCTGAATTATTCCGACCTGCCGCTGTGGGACATGGTGTTCGGCACTTTCGTCAACCCGGAGGCGACGGAGCGGCTGAAAGCCGGTTTCTACAACGGTGCGTCGGCGCGCGTCGGCGCGATGCTGATCGGGCGTGATGTCAGCAAACCTGCGGATGACGATGAAGAGGCGGTGTTGTCGGGCAGCAAGGCGTGAGCGCCGCCCTCCATGTGGACCCGCAGTTGCATGAATGGCGCCGGACAACATATCGTGTGCCCCTCATCGGTATCGATCAGGGAGTCACTGCATGAACGGAAAAATCCGCCGCGTCATCACCGGCCACGACAAGAACGGCAAGGCTGTCGTCCTCGAGGACGGCCTTGCCCCCGCGGTGCGCACCAACCCGTTGCGCCCCGGACACATCTCGGTGGACATGTGGAAGACCGCGGCCACACCGCACATCCTGCACGCGACCGAGCCGGACCCGACCGGCGGCCCCAAGCAGATCCATCCACTGCCCGGCGGCACGGTGTTCCGCATCAGCGAGATCGCGCCCGAGACCGAAGCCATCCGCAACATCAGCCCCGAGCAGTCGAAAGCGGTGTTCGCGGCGATGGGCAACGCCAACGCCACCACGGCCGGCTCCGAAAAAGGCCGCCACCCCTTCATGCACCGCACCCAGACCATCGACTACGCCGTGGTGCTGAAAGGCGAGGTGACGATGCTGCTGGACGACCAGGACGTGGTGCTGAAGGAAGGTGATGTCGTCATCCAGCGCGGCACCAACCACGCCTGGAGCAACCGCTCCGACAAGCCGGTGCTGATGCTCTACGTGCTGATCGACGGCAAGTTCGACGAGGAGCTGCAGGGACATTTCGGGGCAGGCGGGCACTGAACCGACAGGGCTGCATCCAGGATGCCCGTAGCCCGGATGCGCCCCGAAGGAAGTCCCCTTGGAGGGAGGCCGGGGAAATGTCGATGTACCCGACATGTTTCCCGGATATGCCGAAAAAACATTGAAATTTCGACATATCAGTCCACATGAATTTTCATGGCTGCCGCCGCGATGGGTTTTGCCCAGTCCGGCGTGCGCGGCAGATCCTGCGGATTGAGGATGCGTCCGCGTACCATGTGCAGCACCAGCACCGGTTTCGGCGTTTTGCCTGAAGCAGGATCAGCTTCGATGCTGTTGTCGTAGACCCGCAGCGCAGCCAAGACCGGGAGCAAGTGGATCAGGTTCAACCGGCTGTGTTCGAACCGCCGGCGGATGGCCTGTTCCGGGATGTCATGGCCGCCGCGTGCAACCCGGGCTTTTACCCGGGTGATGTGCAACTCCGGCGTCGCCAGGCCCGCATACCAGACATGCACCGCCATTCCCTGCTGCGCGGCCTCCGTCAGCAGACGCGGAATGGTGGATGCGCCCAGCGTGGTTTCGAAAGCAAAGTCGAGACCGCCGGCGATTGCGCGTTCCAGCAACTCCCGGCCGCGATGCCAGGCCTTGCTGTTGGCCTGCGTCTGATCCAGTCCGGGGTTGGCTGCTTTAAGCGCACGCGCCGCCTCATCCGGATTGTAATAATCAGTGCCGTTATCACGGAATGCCGCACCGGCGATGCTGCTTTTGCCCGCGCCGTTGACGCCGGCAAACACGTAGATGTTCGGCAAAACGCGCCCTCGACGCTGCTGGTCAGCGCCGCTTGCGCGCGGCCTTCACTGCTGCGCGGCCCATCTCTTCAGGTGATGCATCGAAGGCTGCGGCCATGCCTTTGCGCGCCGCCGGCGTCTGCATGCGCGCCAGCAGCACGTCGTATTCGGCGGCAAGGTCGTTCAGGACCGGTGCACGGTCCTTGGTCAGGGCCACGAATTCCTCGTAGGCGATCAACACGGCCTTGGGTGTTTCGTGGCGCGTAATGGCAACCGCGCCGCCGCGCATCACTTGATCCAGCACAGTGGCCAGTCCGTTCTTGAGCCGGGTTGCGGCAACGGCGGGAACGTCTACGAGTTCGCCGTGGCTGTTGCGGTAGGTCAGCGTCGTCATGGGATACCCCCCAGTGGCAGTTTGGCCTATTATAGCCAAAATGGCCATTTTGGACCATTGGCCGCCCCGGGGTTGGCGACGTTCCGAAAATAGTTCTAACTAATTGTTTTTATTTATATTTTAAGAATCCGTAGAACATGTGTTCAGGTGCGGCCTCGCCCCCCCCGGGCGCTATCAGGCCAGCGCGTAACCTTCGCGGCGCGGATCGGCGCCGGCATGGCGTTCTCCCCAGCGGTTGCGTCAGCCTGTTCCGGTCAGCGGCGCTCGATGCCCGCCGCCTTGACGACCCCCGCCCACTTCGCGGTCTCGGCCCTGATGAAGGCGGTGAACTCGGCAGGGGTACTGCCGACGGCGACTGCGCCGGAAGCGGCAAAGGTTTTGGCGATTTCAGGTGAACGCACGATGGCGCCCACTTCGCGGCCGAGTTTGTCGAGGACGGCGCGCGGCACCCCGGCCGGCGCGATCATGCCCTGGAAGGCTTCGGCCTGGTAACCCTTCAGCGTTTCGGCGATGGTCGGCGTGTCGGGCATGCTGGGCAGGCGTTTTGCACTGGTCAGCGCCAGCGCCCTGACCTTGCCGGTCCTGATGTGCGGCATGGCCGAAATCGTGGTGGTGAAAAGCATGGTGACGCGGCCGCCGACGACGTCGGTGACTGCCGGCGGGATGCCTTTGTAGGGCACGTGGATCATGTCGATGCCGGCCATGCGTTTGAACAGTTCCGCCGACAGGTGCGGCGCGGAACCGGCGCCGGGCGTGGCGAAGGTCAACTGGCCCGGTTTCGATTTGGCGAGCGCGATGAGT
>JBFWOE010000229.1:0-3892 GCA_050250695.1 Burkholderiales bacterium
CTCCGGCCCTGGCCATCGCCGAGTGCGACCCGGATCTGGTGAAGAAAAAGGCAGCTCCCGCCCAGAAAGCCCGGCCGGCGCAGAAAGCCAAGCCGCAGAAAGCCAAGCCCAAGGCGAAGAAGAAAAAACCCGCAATGCTCAACATCACCCAGAAGATCGAGCTGCAGGGCATGGAGTTCAACAAGGCCGAAATGACGGCTGACAACAAAAAGGACTTTGACAAGTTCCTGGCCGGCCTGCGCAAAGCCACCAAGGCGCGCGGTCCCGTTGCCATCGGCGCAGTCATCGTCACCGGCCATACCGACCGCATCGGCAACCTGGGCTACAACATGAAGCTCTCGGAGCGCCGCGCGATCACGGTGAAGGACTACATCGTCTCCAAGGGCGTCGACCAGAAGCTGATCTTCTGGGAAGGCAAAGGCCCGAAACAGCCGATCCCGGTCACCAAGTTCTGCGACAACAAGATGCAGCGCAAGCAGCTCATCGAGTGCCTGTCCCCGAACCGCCGTGTCACCGTGGAAGTGGTTGGCCGTGCACTGAACCTGAAACCGAAAGCCAAGGCGAAGAAGCCGGCGGCCAAGAAAAAACGCTGAACCCAGCGCACCATCAAAAGCCCTGCTTCGGCAGGGCTTTTTTTTTAATACAATCGACCACGGTCCCCATCCGCCTTTGCAGGAATGCCGATGACCACCATCATCGAACCGCGCTGGATAATTCCGGTTGATCCCGCCCATGTCGTGCTGGAAGGCCATGCCGTGGTGATCAGCGGCGGGCGCATAGCCGCCCTGCTGCCGGAGCCTGAGGCGTCATCGAGTTATCCCGACGCCGAACGCGTGTTCCTGCCCGACCATGCCCTGATTCCGGGACTGGTCAACCTGCACACCCATGCGGCGATGGCGTTGATGCGCGGCATGGCGGACGACCTGGCGCTGATGGACTGGCTGCAGAATCACATCTGGCCGGCCGAAGGCCGCATGGTTTCGGACGAGTTCGTCCACGACGGCACCCTGCTCGCCTGCGCCGAGATGCTGCGCGGCGGCATCACCTGCTTCAACGACATGTATTTCTTCCCCGAGGCGGCCGCCCGCGCCGTGCTGCGCTCCGGCATCCGCGCCAGCCTCGGCATCATCGCCCTGGAATTCCGCTCGGCCTATGCCAGCGACGCCCAGGATTACCTGGCCAAAGGCATGGCGCTGCGTGATGCCATGCGCGACGAACCCTTGCTGTCGTTCTGCCTTGCACCACATGCGCCGTTCACGGTATCCGACGCCACGTTCGCGCAGGTCGCGACATACGCCGACGAACTGGAACTGCCGGTGCACATCCACATCAACGAAACCGCACAGGAACTCGACGACAGCATGAAGCAGCACGGCGTGCGGCCGCTGGCCCGGCTGGAACGTGCCGGCCTGCTCGGCCCGGGGCTGATCGCCGTGCATGCCGTGCACCTGGATGCCGGCGAAATCGCATTGTTTGCCCGTCACGGCTGCTCGGTGGCGCACTGCCCGTCCTCCAACCTGAAACTCGCAAGCGGCATCGCCCCCGTGGCCGGGCTGCTGCGCTCCGGTGTCAACATCGGCCTGGGCACCGATGGCGCAGCCAGCAACAACCGGCTCGACCTGTTCACGGAAATGCGCCTGGCCGCGCTGCTCGCCAAGGGCAGCAGCGGTGATCCGACCGTGATGCCGGCGCAGCAGGCACTGGAATGCGCGACGCTGGGCGGCGCCAAGGCACTGGGCCTGCAGTCGCGCATCGGCAGCATCACCCCGGGAAAGCAGGCCGACCTGGTTGCCGTGAACCTTGCCGCCACGGTGGTGACGCCCTGCTACGATCCGGTCTCGCACCTGGTCTACGCTGCAGGCCGTGAACATGTCAGCGATGTCTGGGTCGGCGGTGAACGCCTGGTCGCCGGCAGCCGCCTGACCGGGCTCGACGAATCCGCACTGCAGGCCCGTGCCCGCGCCTGGCAGAAAAAAATTCGCCCATGACCGTCAACGTCGACCCTGCAGAACTCGAAAAATTCAGCGCCCTGGCCCACCGCTGGTGGGACCCGGAAAGTGAATTCCGCCCCCTGCATGAAATCAATCCGCTGCGACTCGGCTACATCGACCGCATCGCCGGACTGCGGGGCAAAAAAGTCCTCGATGTCGGCTGCGGTGGCGGCATACTCGCCGAGGCCATGGCGGCGCGAGGTGCCCGGGTCACCGGCATCGATCTCGCCGACAAGCCGCTGAAAGTCGCACAGCTGCACCTGCGCATCTCCGGACTCGACGTGGCCTACCGCAACATCGCGGTCGAGGCGCTGGCCCGCGAAATGCCAAAAGGTTTTGCCGTGGTCACCTGCATGGAAATGCTCGAGCACGTACCCGATCCGGCAGCCGTCGTCAGGGCATGCGCGGAATTGCTGGAACCCGGAGGCCATGCTTTTTTTGCCACGCTGAACCGCAATCCTAAGTCCTATCTCTACGCCATCATCGGCGCCGAATACGTGCTGGGCCTGCTGCCGCGCGGCACCCATGACTATGCGCGGTTCATCAAGCCATCGGAACTGGCGAATGCCTGCCGTGCCGCCGGACTCGATGTCACCGGCGTCACCGGCATGACCTACAACCCTTTCAGCAAGACCTACGCGCTGGAAGCCGACGCCAGCGTAAATTACATCCTCTGCGCCCGCGCGCCGGCCCGCTGATGAACCGCGCGGTCCTGTTCGATCTCGACGGCACCTTCGCCGATACCGCGCCCGATCTGGGTCGCGCGATCAACACGATGCGTGCAGCGCGCGGTCTGGCCCCGGTGCCGCTCACCGACACCCGCCGGGTCACTTCGATGGGCGCGCGCGGCCTGCTCGGCGTCGGTTTCGGCATCGGCTCCGAACACGCCGACTACGCCGCGATGCGCGAGGAATTTCTCGATCTCTACGAAAAAAACCTGTGTTGCGACTCGACACTGTTCCCCGGCATCGCTGAACTGGTCGACCATCTTGAACATCACGGCATAGTCTGGGGCATCGTCACCAACAAGGCAGAGCGTTTTGCCAAACCGCTGCTGCAGCAACTGGGCTATGCATCACGCGCCGCCTGCATCATCGGCGGCGACACCACGGGACACATGAAACCCCACCCGGCGCCCTTGCTGGCCGCGGCTGCCGTCATCGGCATCGCCCCTGCGGATTGCCATTATGTCGGCGACGACCGCCGCGACATCGAAGCCGGACACGCCGCCGGCATGCGCACCGTCGCAGTCCGCTTCGGCTACCTCAACGGCAGCAATCCCGATGATTGGGGTGCAGACAGCGTGGTTTCCTCACCTGAAGAAATTAAAAATATCTTTTAAAAACAAATACTTATTTAACGTGACGTGATATGCGATAATCGCCCACCGCCGGACCACTTGAACTCGGACCGCGCGGCGCAATCTGATGAAACATGGGGGCGACCTGGTTTCGACGTGGGTCACAAAGCAGCACAGGGCATGCCAAGGTCCAGTCACCTTGTAAATCCGCTGGAAACTTCATACACGCCAACGACGAGCGTTACGCTCTAGCCGCCTAATACCGGCTAGACGCTGCACTGATCTGCTGATGGGTCAGGCCGGGAAACCGGTGCAGCGTCATTTACATCAGCCTCTCTGCGGGGTTTGGTCGCTTAGCCCTGTGGATCCGTCGAAGCGACTGGCCAAGCATCAGCCTGCCGGTTGGCGGTTGCGAGGCGAGACCCAAACAACCAGGCTAAGCATGTAGTCCTGACTGTGGAGGGCTTGCGGACGCGGGTTCGATTCCCGCCGCCTCCACCATATTCCCGGACGAAGTCACGTCCCGTGACGCTGCAACCCATCGTGCCCCGCAGGCAGTTCGGATCGCAGCAGGCGCACCAGCGCCACCATCAGCAGGATC
>JBFWOE010000230.1:0-3794 GCA_050250695.1 Burkholderiales bacterium
TCACCTTCGTCGGCTATTTCACGCCGATCAAGGTGCTGGTGGACGAGGTGGCGACGTCGACACTGGGGCCGTGGGAAACCTTCTGGATATTTTTCTACGGTTTCGCCACCTACGGCAATGCCGGCTGGTTGCGCGAACAGGTCTGCAAGTACATGTGCCCGTATGCGCGTTTCCAGAGCGTGATGTTCGACCCCGACACGCTGGTCATCACCTATGATGCGGTGCGCGGCGAACCGCGCGGTTCGCGCAGCCGCTCGGCCGACGCCGCAGCACTGGGCGTGGGCGATTGCGTGGATTGCAGCATCTGCGTGCAGGTCTGTCCGACCGGCATCGACATCCGCAAGGGCCTGCAGTACGAGTGCATAGGCTGCGCTGCCTGCATCGACGGCTGCAACCAGGTCATGGACAAGATGGGTTATGCGCGCGGATTGATCCGCTACTCGACCGAGAATGCCGTCAAGGGAAAATATGCCGATGGCGATATCCTGCGCCACATTGCCCGGCCGCGGGTGCTGGTCTACAGCGGCCTGCTGGTGGTGGTGGTCATCGCATTTTTCGGCGGCCTGCTGCTGAAAAGTTCGCTGAAGGTCGATGTCATCCGCGACCGCGGCGCGATGATGCGCGACGCGCCCGGGGGCATGATCGAAAACGTCTATCGCCTGCAGTTCATCAACACCGATGAAGCGCCGCGCCGCTACAAGGTCACGGTCGATGGGCTGCCCGGCCTGAGCGTGTCAGCCGCGATGCCGATCGAGGTGCCCGCGGCGACCACCCGGGCATTTCCGGTTTCGGTGCGCGCCGATCCGGCGCTGCTGAAGCCCGGTTCACACGCCATAGTGTTCCATGTCAGCGACATCGACCGCCCGGATGTGCGGGCGGACGAAACGTCGCGGTTTTTCGTGAAATAGGGAGATTGCCATGCCGACGACGCAGGTGAACGTTTTGCCCTGGTACCGCGAACCCTGGCCGTGGCTGCTGATGGCTGGTCCGGTGGCGGTGATCATCGCCGGCATCGCCACGGTGTGGATCGCGATATCCAGCAGCGACGGGTTGGTGGTCGACGACTATTACAAGCAGGGACTCGCGATCAACCAGACCCTGCAGCGCGATGCGCTGGCGTTGCAGCGGGGTTACCGCGGCGAGCTGCGATTCGACGGGCAGGCGCGAACCGTCATGCTGAAGCTGGTGGCAGCCGATGGTGCCCCGCGCCCCGAAGCAATGACGCTGCGCATCGTGCATCCCACCCGGGCGGGGCAGGATCGCCTGCTGTTGTTGGGTCGTACCGGTGACGGCGCATACCAGGGTATCGGCGGCGTGCTGCCCGAGGGGCGACGGCGGTTGGTGCTGGAAGATGCCGGCGGAACATGGCGGCTCGGCGGATCCGTCGTGCTGCCGGCGGTGGATGTCGTGATCCTGGAAGCAGCAACAGTACGTTAGGGAGGGAAATCATGGCCTGGAAAATGCTTTTCGGTTCCGATGTCGGCCTGTTGAGCCTGATCACCATAGTGGTGATCATAGCGATCGGGGTTTACCTGTATTTTTTCTTTCAGCGGAAAATCGCGGAAGAGGAAAAGACCGGCTTCGGTGAGTGAGCCGTCGCAGCGCGGGGAGGAGTCATGACCAAACGACTGATCTGGATCCTGTGGCCGTCGTTCATCGTCGGCGGCATCGGCGAAGTCGTGTTTTTCACGCTGATCGACCCGCAGGAGCTGTACCTGCTGGGGCAGCCGGTGGCCTGGTCGCGCACGGCGGTTTATTCGACCGGATTTTTCATGTTCTGGGCGCTGGCGGCGGCTTCCAGCGCGTTTACCTGTTTCCTGCAGCGGGGTGCTGCGGAGATCAACCGCCGCGATTGAGTGCGGCGATCAGGTGCGACAGCCGTGGTGGCTGACCATTTCCTTCAGCGCGTCGATCCTGAGCAGGCGCAGGTGCTTGTTCTGCACCGCGATCAGGCCCTCGGCCTGGAAGTGCGACAGTGTGCGGCTGACGGTTTCCAGTTTCAGTCCCAGGTAGCTGCCGATTTCCTCGCGGGTCATGCGCAGGTGGAACTCGCTGGGCGAATAACCGCGCGCGGCGAAGCGCTGCGACAGGTTGAGCAGGAAAACCGCGAGGCGTTCCTCGGCGCGCATGCTGCCGAGCAGCAGCATGACGCCGTAGTCGCGGGCGATTTCCCGGCTCATGATGCGGTGGAAATGCTGCTGCAGCGAAGGAATTTCCCGTGACAGGTTTTCCAGTTCCTTCAGCGGGATTTCGCAGACGTCGCTGTCTTCGAGCGCAATGGCGTCGCACAGGTGGCGGTCGGTGCCGATGGCATCCAGCCCCATCAGGTCACCCATCATGTGGAATCCTGCAACCTGTTCGCGGCCGTCCTCGTGCAGCACGCAGCTTTTCATGAATCCTGTGCGCAACGCATAAAGGGCGTGCATGGGAGCGCCCGAGTGGAACAGGTAGTCGCCGCGCTTGACCGGGCGGCGGCGGTCGATCAGCCGGTCGACGGACTGCAGCTCCTTGTCGGAGAGTCCGGCCGGCAGGCACAGCTCGCTGAGGCTGCAGGAGGAACAGGCCGATTTGAGCTTGTTGATCTCGACGAGGCGGACAGCGGTGGCCATGAAAACGGGTGGCGGAATCTGGATGGCGGGAAGCCGCATCTTACTCCCGACTTGATCTGTGTCAAAACCTCCGGACGGCATGGTGGCCAGAATGACGACTATCAGCCAATTTCCTAGTGTTAACATGCCCATTACCGCATCCGAATGCCTTCCGCTCGAGGTCGACCTCGACCTGATCCGGCGCATGGACCGCAACGGGCCGCGTTATACCTCGTATCCGACGGCCGACCGTTTCGTGGAGGCCTTCGGCCCCGACGCCTACCAGTCGCGCGTCCGGCAGCGGAATATCGGTGGCATCCGCCGCGCACTGTCGATCTACGTGCACCTGCCGTTCTGCAGCACGGTGTGTTTTTACTGCGCCTGCAACAAGGTGGTCACGCGCAATCGCGGCAAGGGCCGGAAGTATCTTGATTACCTGTTCCGCGAGATCGACATGCAGGGACCGTTGTTCGGCGACGATCACGTGGTCGAGCAGATGCACTGGGGCGGCGGCACACCGACCTTCTACACCACGGACCAGCTGGCCACGTTGTGCGAGCGGCTCAAGCGCCACTTTACGATGTCGCCCAACGGTGAGTACTCGATCGAAATCGATCCGCGCAGCGTCGATGCCGCCGACATGCATGCGCTGCGCGGGCTCGGGTTCAACCGCGTCAGCCTCGGCGTCCAGGATTTCGATCCTGGCGTGCAGCGCGCGGTCAACCGCATCCAGAGCGAAAAGCAGACTTTGGAGGTGATGGCTGCTGCGCGCAGTGCGGGTTTTTCTTCGCTCAACGTCGACCTGATCTACGGCCTGCCGCGGCAGACCCTGGAGACCTTCGGCCTTACGCTGGACAAGGTGATTGCCGCGCAGCCGGACCGCATTGCCATCTACAATTATGCGCACCTGCCGACGCGCTTCAAGCCGCAGCGGCGCATAGCCGAGGCGGACATCCCGTCGCCCGACATAAAGCTGAAGCTGCTCGGGCTGTCGACCCAGCGGCTCGGAGCCGCCGGTTATGTCTACATCGGCATGGATCATTTCGCAAAACCGAGCGATGAACTGGCGGTAGCACAGCGCAACGGCCATCTGCATCGCAATTTCCAGGGTTATTCGACGCATGCCGAATGCGACCTGGTCGGGCTCGGGGTGTCGGCGATCGGCGCGATCGGCCCGACCTACAGCCAGAACCACCGCGCGCTCGA
>JBFWOE010000231.1:0-3794 GCA_050250695.1 Burkholderiales bacterium
CCTTGTGATATTCAAGGTTGAGGCGGTAGTACGCCTCGCCGTCGCCGTCACGCGTCGCCTCATCCATGCGGTCGAGCAGTCCGGCCAGTGCCGCGCCGCGTTCGGCGTTGAACAGCTCCGCCGCAGATTCAGCGCCGTAGCCCATCAGCAGCGCGCGCATCTCGAATATGTCGAGCATTTCCTTGACTGTCAGCTCACGCACGAAGGTGCCGCGGTTGGCCTGTTTGGTCAGCAAGCCCCGAGCCTCGAGTCCGCGCAATGCTTCGCGCACCGGCGCCCGGCTCACGCCCAGTTGTTCAGCAAGCGCCGCCTCGTTGATGCGTTCACCGGCAGCAGCCTTGCCCCCGGCTATCATCCGCTCAAGGTGCGCAGTCACCCGTACCGCCAACTGTGTGGCCGGCCGCTTGGCGCTCCGTCCGCCGCCCTTTCCAGCCTTCATGCTCCTCCTGCGCGCTGCCATGCGGCCTAGTTTGAGTCGACAAAATATTACAACTTGTCGACAGTTGCAAGCACTATGAAATTAATATAACTATCTGATTTTTATATTTATTTTAAATGTCTCACCCATGCACTGCAAACAGGGCAGCAAGGAAATCGTGTCCGTACCTCGGACCCTGACGGACAGCGTGCAAGTCACCGGTCTATACTTTTTGTCATCGGTCGGCATTGTCCGGCCGCAATCACCTCCGCAACCGGACCCGGTGAGCGGATTCCCGGCCCCAATCATCAAGGACGGTCCATGGCCCAAAAGTCCCAGCAGATGTCGCAACCCCGTACGTGCAAGCTGATCATCGAGAAGGATGTGAAGATTCCGCTGCGCGACGGCACCCTGCTCTACGCCGATGTGTTTCGCCCGGATTTCACCGGTGAGCGCTGCCCCGCAATCATGAACATCGGCCCCTACCAGAAGGACAAGGTATGGATTCCACCGGACGATCTCGAAGAGGCGGCAAATCCGTACATGGCCTGGGAAACAGCCAATCCCGAATGGTGGTGTCCGCGCGGCTACGCGCTGGTGCGCGTGGACACCCGCGGCACCGGCAAGTCGCCCGGCACTTCGGAGCCGAGTTCCTACCAGGAATCGCTGGATGCCTATGACGTCACCGAATGGATCGCGCAACAGCCGTGGTGCAACGGCAAGGTCGGCGCCCTCGGCATTTCCTACCATGCCGCATTCCAGTGGCGCCTCGCCAACCTGCAGCCGCCGTCGCTGAAGGCGATCATGCCGTGGGAAGGCCGTGCCGACCAGTACCGCGACCAGGCCTACCACGGCGGCATTTTCGCGCTGGGCTTCATCGCGCAGTGGTGCAACAGCACGACGGCGCATCATCTGCTCGGCCGGCCACGCGCGTACAACCCGGAAGCGTTCAACAACAACCTGCTCTGGGAATACATGCGCCACGATCTCGATTCCGACTACTGGCGCCAGATAAGCGCACAGTGGGACAAGATCACGGTTCCGCTCTACAGCGTCGGCAACTGGGGCGGATTCGCGATGCATCTGCGCGGCAATACCGAGGGTTACATGCTGGCGGCATCGAAGCACAAGAAGCTGCGCATCCATACCGGCACCCACTTTCACCCCTTTCATGCCGAGGAGGCGCGCACCGACCAGCTGCGCTGGTTCGATCACTGGCTGAAAGGACTCGACACCGGGATCATGGACGAACCGCCGGTCAAGCTCGAAATCCGCACCGGCGGCAGCATGAAGCCCTACCCGTTCCGCTTCGAGAACGAGTGGCCGATCGCTCGCACGCAGTGGACGAAAATGTATCTCGACATCGCGCGCGACTTGCCGGCGAAGGGTGACACCGCCGCAGGCAGCCTGTCTTCAGAACCGCCGGCCGCGGAGAAGAAGGTTTCCTATTCGGCAGGCCCGGGCCATTACCGCCCGGTGCACGGCGATTCTGGTATTTCGTTCGAAACGCCGCCGATGGCAGCCGACACCGAGGTCACCGGCCCGCTCGTGCTCAATCTCTGGGTGTCGAGCACGTCCGAAGACATGGACATCTATGCCACCATCCGCAATATCGGCCCCGACGGCAAGGATGTCTGCGAAATCGGCCAGCGCGGCGAACCGGTCAGCTGCGTGACCAAGGGCTGGCTGCGGGCCTCGCATCGCCGCCTCGACCCGGACAAATCGCTGCCGTACCGGCCGTACCACGCCCATGACCGCAGGGAATGGCTGACACCGGGTGAAATCGTCGAATGCCAGGTGGAAATCTGGCCGACCAGCATGGTGTTTCGCAAGGGGCACAAGCTGCGGCTCGACATCACGCCGCGCGACGGGGCCGGCACCGGGCACTTCACCCACTACAACGCCGACTACAACGCCGGCGCCACCAACACGGTTCATTCCGGCGGCGCACGACTGTCCTGGTTGTTGCTGCCCGTGATCCCGGCCAAAACATAGACCTGCGATGCCTTTGGAATAAGACAAGGGGCCCGGCGGGCCCCTTGTCACATCGCGGCTGAAGAAGCGGCTTATTCCTACTTCTTGAGCTTCAGGTCGGTGAGCAGCTTGCCGACCCGCGTATAGTCCTCGTCCAGCTGCCTGCCCAGTTCTTCCGGCGTGCCGGTCACGGTATCGACACCCTTGCTGTCCCAGATCTTGCGCACTGGGGCGGACTGGACGATCTTGCCGATTTCCGAATTCAGCCGGCTGATGATCGCGGGCGGCGTGCCCACCGGGGCAAATACGCCCTCCCAGCTCAGCACCCGGAACTTCGAGAGATTGGGCAGGCCTGCTTCCGCAACGGTCGGAACCTCGGGCAGCAGCGAATTGCGGTTAGTCGAACTGACAGCCAGCGCACGCAACCGGCCTTGCTTGATGAACGGATAGGAAACCGGGATCAGGCCGAACATGAAATCGGCGCGACCCGCGACCAGATCGACCAGCGCATTCGGGCTGGTGCGGTACGGGACGTGCGTGACCTTGATGTCGGTTTCAATCCTGAACAGTTCCGCCGAGATGTGCAGATTGCTGCCGATGCCCGACGAGGCGAAATTCAGTACGCCGGGTTGCTTCTTCGCGAGACTGACAAGCTCTTTCACCGACCGCGCTGGTACCGAGGGATGTGTTTCGAGCACAAGACCGTAGGAACTGACCTGGATGATCGGCGCCAGGCGCTTGCGCGGATCCCAGTTGTCCTGGGACGCATTGAGATGCGGACTGATCGCGACGAACGAGGATGGCTCCAGCAACAGGGTGTAACCGTCAGGCGCCGCCTCGGCCACCAGGCGGTTGGCAATCATGCCGGTGGCGCCGGGACGGCTCTCGACGATCACCTGCTGGCCAAGCACCTTGCTCAGGCGCTCGGCAATGGCTCTCGAGGTCTGGTCCGATCCGCCGCCAGGTCCCGAACCGGTGAATATCCTTACCGGCTTCACCGGATAGGACTGTGCGGTCGAATGACCTGAAACAAAAAACAACGAAGCCAATGCGGCGCAACAAAGCCGGACGAAATGATGTGTCATGTCTGCTCCTCCTCGATTATGGACGGGACCATTGGACCATGGCATTGATCCAAGCATACTACCCCCTGCCACGAACGCAATGCCGGTTCCACATCATGCGGCGCTGCTGCCCCGCATGCATGCACCCTGCGCTAGAGCCTGAGGAGTTTCGCCGCATTGTCCCAGAGCACCTGCTTTTTCTGTTCCTCGCTCAGCGATTTGACGCCCTCTACGAACTTCACCGGCTCTTCATAGGCGATGTCGAAGCAGTAGTCGCTGCCCACCATGATGCGCTCGACACCAACCAGCCTGACCAGGTCTTCGAGCTGCCCCTCATC
>JBFWOE010000232.1:0-3747 GCA_050250695.1 Burkholderiales bacterium
GCTTCAGCCTCCCGCAGAAACCCGATGATCTGCTCTTCTGTGAACCGCTTCTTCATGTCCGACCTCCCAGTGCATCATTAGATCGGACTCCAATATCAAGTGCTACTGTTCTTGGGGATCACGTCGCCTCCACTATGATCAGGCCGGGCTGGATGCCGTCTATAACCAGTCGGCCTATGCGCCGCATTCGGAACATGTACGCACGCGGATGTCTCTCGCCAGCGCAGCAGTCCGGGCCAGGATCGGTCCGCCGCAAAGACATGCCTATGGCGACACCCCGATCGAAGGCCTGGATGTCTATCCGGCAGCGGAACGAAACGCCCCGATTGTCGTATTCATCCACGGTGGTGCGTGGAGAAGGGGGCTCGCCAGCCAGAACGCCTTCGCGGCGGAAATGTTCGTCAAGGCCGGCGCCCACTTCATCGTCCCTGATTTTTCCTGGGTGCAGGATGCCGCGGACAGCCTGAGGACGCTGGCGGACCAGGTTCGCCGGTCGCTGATCTGGGTCTACCGGAATGCCGGGAAACTGGATGCGGATCAGAGTCGAATCTACCTGGTCGGCCATTCGTCCGGCGCACACCTCGCCGCCGTGGCGCTGACCACTGACTGGCAGAAGGACTACGACCCCGCCCTCCCCGAAAACTTCATCCGCGGCGCCGTCCTGTGCAGCGGAATGTACGACCTGCACCCGGTCAGGCTGTCTTCCAGAAGTTCTTACGTGAAATTCGACGACGACCTTGAGTTCAAGCTGAGCCCGCAGCGCCACCTTGAACGCATAGTCGCACCGGTCGTGCTGCTGTACGGCACACGGGAAACACCGGAGTTCCAGCGGCAGTCCATCGACTTTGACAAGGCTCTGCGGGACTCCGGAAAATCCTCCCGGCTGGTCGTGGCAGAGGAATATGACCATTTCGAACTCAAGGAAACGCTCGCGAATCCGTACGGCCCTTACGGCCAGGCCGTGATGTCGCAGGTTTTTACGTAAACGATGACCGGGCCCCGCCGCATGCGCACGTACAAGGATTTCTCCGTGCTGATCCACCCTGGCCTCAAAAACCAAAGGTACCGGAGTCGATTATTTCTGATGGCCGGGGACAGGCCCTGTATTCAATGGGCCATGACCAAAGGTTCCAGAGTGGTTGTCTCCCGTGAGCGGCTTAAGTGTATGCGCCATACCCGATCAGCCCGTTCGCTGCCTTTCCAGGATTGACTTGCTGTAATCGTTCGATTACATTGTTTGGATGTTTACCATCCGGCGCACCGCCGAATTCGATGACTGGTTTTCCGGCATTCGGGATGGAGTAACGCGCCAACGTTTGGTCGCGCGCCTGCGCAAGGCGCAGTTGGGGCATCTGGGCGACGTCAAGCCGGTCGGCTCCGGCGTCTATGAAATGCGCGAGCATTTCGGACCCGGCTGGCGGCTGTATTACCTCAAGCGCGGCGCCGTGCTGATCGTGATGCTGGGTGGGGGTGACAAGTCCACGCAGGCTGCAGACATTTCCAGGGCCGTGAAACTCGCGGCCCGTATCGAGGAGTAAATGATGGCCAAGAAAATCCGTGTTGCCGATCTGCCTGAATTTGACGCGACCGAGTATCTGGATAGCGAGGAAGCCATCGCCGAGTATCTGACGGCGATGATCGAGGGAGGCGATCCGGCCATGCTGGCAGCGGCTCTGGGGGATATCGCCCGCGCCCGTGGCATGAGCGAGATCGCCGCGGCCTCCGGGCTCACCCGCGAAGCGCTGTACAAGGCCTTGCGCCCCGATGCGCAGCCGCGCTTCGACACGATCAACCGCGTTTGCGCGGCCCTCGGTATCCGCCTGGTGGCTCAACCCGTATCACGTTGACAAACCATTCGACTCCGGACGCTGGAGATTGTTAACCGCCGATTGCCCCCTGGATACCCCCTTCGACACAACCCGGCATCAACTGCGTTTTCCTCCTGCTACCCGAATGAACCTCAATCACGATTTCAAATTGCGCGTCGTCCAGCACGCCGCCGATGCCACCTGGACGCCCTCACCCCTGCCCGGCGTGGACCGGCGCATGCTCGACCGCGTCGGTGATGAAGTCGCGCGCGCGACCAGCATCGTGCGTTATGCCGCCGGCTCGCACTTTGATTCGCATGGCCATCCCGGCGGTGAAGAGATCCTGGTGCTCGACGGCGTGTTCTCGGATGAGCACGGTGATTACCCGGCCGGCACTTATCTGCGCAATCCGCCGGGCAGCCGCCATGCACCGTTTTCGGTTGAGGGCTGCACGCTCTTTGTGAAGCTGTGGCAGTTCGCACCCGATGACCTCACCCCGGTGCGCATCGAGACCACCGCCGCCGCCTTCCGGCCCGGGCTGGTGGATGGCCTTACCGTGCTGCCGCTGCATGAACACAACGGCATCAGCACGGCACTGGTGCGCTGGGCGCCGCAGACGCAATTCAACATGCACATGCACCCCGGCGGCGAGGAGATCCTCGTCCTCGAAGGCGTGTTCCGCGACGAGGACGGTGAATATCCCGTGGGCAGCTGGCTGCGCAATCCGCGCTGGAGCCGGCACACCCCCTACACCGGCGCGGAAGGCGCGCTGATCTATGTGAAGGTCGGCGCCATCGATGCGCCGGTCATTCCGCTGCCCTAGCGCAACACGCCGGCGCCGGTCCTGCGAGGGCGGGGTATAGTCGGGCTGACATCGCAGAAGCCCATTCCCGTTCCCATGCCCACACTCGACGATTTTTCCGTGCTGATCCACCCCGGCCTCAACGGCTCGGGCCCGGATCACTGGCATACCCACTGGGAGCGGGCTTTTCCCGGCTTCGTGCGCGTTGAGCAGGCCGACTGGGATCACCCGGTCTATGACGTCTGGGCCGCCACCCTCACCGACTGTGTGAAACGCGCCCCCAGGCCGGTGGTGCTGGTGCCGCACAGCGCGGCCACAACGCTGGTGGTGAAGTGGAGCCACGAGCAGCCCGAGCTGGTGAAGAAGGTGGCCGGCGTGTTTTTTGTGGCGCCCACCGACCGCGACCGCGTGCTGCCGCCGGGCACCGTCAGCCCGCTGCAGGGTTTCGGCGGCATGATCCTGAAGCCCCTGCCCTACCCCTCGGCTGTCGTTGCGGGGCGCGACGATGACCGCGTCAGCTTTGAGCGCGCGCAAGTCTTCGCCAAAGCCTGGGGCTCGATGTTTTTCGATGGCGGCATGAACGGCCACCTCGGTTCCAGCTCAAGGCTCGGCGTGTGGCCGCAGGGGCTGGTGATGTTCGGGCATTTTTTGGCGGGGTTGCGCGTGTAAGCATCTTCACCGACCAGCACCGGTTTTCGGCAGTACGTTTGTTCCAGCAACTGAAGTGAAGTTTTCAAACCATCAGAACAGGACTGGAGAAAAGTCTCATGAAAACCAAGGCGAAGAACGAGTTTCCGCAATTTCCCGGGTTCCCTCCCTACATCGGTTTCCATGTCGGAGACAAAGTGGTCTTCAAGTCGATAGGGCACACGATTGAAGAATCCGAGGCCCATGTCCGCGCAGTGGAATTCTATTTCCCGAAAATGCGCGGCAAAGTCGAGATCGAGGCTCAGGTTCTACACCACAACACCCCGGAGAACATGTTCAAGATCAAATGTGCGTATC
This sequence comes from Burkholderiales bacterium, assembly GCA_050250695.1. Taxonomy (GTDB): domain Bacteria; phylum Pseudomonadota; class Gammaproteobacteria; order Burkholderiales; family SG8-41. The sequence goes on from JBFWOE010000232.1 coordinate 3,616, forward strand.
CGAATCACGACCTTAAAACGCCCGGCACCCAAGTCGTCGTCAAGCTTCAATGGATAGACAGCGGCATTGCCGGAACCGATATGACCCTGTACCACGACTGGCTGCGCCGCGTGGTCACCGATGTGCAGGTCA
>JBFWOE010000233.1:0-3737 GCA_050250695.1 Burkholderiales bacterium
GTCAGCGCGCTGAAGGCATGCAGGCCGTAGACGATGTGGGTCAGCGTGACCAGGTCTTCCGCGGGCAGCGGGCTCAGGGTCTTGCCGTCGATGTCGGTCATGGCGTTTCTCCTCTCAGGACAGGTCTATTGCGTGTTTCTTGTAATCCGCCAGCGATGCGAATTCCAGCGACGCTTCATGCGTCGCCGCCAGCACCACCCGCGGCGCCATGCCGGCATCCAGCGCTTCGCGCCAGCGCGGCGCGCACAGGCACCAGCGGTCGCCCGGCTTCAGCCCCGGAAAGCCGAAATCCGGCAGCGGCGTCGACAGGTCGTTGCCGCGCGCCTTGCTGAATTCGAGGAATTCCGCGGTCATCACCGCGCATACCGTATGCACGCCGACGTCCTCGGGGCTGGTGTTGCAGCAGCCGTCGCGGAAAAAGCCTGTCACCGGCCGTTCGCTGCAGGGCTGCAGTTTTTCGCCCAATACGTTGCGGGCATGTTCGTGAGGGTCGAATCTTCTCATTGCGGGTTTCCGTGGCGGGTTCAGGCGTGATGCAGGTGCCGGGCCTGGCGCAGTTTGCCGCGCGCTGCGGCCGGTTCCGGCCGCGTGCCGGCGCTCATGAACGGCAGCCGGCCCTTGGCGCCGCCGGCCTCGTAATCGCCGGACACCGCCGCGGCCGCCGTCGCCGCCGCAGTTCCGGTTTCAACCAGGAAATCATGCAGAAATCCGCAGAGTTTTTCCAGCGCGAATTCGTGGGTCTTGCCGGTGCGTGCATACAGCCAGTCGGTGAACTGCATGAAGCGCGCAAACGGGCTGTCCGCCAGCAGCAGCGGCAACGTGCGGTGGAAACGGCCGGAATTGCCGACCAGGTCCCAGTAACGGGCGAAACGCACGATGCGCTGCACCTCGCTGAAATCGAGCGCATCGGTGGCCAGCACCACGTACGGCGCATCCGGGCTGTAACGCATCGCATGCGTGGCGGTATGGCGGTCTATCGGCGCGCCGCGCAGCCGCTTGAGGATGCCGACCTGGATTTCGTGCGGGCGCAGCGCATGCAGGCGGTCGAAGCCGCGGCCGAAAGTGACAAGGTCTTCGCCGGGCAGGCCGGCGATCAGGTCGACGTGGATCAGCGCCGGCGACTCCTCGCGCAACCAGCGCAGGTTGGCCTCGGCCAGCGCGTTGTCCTGTTTGCGCGAAATGCGCGCCTGCACCGCTTCGTCCCAGGTCTGGATGCCGACCTCGAAATGCAGGCGGCCCGGCGGGAAACGCAGGATCGCGGCCTTCAGCGCGCCGGGCAGGTGGTCGGGGATCAGTTCGAAATGGATGAACAGGTCGTCGGACAGCCGTTCGAGGAAAAACTCGAGGATGGCCAGGCTCGCCGCCACTTTCAGGTTGAAGGTGCGGTCGACAAAACGGAAATGCCGCGCGCCGCGGTCGTAAAGGGTTTTCAGCGCGGCAAGAAAACGTTCCTGTTCGAACGGCCACGCCGTCCTGTCCAGCGCCGACAGGCAGAATTCGCACTTGAACGGGCAACCGCGCGAGGCCTCGACGTAGATGAAGCGCCGCGTGATGTCCTCGTCGCTGTATTCGCCGTAGGGCAGTTCGATGGCGGCGAGTTTCGGCTGCACGCCGGCGTGGATTTTCTGTTCCGGCCGTTTGCCGGCGATGATGTCTGCACACAGTTTCGGGAAGGTCACGTCGCCCCAGCCGGTCACCGTGTAATCGGCCAGCGCGCAGATGCGCTGCTCCGCGGTTTCGTGGCTGACCTCCGGACCGCCGACGACGATGACGGTCTCCGGCGCCACGCGCCTGAGTATCGCCACCACGCGCGTGGTTTCCTCGACATTCCAGATGTAGACGCCGAAGCCGATGATCGCGGGCCGCTGCGCGAGCAGGCGCTCGGCGATGTCGGCCGGGCGGTCGCCGAGCACGAATTCGCTGATGCGCGTGTCGCCGCGCAGCGCGCCCATGTTGGCGCGCAGGCAGCGCAGCCCCAGTGCGGCATGCACGTAACGCGCGTTGATGGTGGCGAGGGTGATTCCCGTCATGCCGCCATTATCGCAAGCCCCCGGTGTTTTTGATACGCTAGGGCATTCACTCACCACTGGACGCAACAATCATGGCCCAACGACCCGAACAAGGCGCGCCCGAATCGAAAATGGACGCCGCCACGCTCTACCGCGAAGACATCATCACCGACCGCAAGGTCGGCACCATCCGCCGCATGATTCCCGTCAAAAGCGACGGCAGCGACGACGCCGCGCGGCCGACGCTCTACGTCGGCGAAGCGCAGATCATGACCAACGCCGGGCCGCTGCCGATCAACTTCGAGATCGAAGCCAAGGATCTGGGTGAGGCCGTCGGCAAATTCGGCGACTCCGCCAAGGAAGCGGTCGAACGCACCGTGCGCGAGCTGCAGGAACTGCGCCGCCAGCAGGCTTCGTCCATCGTCGTGCCGCCCGCCGGCGGCATGGGCGGGCTGGGCGGCATGGGCGGCCCCGGCGGCAAGATCCAGATGCCGTGAATCAAATCGAAGTGAATCAGCCCGCAACCGTCGTCCGTTCCGCCGGCGTGGTCATCGCGCGCCGCCAGGGAGGCGCCTGGCGGCTGCTGGTGCTGCGCGCCGCGCGCAACTGGGATTTTCCCAAGGGCCTGATCGAGGAAGGCGAAAACATGCACGATGCCGCCCGGCGCGAAGCCACCGAGGGCACCGGCATCTCCGATCTCAGCTTCGATTCAGCGGAATCGCACAAGGAAACCATCGCCTACGGCACCGGCGAAATCGCCCGCTACTACCTCGCCATCACCGCCACCGACGAAGTGACGCTGCCGATCGCGCACGAACTGGGCCGGCCCGCCTACGACGAATGGCGCTGGGTGACTTTCGACGAGGCCGAGGACGTGCTGCCGCCGCGGCTGGCCGCGGTGCTGGCGTGGGTGCGCGAAACGCTCGATTCGGTATAACACCGCGCCTTTCGACAACAACACGCATCCGACTCCTGGGTATTGTTGATCATCGATTGCACGTCGCCATAACTATTATTGTGATTTCTGACGACCTAACATAATAAAGAATACTATATAAAACAATTAGTTATATTCAATTACACCCTTTCAAGATACGTACATTCGTCTAGACAAATTGGCCTGTATGCATATACACTTGTCGTGAACGTTCACGGGGAACATGACAAAATGCGTAAAGATCCTACTGCTAATAAACGCCAGCAGCGCCGCTTGAGCCGTCTCTACGAAACAGGAATCGCCCGAGCCACAGTTTTAGTACATGAAGAAAACAAGGCGTCCTTTGAGGTTATCCGTCCTTTGCTGCGAGACCCTCGCCAGACTGAGACATTGAACCGCGTCGCACGACTAGTTGCGGAAGAGGGGCCAATCAACGTCGCGCAAGTACGCAGCTAAGCCCCTTTCGATACCCCGGCGGTAAAACATGGCTGATACCGGAAATTCGCAAATGGATCGGACGTCTTTCGAACAAACCTTCCGTGTTCGTTGAACCCTTCGCGGGCGGCGCTATTGCCTCTTTGACTGTTGCCGCTGAAGGTTTGGCCGACCACGTGTACATGGCCGAATTGGATGATGATGTTTCATCAGTCTGGAAAACTATTTTGCCTCTTTTGAATTTCGAGTGGGTAAAGGTGCGTGACGGCGCTGGCAGCCCGATGCCGGGGGTCAAGGGCGGGCTGCGGGGTTATCGCAGCCCGGCGAAGCGCACCCTTGACGCCTGGAATCGGGTG
>JBFWOE010000234.1:0-3722 GCA_050250695.1 Burkholderiales bacterium
GGGGTGTTCAGCGGCAAGCGCTGGGAGAACCAGGTCTATCCGACGGTGCGCGACGTCGTGCATTCGGCGGATTGATCAAACAACCGATCCTTCCTGGGGATACAATCACCGTTCGGTCTGAGCCTGTCGAAGCCCGCCACTTGAGACAGGCTCAGTCGCAGCTCGCCCTTCGACAGGCTCAGGGCGAACGGTAGTGGTTATTTAAAAATCCGAAAAATTATTGCGCGGTCCAGCCGCCGTCGATGGACTGCAGCGTGCCGGTGATCGATGCCGCATCCTCACCCGCCAGGAAACACGCCAGCGCGGCAACCTGCTCCACGGCGACGAACTGTTTGGTCGGCTGCGCGGCGAGCAGCACATCGTTGACCACCTGCGCCTCTGTAATGCCGCGCGCCTTGGCAGTGTCTGGAATCTGCTTTTCCACCAGCGGCGTCAGCACGTAACCGGGACAGATGGCATTGACGGTGATGCCAAAGGTCGCGGTTTCCAGCGCCACCGTTTTGGTCAGCCCGGCAACACCGTGTTTGGCGGCGACGTAGGCCGATTTGAAGGGGGACGCCACCAGCGCGTGCGCCGAGGCGATATTGATGATGCGTCCCCACCTGCGTTTTTTCATGCCGGGCAGCGCGTGGCGAATGGTGTGGAACAGCGCCACCAGGTTGATGGCGATGATCGACTCCCATTTCTCCGGCGGAAAATCCTCGATCGGCGACACGAACTGGATGCCCGCGTTGTTGACCAGGATGTCCACCGCGCCGAAATCCTTTTCGGCCTGCGCCATCATTGCCGCGATTTCCGCCGGTTTGCCCATGTCGGCGCCGTCGTGGGCAACCCTCACGCCGTGGTCGCGGGCAAGGCCCGAACGCAGGGTTTCGATTTCTGCAGCGTTGCCGAAACCGTTGAGCATGATATTGACGCCGCGCGCGGCCAGCGCGGTGGCGACCGCCAGCCCGATGCCGCTGGTGGATCCGGTGACGACGGCAGATTTGCCTTTCAGCATGTTTCAGTCTCCTGGTAATGCCGACACACCGCCATGATGACGCAAAATACGGGCCAGCGGACCGCCTGTACTGGCGTCAGCGGCGCCGCTCGGCGCGGATCATGTAGAGGCTGCTGCCGACGATGACCGCGGCGCCCGCCCACAGCCACAGGTCGGGCAGTTCACCCCAGACGATAAAGCCCAGCGCGGCCGCCCACAGCAGCGCGGTATAACGGATGGGCGCGACCACCGAGGCCTCTCCGGTGCGCAGCGCGTCGATGATGCAGAAATGTGCGGTGCCGTTGAATATTCCAGCCGCGAGAAACCAGAACGCGGCCGATGCATCGACCGGCGCCCAGCCGAAAGGCAGCGTCGCAAAACCGCCGGCCATCAGGATGATGTTCGACCAGAAGAGGATGGCAATCGAAGATTCGGTGCGCGAAAGCCGCCGCGTCAGCACGTCACGCAGCGCATTGACCAGCGCACCGGCCACCGGCAGCAGCAAAGCCCACTGGAAGGTATCGGCGCCGGGCCGCATGATGATCAGCACACCGGCAAAACCGCCGAACACCGCGATCCAGCGGTGGCGTCCGATTTTTTCACCGAGCAGCGGCGCCGACAGCACCACCATGAAAATGGGACTGGCAAAAAGCATGGTGATCGCGGTAGCCAGCGGCAATGCCCCCAGGCTCCAGACGATGAACACCGAACCGATCAGGAACAGCAGGCCGCGGGTGAACTGCCCGGGCCAGTCATTGACCCGCAACGCGCCCCAGCTGCTGAAGTACATCATGTACGGAACCAGCACCAGCAGCGTCGCCGCCTGGCGCAGGCCGATGACCTGGCCGATGGGATGTGTCTGCACCAGGAATTTGGTCGCCGCGTCGTTGGCTGTGATCAGTGCAATCCCCGCCGTCATCAGCAGCAGGCTGCGGCCCATCGGCGTCATGCCCGTACTCCCGGCGGACCGGGCCACAACATCGCCCCGGATACTGCCAGCAGCGCACCCGCCAGCAGCAGCCCGGCGGAAAATCCCCAGCCGGCGTCGAGCAGCAGGCTGGCGACCACCGGTCCGAGGATCTGCCCGGTGGCGAAGGCCGCGGTCATCGCCGCGGTGAGCTGCACGACATGCGCACCGGCGACCGCGCGCGCTTCCTGGATGCTCAGCATGGTGATCACCATGAAGGTGCCGCCCACGCACAGCGCCGCAACCATGATCGCGCCCAGTCCGCTCCAAAACACCGGCACCGTCACGCCGAAGGCCATCACGAAATGGCAGGTCATCCACACCCGCCGCGGATTGAATCCGCGCAGCAGGGTCGCCGCGCCCAGCGTCGAGAGCATCGCCGCGGCGCCGAACACCGGCCACGCCCAGCCGAAGATCGCCGGATCGCTGATGATGTCGCGCGCCATCGCCGGCAGGAAGGTCGCCGGAATGATGTAGCCGAATCCGGAAACACCGAAGCAGAACACCAGCAGCGCGGCTTCGCGGCTCCACGGCGTGGCGCCGCCCCGGGGACGGACGCTGACATGCGGCAGATCACCGCCGCCGCGGTAGGTGCGCCACACCGCCGCAGTCACCGCCAGCGCCAGCGCGCCCAGCACGATCCACAGTGACTGCGAACGCAGCGACCATCCGCTCAGCAGCACGCACAAGGCACCGACCACCAGGGTGCCGGCGCCGACGCCGGTGAAAATCAGGCTGTTGAGCAAGGGCTGCTGCAGCGCCGCCAGCCGGTCGAGGCACCACGAGAATGCAAAAATCGCGATCCACGCATTGGCGATGCCGGCGACCAGCCGCAGCGCGAGCCACAGCGGATAACCGTCGATGAATCCCATGGCGACGGTGGCGATGCCGATGACCAGCATGCTGCCGAGCACCGCGCTGTCGTCGCGCACGTTGAACCGCGTCGCCAGCAGCGAACCGAGGAAATAGCCCAGGTAATTGGCTGACGCGAGATAACCGCCGGCGGCGACACTCAATCCGGCGTCGTCCTGCATCAGCGGCAGCAGCGGCGTGAAGGCGAAGCGGCCGATGCCCATGGCCACGGCCAGCGCGGCCATGCCGGCGAATGCGATGCGGAGCGCGGCGGCCTGGGTCATGGACCCCGGAATATAACTGATCCGGAACGATAACAATTTATTCAATAAAAACAATATGTTATGATTAACCCTCGAATGACCTTCCCAGCGCCCCTGCGGCGACCCACGACATGAGCATCAACTGGTTTCCCGGCCACATGGCCATCGCCGTCGACAAGATCAAAAAGGCGATGGCGGACCATGACGTGGTGGTCGAGATCCTCGACGCGCGCTGTCCGATGGCGAGCAGCAATCCAATGGTCGAAACGCTGCGCATGGCGCGCCAGCGCCCGTGCCTGAAGGTGCTGAACAAGATGGACGCCGCCGATGCCGCGATCACGCCGCAGTGGCTGGCGCAGTTCAACGCGCAGAAAAACACCCACGCCATCGCGCTGTCAGCGAAAAAACCCGGCGATGCGCAGAAGATCATCGGCGCCGCAAAAAAACTGGCACCGCACCGCAACGACACCATCAAGCCGCTGCGCCTGCTGGTGATGGGCGTGCCCAACGTCGGCAAATCGACGCTGATCAACGCGCTGCTGAAACAGCGCAAGGCCAAGGTCGGCGACGAACCGGCGATCACCAAGGCGCTGGCACGCTACGAACTCTCCCCCGTGGTCAGCCTCACCGACACCCCGGGACTGATGTGGCCGAAGATCGA
>JBFWOE010000235.1:0-3663 GCA_050250695.1 Burkholderiales bacterium
ACACGCCGCCGGAGCCGGGCAGCGGGCAGACGCCCGATGCGACGCCGTTCTGGATGATCGGCGCCACCGGCGCCGAAGTCGAAGTCGACACCGAGACCGGCGAGTTCAGGGTCACGCGGCTGGTCAACCTGGTCGACGTCGGCCGCCCGGTGAATCCGGCGATCGTCGAGACCCAGATTTCCGGCGCCACCATCATGCAGCTCGGCTTCACGCTGTCCGAACGCATGGACATCGACGGCGGCCAGGTGACCAACGCCTCGCTCGCCGATTACAAGATCCCGGGAATCCGCGACGTGCCGCCGCTCATGGAAAACGAGGCGGTGGACATGGTGCAGCAGACCGGCCCGTTCGGCGCCAAGGGTGTCGGCGAGAGCGGCACCTTCGGCGTGTCGCCGGCGATCGCCAGCGCGATCGACGATGCGGTGGGCGTGCGGCTGACCAGCCTGCCGCTGACCGCGGAAGCGGTGTACCGCGGGCTGCGCGCAAATGCGGGCAGACCGCTGCAGGATTGAATATGGCCAAAACGAACATGAGTGCGACGCATAAGAATATTTCCTTCACGCTGAACGGCCGCGCGGTGACGGCGCATGCCGGCAACCACCAGAACCTGGTCGAGCTGCTGCAGGGGCAGGGCCTCTACGGCGCGCGCGAGAGCTGCGCGCAGGGGCTGTGCGGCTGCTGCACGGTGATCGTCAACGGCGCCGCGGTGTCGGGCTGCCTGACCATGGCCACACTCGTCGACGGTGCCGACGTACGCACGATTGAAGATGCCCGGGCTGACGGCGAAATCGATGCCGTGCAGCAGGCGTTCATCGAAACCGGCGCCTTCCAGTGCGGCTTCTGCACCCCGGGCTTCATCCTGATGACGCGGCAGCTGCTCGACGAACATCCCGCGCCCACCGAGGACCAGATCCGTCATTACCTGTCGGGCAACCTGTGCCGCTGCGCGGCTTATCCTGAAATCATCAAGGCCGTGAAACTGGCGGCGAAAAAACGCAAGGGCTGATCATGGCGAAACGTCCTGCCGGCAATCCCCTCGACCTGCGCGCCTGGCTCGATACTGCGCGGTCTCTGGGCGAACTGAAGGACGTTTCCGGCGCCGACGCCAGGCTGGAGCTGGGCGCGATCAGCGAACTCAACGTCAAGATCGCCGGGGCGCCGGCGCTGCTGTTCGACGAGATCAAGGGTTACGCGAAGGGTTTCCGCATACTGACCTGCAGCACCGCGAGCCCGGCGCGGCTGTCGTCCATCCTGCGCCTGCCGGTCGAACGCAATCACCACCAGCTGGTGCAGAACCTGCGCGGCAAACCCAAGGGCTGGCAGGCGGAGGCGCCGAAATACGCTCCGCTGGTCACCGAAACCGGACCGGTGCTGGAGAACATCCAGTCGGGCAAAGCCGTCGGCATCAACATCTTCCCGTCGCCGCTGTGGCACGAGATGGACGGCGGGCCGTACATAGGCACGGGCTGCTGCGTGGTGACTAAAGACTTTGATTCCGACTGGGTCAACGTCGGCACCTACCGCGTGCAGGCGCACGACAAAAACCACGTCGGCCTCGACATGATCCCGGGCAAACACGGCGCGATCCAGTACGACAAGTACATGAAAGCCGGCAAACCCTTCCCGGTGGCCATCGTCATCGGCTGCGATCCGCTGGGCTACCTGATCTCCGGCATCGAGGTGCCGTTCGGCATGTGCGAGTACAACTACATCGGCGCCATCCTCGGCGAACCGGTGCAGGTGGTGCGCGGTGAACTGACCGGGCTGCCGGTACCCGCCGCCGCGGAAATCGTGCTCGAAGGCTGGTGCCATCCCGGCGACGTCAGGACCGAGGGCCCGTTCGGCGAATTCCACGGTTATTACCCGGGCAAGGAAGGCACGGCGCCGGTGGTGACCGTCGAAAAGGTGTATTACCGCAACGACCCCATCATCGTCGGCAGCCCGCCGGCGAAACCGCCCAACGACTATTCGTACTCGAAGGCGGTGATGCGCTCGGCGTTATTGTTCGACGCGCTGCTCGCCGCCGGCGTGCCCGATGTCGCCAGCGTGTGGGCGCACGAAATCGGCGGCGCGCGCATGTTCAACGTGGTGGCGATCAGGCAGCGTTACGCCGGCCACGCGCGCCAGGCCGGGCACATCCTCAACCAGTGCGGCGTCGGCGCCTACATGTCGCGCTACACGGTGGTGGTCGACGAGGACATCGATCCGTCGAACCTGCAGGAAGTGATGTGGGCGGTGGCCACGCGCAGCGACCCGGTGACCGACATCGACATCATCCAGCGCGGCATGGGTTCGAAGAACGATCCGATGTTCGTCGCCTACCGCTACGACGCGCCGTACAACTCCAAGGCGATCATCGACGCCTGCCGGCCGTACGACCATTTGCATGAATTTCCGCCGGTGGCGGAAGCGAGCAAGGAACTGCAGGAAAAAGTGAAAGCCAAGTGGCAAGAGCTGTTTAAATAGTGTTTACGTAACTTATTGATTATAAAGGATATTTTATGAAACGCCTGATTGCTGCCACTCTCGCTGCGTTTGCACTGTCCGCGCATGCGGCTGATTACCCGACCAAACCGATCCGCGTGCTGGTGCCGTTCGCGCCGGGCGGCGTGGTCGACACCTCGGCACGCATACTCACCAACAAGATTTCGGAAACCAGGGGCTGGCAGTTCGTCGTCGACAACCGCCCGGGCGCCAACGGCTTCATCGCCGTGGGCACGATGGCGCGCGCGACCGCCGACGGTTACACGCTGCTCGCCGCGCACACCGGCGAGTTTTCGGTGAACCCGGTGCTGTTCAAGAACATGCCCTATGACTTCGACCGCGACATCGTGCCCATCATCATGGTCAGCAACGCGCCGATGCTGGTGGTGGTCAACGCCGGCTCGCCGTACAACTCGCTGAAAGACCTGATTGCCGGCGCCAAGGCCAAACCGGGACAACTGGCCTTCGGTTCGCCCGGCACCGGTTCGGTAAACCACCTGGCCACCGAGTGGCTGGTCAACGCCGCGGGCGCGAAGGCGCTGCACGTGCCGTACAAGGGCGGCGCGCCAGCGGTCTCGGCGGTGGCGGCGAACGAGGTCGTGTTCACTGTCGCCGGTCTGCCCGGCGTGATTCCGCACCTGCAGGCGAAGCGCGTGAAGGTGCTCGGTGTCACCACGGCGAAACGTTCGCCGCAGGTGCCCGATTACATGTCGGCGCAGGAAGCGGGTGTTCCCGGTGTCGATGCCTCGATCTGGGTCGGCCTGTTCGCGCCCAAGGGCACGCCGCAGCCCATCGTCAACGCGCTCTACAAGGCTTCGGCCGAAGTGCTGCAACTGCCCGACGTGAAACAGCGTTACGCCTCGGTCGGCGGCGCGGAAACCACCACCATGGGCACCGCGGAATTCACCAAACGCATCCGCAGCGAACTCGAGCGTTACCGCAAGGTGGCGGCGCAGGTGGGCATCAAGCAGCAGTAAGCGGCAGCAACGTCGAACAAAACGGCCGGGGAAACCCGGCCGTTTTTTTGTGGCATGCAGATGTCGCTTCGGTGCGCGTGCGGGTTCAGTGCATGGGTTGATGGTTTCTAAAGACTGTTGTGTGCAGGGAGTGCATGCATCACAAGTGTTTGTTTATATTAAATATTTTTTTTCGGAGTGTGAGCCGCTGGATGGGCGCTCA
>JBFWOE010000236.1:0-3646 GCA_050250695.1 Burkholderiales bacterium
TCAGTTCTCCCAGCATCGCATGCGCCTCCGCAAGATCAAATGGCGCCATGCGGTAGGTCACGTCGTGCAGTATCTCGGTATAGACGCCGCCCAGCCCGACGGCAACCACCGGGCCGAAAGCCGCATCGTTGACCACACCGACGATGACTTCAATGCCGTCATGAATCATCTCCGAGGCCAGCAGCCCGTCTAGCCGCGCCCCTGGTGCAGAACGACGCGCGTTGGCGACTATCTCTGCCGCCGCAGCAGCCAGCGTGCGTTCATCCGCAATACCGAGCCGCACCGCGCCGATGTCGGTTTTGTGTGCAATGTCGGGCGAGACGATCTTCAACGCCACCGGATACGGCAGTTCCGCAGCCGCCACACCGGGCACCAGCGGCAGCAGCCGGTCGCGGGTAACCGGCACCCGTGCCGCCGCGATCAGGGTTTTGCTGTCCAGCTCATTCAATGTTGCCGCGTGGGCCGGCAAGTCCGGCAGTTGCCTCGCCGTATCCGTAGCGGCACCCGATGCGGGCCGCGCACGCGCCGTGGCGTAATCGGCGAGCCGGGCCATGGCGGCCGCAACCCGTTTCGGCGAAGTCAGCACCGGAATTCCGGCCGCGCGCAGCTTTGCGAGGCCTTCGGCGGCTATCGCATCCGTCATGCCGGAGAACGCGATCACCGGTTTCGGCGATGCCGCAACCACGTCAGCAAGCACCTCGGCGCCGTGCAGCAACTGCTGGTTGCCTGCCGCCGCAAACATCACCGCCATCTGGTCGACGCCGGGATCGGCAAGCGCCGCTGCGAAAGCGCGACGGAAATCGAGGTCTTTCTGCGCACGCGGATAACCCGCGGTGTAATCGACCGGGTTTTTCAGGGAACTCAACGCCGGCAGCACGCCGCGCAGTTCATCAACGGTCGCCCCGGACAATGACGGTAAAGTCAGCCCGACCTGGTCGGCGTGGTCGGAAAACATCGCGGCGGCGCCCCCGGAACCGCCCATCACAACCACCCTTCGTCCCGCCGGCAGCCGTCCTCCGCCCAGACAGGTGATCATGTCTGCGGCCTCCGGAATGTCCGCCACCTCGATCACCCCGCACTGGCGGAACGCGGCACGGTAAACGTCGTAGTCGCCGGTGAGGTTGGCCGTGTGCGAAGCCGCTGCGCGCCGACCCTGTTCGGTGTTGCCGGCCTTGATCAGCACCAGCGGCTTGCCCGCCGCCAGTGCGCGGCGCGCGGCGTGCATGAACGCCGGCCCGTCGCTGACACCCTCGAGGTAGGCAAGGATGATCTTCGTCTCGGGATCATCGACGCAGGCCTCCAGCCATTCAGGCATGTGGATGTCGGCCTCGTTGCCGCTGGTCACGATGTAGCGGAAACCGGCCCCGGCGGCGGCGCACTGGATCAGCAGGCTGGTGCCGAGGCTTGCGCTTTGCAACACCGCCGACACGCCCCCCGCGGCGAATCGCGGCGGCCGCGTCAGGCTGCCGAAGGCCGCATAGGCGCGCGCATGCACGTTGACGAAACCCAGGCAGTTGGGACCGACGATGCGTACACCGCGTGCGCGGGCCACCGCCAGCATGTCGTTCTCGATCGCGATGCCTTCATCGCCGGCCTCACGGAAGCCGCCGCCGAGCACCACGGCGTAACCGATCCCGCGGTCCGCGCATTGTCCGATCGCCGCCGGCACCTGTCCTGCCGGCAGCGCGATCACTGCAAGATCGCAGTAACCTTCGATGCGCTCCAGCGAGGGGTGGCAGGCATAACCGGCGATTTCCGGATATTTCGGATTGACCGGATAGACGCCGCCACCGAAACCTTCACGCTGCAACGCGTGCACGGTCTGTCCGCCGGGGCGGGCGGCGTCGGCACTGGCGCCGACGATCGCGATGCCGCGCGGGTTGAACAGACGTTCGAATGCACTCATGACACCGGCCAGCGCAGCTTCAGCACCTTGCCCATGTCGAGACGGCTGGTAATACGGCTGCCGGCCCGCGCTGCCTCGCGCAGCACCGCATCCTGGTCGACGCGTGTCATGCGCCCGTCGCGCACCACCTGCTCTCCACCCACGAACACGTGTTTCACCGTGTTTCCGGTCGCGCCGTAGACGAGATTCGACACAGGATTGTAGAGCGGCTGCCATTCGGACACCGTGGCGTCGAACAGCACGAGGTCGCCTTCCTTGCCTGTTTCCACCGAGCCGATGCGGTCGGCGAGTCCCGCACCGCGCGCGCCGTTGATGGTCGCCATCTCGATCGCCTGCTCCGGCGGCATGACCCTAGGGTTCAGGCGCATTTCCTTGTATCCGCCCACCGCGTGGCGCATTTCCTGCACCAGATCCACGGTGCCGGAACTCGCGTGGTCCGCGCCGAGCGAAACGTTGACGCCCAGCGCCATCAACTCGGGATGGCTGGCCATCTTGAAATTCCCGTAGCCGTTGTGCAGCGACGAGGTCGGACAGCACACGATGGTGGGCTTGCGCTTCGCCAGCAGCGCGATCTCCTGGGGCTCGAGCCAGCCGCCGTGCAGGATCAGCATCCTGTCATCGAGCACTCCGAGCGCCTCCAGTCGCTCGATTTCCGGCATGCCGTGGTGCGTGACGCTTGCGTCGTGCGTAAAGTAGGAAAAACAGGCGTGCGTCTGCAGCACGGCGCCGTGTTTGTCCGCGATGCCTTTCAGCGAGAGGATCAGCTCGTCGGTGCTGTTGTTCATGCCGCGGAACGACGCGCTGACAGTCAGGCGCCCCTTGTACTTGCCGGGGTACTTGTCGAAGATTTCCTCGGTCTTGGCAATGCAGAGTGCAGTGTCCTGGATCATCCGCGCCGGCATCACGCCGGTAACCGTCTTGCTCTTGTCGAAGCAGCTCGTGGCGAGCACCATGCGCATGCCCGCGCCCATCACCGCCTTCACCGTCGTGTCGGGATGGTAGTTACCGGGCTCGATGTAGCAGGTGACGCCATGGCGCAGCATCTCGACGGTGGCCAGCGAGACACTGGCGTGGACGTCTTCCTCCTCCATCACCGCCTCGTACGGGTACATGTGGTCGAACAGGAAGGATTGCGCATTCGACTCGTCGGCAAGCCCGCGCGCGAGCGAGAACGAAGTATGCAGGTGGTTGTCCACCATTCCGGGCAAGCCCACCGTGCCCCTGCCGTCGACGCTGCGCTCCGCGCTCCACGCCGCCCCGATTTCGGCGCTCTTGCCGATCGCCGCGAATTTTCCGTCCTTCACCGCAACCGCCGCGTCGCGAATGATGCGTCGTCCGGCATCGACGGTGATCAGCCAGTCGATGCCGGTTACCAGCAAATCAGCTTGGTTCATGCCTTGCTCCCGCGGTCACCGCCCGTGCGGCTCGTGCCAGATTTCATGTTATTCCTTCCTCCAGGGTTTTAAGGACGCGCAGTTTGCCCTGCTGCACGTGGTTTTCCGCCAGAACACGTGCGCCGGCGCCGTCGCCGCGCTGCATTGCCTCAAATACCGCGCGGTGCTCGGCATTGGACTTGACCATGTTCGAGACGAAATCGAAATAGTGGCGGCGAAAGCGCTGCAGGTCCTTCTCCAGTTCAGCGTAGACCTGCACGGCGCGCTGGTTGCCGGAATACGCCAGGATGGCCTTGTGATATTCAAGGTTGAGGCGGTAGTACGCCTCGCCGTCGCCGTCACGCGA
>JBFWOE010000237.1:0-3632 GCA_050250695.1 Burkholderiales bacterium
ATCGTTACGGCGCACTCGTTGAGTTCGGGAAGCGGCAGCGTCATGGCACTCAGCCCGAGGATGATGATCGCGAAATCTCCGGGATTGACCTTGCGCAGCGTCGGCGGCTCTATGCCATCCGGCAATCGCCGCATCGCCTGCGCGATCGCAGTCTGTACGTCCTGCGCCGCCGAATCGATGTCGCGCTCGAGGCTGAACTGAAGGGTAATGCGCGTACGGCCGGCAATGTTGAACGAATCCATGCTGTCGACGCCGGCGATCTGGCTGAACTGGCGTTCCAGCGGGGTCGCCACCGTGGAAGCCATGATTTCCGGACTCGCCCCGCGCAGAGTGGCATCAACGCGGATGGTCGGAAAATCGACATTGGGCAGTTCGTTGACCGGGAGCGCGCGAAACGCGATCAGGCCGAAGATGATGATGGCCGAAACCAGTACGCTGGTTGCAATCGGACGCTCGATGAATATCTTCGACAGGTTCATGATCTTCAGCCCTCAGTCTTCTCTCCGGACTTCTTCTCGCCCTTTTTGCCACCTTTGCCCTTGCCTTTGCCCTTGGGCGCACCCACGGCGCCTTCCGTGCCGGCTACCTTGACGGGCGCACCGACCTGCAAAGTCTGCGGTATCTCGGTAATCACCTGGTCTCCGGCCTTGATACCGGACGCGATGACAATCTCCCCGCCGATCTGACGGGACACCTTCACCGGTTG
The DNA here is from genome assembly GCA_050250695.1 of Burkholderiales bacterium. Taxonomy (GTDB): domain Bacteria; phylum Pseudomonadota; class Gammaproteobacteria; order Burkholderiales; family SG8-41. The sequence goes on from JBFWOE010000237.1 coordinate 707, forward strand.
CACGCGAACTCTGCTTTCGCTGTCGATAAGGTAGACAAAGCTGCCTTCCTGCCCCGGCTGGACCGCGATCTCCGGTACGACCACCGCCTCGGGCTCGACAGTCAGCACGATGCGTACATTCACAAACTGGCCCGGCCAGATCAATTCCCTGGGATTGTCGACCCGGGTTTTCAGCAGAACAGTGCCCGTCTGCGGAGTCACCGTATTGTCGACGAACACCAGTTTGCCCTCAGCGGCTACGGGGCCGCTGCGATCAGGGAGAATCTCTATGCGTATGCCCTGCGTCTGCTGGAACCTGCGGATGTCATCAAGCTGCCGCTCAGGGATGCTGAAGCTGACAAGTATCGGGTCGGTGCTGTTGATGGTGACCAAGGGGGCGCCCCCGCCGGCAGCGGGCACCAGGTTGCCCGCCCGGACCGCAAGCTGGCCGGTGCGTCCGCTGATCGGCGAAACGATGCGTGAAAACTCCAGCTGAATCCGTGCCTGCTCCACCGCGGCCTGCCCGGCCTGCACCGTAGCCTCGAGCGATTTTGCCGAAGTCACAGCGACATCGTATTCCTGCCGGGTTATGAATTCCTGTTTCAGCAAGGGTGCCAGACGCTGTTCCTGTGCCCTGGCATTCTCCAGTTGCGCCCGGTCGCGCGCCAGCGCGGCCAGCGCCTGGTTGTACTGCGCCTGAAATGTGCGCGGATCGATCTGGAACAACTGCTGGCCGGCTTTCACCTTGTCACCTTCCTTGAACAGCACCGACTGCAGCACACCGCTGATCTGCGCCCGCACCTGCACGCTTTGCTCCGGTTCCACGGTGCCCACGGCGTCGATCAGCACCGGCATGGGTTTGGTGACCGCACGCACCGCCTTGACAGTCAGCGGTCCGCCACGGCCGCCTTTGGTTCCCTTGCCCTTGCCACCCTTGGCGCCCTCTGCCGAGGCCTGTTTCGACTGCTGCCAATACCAGTAGCCGCCCGCTCCCGCAGCACCGATTGCAAGAAACACCAGCACCATGATCAGTCGTCTCATTTTGCTCCGCCCGCCACCTTGAGTAAGTCACTGGCACCGACGGCGGCCTGCAGCCGCGCCAGCGTGGTAAACCAGTCCAGATAGGACTGGATCTGCTGTACCCGCGCATTCGACTCTTCCTGCTGTGCCGTGATCAGGTCAAGGATGCTGCCGAATCCGCTGCGGTAACGTGCCAGCGTCGCCTGCGCAGTCTGCTCCGCTGAGCGAACCTGGGCTTCAGTGCTGGAAATGCTGCTGGTCACCGTATTCAGTTCATAGTAACCCTGCCAGACTTCGACTTCGGCCTGTCTGATCAGGATATCGCGGCTGGCCTCCGCGGCCTCTGCCTGGGCCCGGGCCTGCCGCACGCTGTAGGTGTCGCGAAAACCCGAAAATATCGGTATGCGCACGGCCAATCCGATCGAGTAATTGCTGACGGCAGCCCGGTTGTCGCCAAATGCATTACGGCCGCCGCCGCCGTTCACCTCGATGCTCGGCAACCCGGCACGTTCAACCGCCCTGGCATTGGCACGGGCACCACGCACCTGCGCCTCGGCAGCAACCAGGTCAGGGCGTGATGACTTCGCACGTTCCAGCAATTCGGCAATGGAACCTGCCACTTCCGTGGTCTGAGGGGGCGCCTCAAGCGGCAACACCGCAATGCCGACATTGACAGGCAGGCCGACCACCGAGGCGAGCTGGCCACGGGATTTCTCCAGTTCACCGCTGCTGCGCGTCAGGTTGAGTCTCGCCTGCGCCACCAGCGTTTCTGCACGATAGACATCCGCCACGGTCGCCAGTCCCGACTCGCGGCGCTTGCGGGCCGCTTCCTGCGCGATTTCTGCGTTTTTCAGCGATTGCCGGTTGATCCGCACCAGCGCGTCATTGCCGATCAACCGGTAATACGCCTGTTCGACCAGGAAAACGACGTCCTGCAGTACCCGGTTATGAACGAGATTCGCCGCCAGCAACCGATATTCGCTGGTTTCGATCTGGTAGCCGCGCATACCGAAGTCGAACAGCACGTAGCTCAGGCTGACCGATGGACCATAACGCGTCTGCCAGGGCACGATTGCCCCCTGGTTCGAGACCTGCTGGTTGCGTGTCACCGCATAGTTGGCGCTGATCTGTGGCAACAAATCGGCCTTTTCAATGCCGACCCCGGCGGCAGCCGCACGTGCAGCCAGCCACGACTGGCGTGTCCGGGGATTGTTGCGCAGAGCGAATTCCGTCAACTCGGGCAACGACAGCGGCAGATTCCGTGTCAGCTGGCCTTCGGTTACTGGTGCACCCACCCCCGGCAACGGCAACGCAGACTCCCATCGCAGATGCGGTGCCGGTGCCACACTTTCATCGGTCCCGAACGGATCGCGCAGGAATCCCTGTGCCGGCACCGGTGATGCCGCCACAAATAAAAAAAGCGCCCCTGTGAGCGCTGAGATCAACCGGCCGTGTCGGTACATGCCGCGGCTCATCTTTTGGAAGTTGAATGACAAAATCGGTAAAACGCGGGGCATGGTAGCACTAAATTTCCGGATGGTCGGCAATAAATCCCCGGCACTTAAGGCCCGGCGGCGCATTAGATTTCCATGATATGGAGGTGGGGGGCTGCACCCGGCTCCAAGTCTTATCCATACATAAAATAAATGGATAAGTCGAGACGGGACTGCATGTTAGCCTCGCTCGCTGACCCCATTCCGACATTTCCGCAGCAAATAATATCCCGTGTCCAAACTGGTAAAACCCCATGGCGGGAGGGACCTGAAACCCTTGCTGCTCTCCGGCCCCGCCCTTGGAGCCGAGTTGTCACGTGCGGCTGGACTGCCGAAAATTCCGGTCAGTTCCCGCGAAAAAGGCGATCTGCTGATGCTGGGCATCGGCGGCTTCACGCCGCTGGACGGCTTCATGGGCCACGCCGACTGGCGCA
>JBFWOE010000238.1:0-3584 GCA_050250695.1 Burkholderiales bacterium
CAGCTGATCGGCGGCGATATCCGATTCGTGCTCGCCGCCAGCGGCCACATCGCCGGCGTCATCAATCCGGCAAAACGCAACCGGCGCAATTTCTGGATCAACGACGCATTGCCGCCTGAGGCCGAAACCTGGCTGGCCGGCGCCGCCAGCATGCCCGGCAGCTGGTGGCCGGACTGGACGGCATGGCTGGCCGCATGCGGCGGCGTGCAGGTTCCGGCGCGCGCACCGGGCAGCGCGGCGCATCCGCCGATCGAAGCGGCGCCGGGCCGTTATGTCCGGGAAAAATGCACCTGATTCGGCCAGGACCAATATCCGCCGGCGCGGATTGCTGCTAAATTCACCAACAGGATCAACACAGGAGGAATCAACATGTCACGCGTCGCAGTCGTCACCGGCGGTATGGGCGGCCTCGGTGAGGCCATCTGCATGAAACTCGCCAAGATGGGCTACCAGGTGGTCGCCACCTATTCCCCCGGCAACCAGAAACACAGCCAGTGGCTGGCCGACATGCAGAAGGAAGGTTTTGATTTCCGCGCCGTGCCGGTCGACGTCGCGGACTACGATTCCTGCAAGAAGGCCGTGGCGCAGATCGTCAAGGACGTGGGCCCGGTAGACGTACTGGTGAACAACGCCGGCATCACCCGCGACACCACCTTCCGCAAGATGGAAAAGGACAGCTGGGACGCGGTGATGAAAACCAACCTCGACAGCGTGTTCAACATGACCAAGCCGGTGATCGACGGCATGGCAGAACGCGGCTGGGGCCGGGTCATCAACGTGTCCTCGGTCAACGGCCAGAAAGGGGCTTTCGGCCAGACCAACTATTCGGCGGCGAAAGCCGGCATGCACGGTTTCACCAAGGCCGCCGCGCTCGAATATGCGCGCAAGGGGGTCACCGTGAACACAATTTCCCCCGGCTACATCGGCACCCAGATGGTGATGGCCATCCCCAAGGAAGTGCTCGATTCCAAGATCATTCCGCAGATCCCCATCGGCCGGCTCGGCAAACCCGAGGAAGTCGCCGGCCTGGTGGCCTACCTGTGCTCGGAAGAAGCGGCGTTCGTCACCGGCGCCAACATCGCCATCAACGGCGGCCAGCACATGCAGTAACCCGCCGGCTGGCGGACAAAAAAATGCCCGCCGGGATTCGGCACCGGCGGGCAAACCTCTGTGACCGCGAAAGCACCCCGCGAACAAGAGGAGGAGATCCGGATGGCAGGGTCGTGCCATGCTGCAACAGCGGCCCGGCCCGCCCCTTTCATTACGGCTGATTGCGCGGCAACTTGAAACAACGCACAATGAGTTGTATACCATTGATTTATTTGATGTTTTTTTCATGTTGCGGTTGCGTCGATGCGGCGCATGTGAAATAATGCTGCACCTTCTTCCTGAGGCAAGCCATGAGCGCACAGGTCCGCACCATCAAGAAGTACCCCAACCGCCGGCTCTATGACACCGAAACCAGCAGCTACATCACGCTGGCCGACGTCAAGAAACTGGTGCTTGAAAACGTCGAGTTCAAGGTAGAGGACGCCAAGTCCAAGGAAGACCTGACGCGCAGCATATTGCTGCAGATCATCCTCGAGGAAGAATCGGCCGGCGCGCCGATGTTCACCAGCGACTCGCTGTCGCAGATCATCCGTTTCTACGGCAATGCCATGCAGGGCATGATGGGCGGCTACCTCGAAAAGAACATCCAGACCTTCATGCAGATCCAGCAGAAGCTGCAGGACCAGTCGCGCCAGGTCTACGGCCAGAACCCGATGCTCAATTCCGAGACCTGGAACGAGTTCGTGAAGATGCAGGGCCCGGCGATGCAGGGCCTGATGAGCCGCTACCTCGAGCAGAGCGCGCGCACCTTCCTCGACATGCAGAACCAGCTCACCGCGCAGACCCGCAACCTGTGGGGCAACTTCCCCTTCCCCGGTTTCCCGGGACAGCCGGGCGAAACCAAAAAAGAAAACGGCGAAGAACCCAAGTCCTGACGCGCCGCGGCGCGTTCCCGTTTCCGGATATCCAGTGCCCACTCCTCCCCGCAAGGTCGGATTCGTTTCGCTCGGCTGTCCGAAAGCGCTGGTTGATTCCGAGCATATCCTGACGCAGTTGCGCGCCGAGGGTTACCTCGTCTCGCCGACCTACCAGGATGCCGATCTCGTGGTCGTCAACACCTGCGGCTTCATCGACGCGGCAGTCGAGGAATCGCTGGACGCCATCGGCGAAGCACTCACCGAAAACAGCCGCGTCATCGTCACAGGCTGCTTCGGCGCCAAGGGCGACATCGTGCGCGAGCACCATCCGAAAGTGCTTGCTGTCACCGGGCCGCACGCGACCGCGGCGGTGATGGACGCGGTGCACACCCACCTGCCGAAGCCGCATGACCCTTACGAAGACCTGGTACCGCCGCAGGGCATACGCCTGACGCCACGGCATTACGCCTACCTGAAGATTTCCGAAGGCTGCAACCACCGCTGCAGTTTCTGCATCATCCCCTCGATGCGCGGCGACCTCGTCAGCCGGCCGGTCGGCGAAGTGATGACCGAGGCCGAGAACCTGGTGAAGGCCGGCGTGAAGGAGCTGCTGGTAATCTCGCAGGACACCAGCGCCTACGGCGTCGACATCAAGTACCGCACCGGCTTCTGGAACGGACGGCCGCTGAAAACCCGCATGACCGAACTGGCGCAGGCACTGTCCGGACTCGGCGTCTGGGTGCGGCTGCATTACGTGTATCCGTATCCGCATGTCGATGAAGTCATCCCCTTGATGGCGGAAGGCAGACTGCTGCCCTACCTCGACGTGCCCTTCCAGCATGCCAGCGCGCGCATCCTGAAACTGATGAAACGCCCGGCCAACGCCGAAGGCACCCTCAAGCGCATCCGCGACTGGCGCGCGATCTGCCCCGACATCACCATCCGCAGCACCTTCATCGCCGGCTTCCCCGGGGAGACCGAACGCGAATTCGAGGAACTGCTCGAATTCCTCGAGGAAGCACAGCTCGACCGTGTCGGCTGTTTCGCCTATTCGCCGGTCGAGGGCGCAGGCGCCAACGCCCTGCCCGATCCGGTTCCGGAAGAAGTGCGCGAAGAACGCCGCGCGCGTTTCATGGCAGTGCAGGAAAAAATCAGCGCTGAGCGGCTGAAACGCCAGGTCGGCAAAACCATCACCGTACTGGTGGATGATGCCGGCAGGGACGGCGCCATCGCGCGTTCCGCCGCAGACGCCCCGGAAATCGACGGCCGCGTGATCATCCGCCAGGGCGCGAAGCTCAAACCCGGAGAGTTCGCACGGGTCAAGGTCACGCGATCCGACGCCCATGACCTGTGGGCGGCGCCCACCGGGCTGCGCAGCGTCAAATAAAATGCTGCAGACCCTGCGGCGCTGGGCGAAGCTGCTGAAAAGTGATGTCGTCGCGCTGTGGTTCGCCTACCGCAATCCGCTGACGCCCTGGTACGCCAGGCTGTTTGCCGTGCTGGTGGTCGCCTATGCCTTCAGCCCGATCGACCTGATTCCCGATTTCATCCCCGTCATCGGACTGCTCGACGATGCCATCCTGCTGCCGGTCGGCATCTGGCTCGCGCTGAAGCTGG
>JBFWOE010000239.1:0-3541 GCA_050250695.1 Burkholderiales bacterium
CCGATGTGGTGGTGGTCAACCATCACCTTTTTTTTGCCGACGTGACCTTGCGTGACGAAGGCGTGGCCGAATTGTTGCCGGCCTGCAACACGGTGATTTTCGACGAGGCGCACCAGTTGCCGGAAACCGCCAGCCTGTTTTTCGGACAATCGGTATCGACGACTCAATTGACTGACCTTGCGCGCGACGCACGAATCGAGGCGGCGGCCAGCGCCAAGGATTTTGCCGCGCTGCCGGTGGCGGCGAACGCGCTGGAGAAGGCGGGACGAGACCTGCGCCTGGCCTTTGACGAGGCCGGCGCGCGCATGCCGGCCAATGCGCTGCGCAACCGCAAGGCGGTGACCGAGGCGCTGGTGGAAGCCTGCGACCGGCTGGACGCATTGGCGGAGACGCTGCACTCGCAGGCCGGGCGCAGCGAAGGGCTGCAGCAGTGTTTCGAGCGCGCCGATGCGCTGCGCGCGCAACTCGCCGGCTGGCGCGAGGACAACGACGCCAGCCTGGTGCGCTGGGTGGAGGTGTTCAACCAGTCGGTGCAGTTCAACGCCACGCCGCTGTCGATCGCGGAGATTTTCCGCAAGCAGGTGGAAGCGCAGGCCAAGGCCTGGGTGTTCACCTCGGCGACGCTGTCGGTGAACGGCAACTTCTCGCATTACGTCAACGAGCTCGGCATCGAGGCCGCGCACACCGCGAACTGGGCGAGCCCCTTCGATTTCGAAAAGCAGGGCCTGCTCTACGTGCCGCAGGCGCTGCCCGACCCCAATACGCCGGATTACACCCGCGCCGTGGTTGAAGCGGCGCTGCCGGTGGTGGAGGCGAGCCGCGGCCGCGCCTTCCTGCTGTTCACCAGCCTGCGCGCCATGCGCGAAGCACACGGCCTGCTGATCGATGAATTCAAAAAACGCGGCTGGGATTACCCGCTGCTGGCGCAGGGCGAAGGGTCGCGCAGCGAACTGCTGCTGCGTTTCCGCGAGCTGGGCAACGCCGTGCTGGTCGGCAGCCAGTCGTTCTGGGAAGGGGTGGACGTGCGCGGCGACGCGCTGTCGCTGGTGATGATCGACAAGCTGCCGTTCGCGCCGCCCGACGATCCGGTGCTCTCGGCGCGCATCGAAAAAATCAACAACGAGGGCCGCAATGCCTTCATGGAATATCAACTTCCGCGCGCGGTGATTTCGCTGAAGCAGGGCGCCGGGCGGCTGATCCGCGACGAAACCGACCGCGGCGTGCTGATGATCTGCGACCCGCGGCTGATATCAAAATCCTACGGCAAGCGCATCTGGCGCAGCCTGCCGCCGATGGCGCGCACCCGTGAGATCAGCGACGTTGTCGAATTTTTCAGGATCGATGCATCGGCATCGGTTCCTGCAGAGGCTTAGCCGGTTTTCTGCCGGCGTCACAGGCGGTGCTGGACAGCTTGCGCTGAATCCCCTAGCCTCAAAACCGGAGTGCGGGACACGGCGTCCGCCATGGTTGCCGACATCTTCAATCACAGGGGGAATTTAATGAAATCAGTCACAGGCATGCTGGCCATCGCGGCCCTTCTGCTGGTCGGCACGGCAACAGTGTCGGCTGCAGAACTTCAGGTTGGTGCATCCGATTCAATTGAATCCGTGCTGGCGGCGCAGAAAGGCCGGCGGGTTTCAGTGCGGGTGAGCTCCGGTCAGGAACTCACTGGCGTTGTGCGCATGGTGAATGCCCGCGTGGTCCAGCTGGGCGGGCTGAGTGGCCGTGAATTTTTTGATGCGGTGGTACCGCTGACGGCTGTCGAAGCCGTAATGGTCCGGGTCAGGGATCGTTAGGCGGCACAGCCGGGACCAGCCGCGCGCGTACCTGGTCGATGTGGCCGCGCAGCGTGTAGACGTAATCCCAGTAGGTCAGCGGCACGCGGATGGCGTTGACGCCGTCCTCGATGTCGTCGAGCCGCTGCAGCAGTTTCGCTGTCGCGGCGGCGCTGTCGCGGCGGCGGATCGCGGTTTCGACTTCCTTCAGGTCGCGGTACCAGCGGAAGATCTTGCGCTTGACGCGCCAGTCGTAGAACGCCGGCATGATGCGCATCACCGGGATCAGCACTGCGATCAGCGGGACCAGCAGCACCACCAGGCGTTCGATCAGGTTGGCGACCCAGAACGGCATGTAACGCTGCAGGAAGGGCGGACCTGATTTGAAATAACGCAGCGCATCCTCGCTGACCGGAAAATCACCTTCGCGCGCGGCCGGGAATTCGCCGGCCTTGCTGAAAACGCCCGCGCCGCCGTGCACTTTGCTGGCTGCCTGCAGCAGCACGGCGATCAGCGCCGGGTGGAAATCCGCACGTGCGACGAGGTGCGTGGTGGCCGCGACCATGGTGACGTTGGCGGACGGGATGTCGGCGCCGAGGTCGATCATCCCGCGCGGCAGCGTGATCGGCGAGAGATAGGGGAAGCGCCGCGCCAGCGCCTCGGCGTGGTGCAGACTCATCAGCCGGATGCCCGGGGTTTTCAGCAGCTTCTGCACCACCGGCGCGTCGGGTGCTGCGACGAACAGCGCGGCGTCAAGCCGGCCGGCGACCAGGGCTTCGGCGGCGGCCATGCCGGTCAGCGTGGACAGCGGTTCGCCGGCCGTCAGTGCGTCACCGGCCTGCAGCACGTTGCGCACCAGCACGCGGGTGCCGCTGCCTTCGGGCCCGGCGGCAATGCGTTTGCCGGCGAGGTGGCCGAGCAGGTTCAGCGGTTTTGTGTCGCGATAAAAAACCCACAGCGGTTCGTAGTACAGCGCCGCCAGCGAAACCAGCCCGTAGTCGCGGTCAGGTGAGGCAATGCCGCCCTGCATCAGCGCGACGTCGACGCTGCCGTCGGCCAGCCGTCCCAGGTTGTCGATGGAGCCCGCCGACGGGCGCAATTCAACCTTGATCCGCTCTTTGGCCAGCAGGTCGCGGTAACGCCCGGCGTACAGGTGGTAGGCGCCGGCTTCGTTGCCGGTGGAAATGACGAAGGCGTCCGGCGGCGCCGGGCGCACGAAGCGCCAGGCGATCAGGAATGCCGCACCGATGATCAGCGCCGCGACCAGCGTGACGATGGACAGTTCGCGCACGGCCACCTCGGATCCGACGCCGTCTTCGTGTTTGCGCCACGACCAGCGTCTGCGGGATTTGGGGGGTGCCGGATCTTCCATGGTCATTTGTGCTTCATTCGGCCAGCCATCGCCACAGCAGCCATGCAGCGAGTATCCACAGTGCGATGAACAGCGCGGCCGCGAAGTAATTCTGCGGTTTCGGTTTGCGCGCGTCCAGCCAGGACTGCGCCTGCTGCCGCGATTCGGCCATCACCGGTGCCGGCACCAGCTTCAGCGCGAGCCAGATGCCGACCGGCAGCAGGATGGCATCGTCGAGCAGTCCGATGACGGGGATGAAATCGGGAATCAGGTCGATCGGGCTGAAGGCATAGGCGACCACCAGCACGGCAATCAGCCTGGCGTACCAGGGCGACAGCGGTGTGCGGTAGGCGAACCACAGCGCGACGACGGCTCTTTTCAGCAGCTTCGCCCTGCGCCGCTGGGTCTGGAGCAT
>JBFWOE010000240.1:0-3500 GCA_050250695.1 Burkholderiales bacterium
GACATCGGCCTCGGCGCGTACTCCCGGAACCGCACTGCGCCGGCGCCGGCCGCGCGTGATGCCGAAGGCCGGGACCCGGCGCTGGCGGATCTCGGCCTGTACGACCTGCCCGAAGTGCAGCGCGCGTTTGTGCGTGATGCCGGGCCGGATAACGCCGTGAAGGAAGCTGCGCTGCTGATCGACGGCGTGACCTGCGCCGCCTGTGTCTGGCTGATCGAGCAGCGGCTGGCGCGGTTGTCCGGCGTGCATACTGCGACGCTCAACTACGCGACACGACGTGCGCGCCTGCGCTGGGACAGCCGTATTACCACCCTGGGCGCGATCCTGCGGGCAGTCGCGGAGCTCGGCTACTCGGCGCAGCCCTATGACGGCAATCGCGCCGAGTCGCGGCTGCAGCGCGACCGCCGCGTTTTGCTGTGGCGCCTGTTCATCGCCGGCTTCGGCATGATGCAGGTGATGATGTACGCCATCCCGGTTTACATCGCCGAAGGCGCGATGACGCCGGACATCGAGCAGCTGATGCGCATCGCCAGCCTGTTGCTGACCCTGCCGGTGGCCCTGTGGTCCGCGATGCCGTTCTACGCGGGTGCATGGCGCGACCTCAGGACGCGCCGCGTCGGCATGGACGTGCCGGTGGCACTGGGGATCGTAATCGCATTCGTTGCCAGCCTGTGGGCAACCTGGACGGCTTCGGGCCAGGTGTATTTTGATTCGCTGTGCATGTTCGTGTTCCTGCTGCTCGGCGCACGTTTTCTCGAAATGACCGCACAGGCGAAGGCTGCGGATTCACAGGAACGCCTGGTACGCCTGGTGCCGGCAAGCGCCGAGCGCCTCCTGGCCTGGCCCGGCGACGCCACCGAGCGCGTGGCGGCAGTTTCACTGCAGCCGGGCGATTTCCTGCGCGTGCGTCCGGGTGCGTCGATACCCGCCGACGGCGTGGTGGTGGACGGCGGCAGCGCCGTGGACGAGGCCCTGTTGACCGGGGAGTCGCGCCCGGTGCCGAAACGGACGGGAGATGCCGTCAGCGGAGGGTCGGTCAACCTCGACGGCATGCTGACCCTGCGGGTGACCCGCGCCGGTGACGACACCGTGCTGGCGGGCATCGTACGCCTGATGGATCGCGCGCAGTCGACGAAACCGCGCATTGCGCAGGTCGCCGACCGCGTTGCGCAATGGTTTGTCGCCGCGCTGCTGGTGCTGACTGCGGGTGTTTTTGCGGCATGGTGGCAGGTGGATGCGTCGCGCGCCCTGTGGGTGGCGGTGTCCATGCTGGTGGTGACCTGTCCCTGCGCGCTGTCGCTGGCAACGCCGGCTGCGCTGACGGCGGCTACCGGCGCAGCGTACCGCGCGGGCGTGCTGGTGACCCGCGGCACAGCCCTGGAGACGCTGGCACGCGCCACGCATTTTGTATTCGACAAGACCGGCACGCTGACCACCGGCCGGATGACGCTGGCCGGAATCAGGCTGCTTGCGGGCGAAACGCGCGGACGCTGCCTGGCCTTCGCGGCTGCGCTGGAATCACAATCCGAACACCCGATCGGCAGGGCGCTGGTGCGGGCTGCCGCGGGCGTGCACCCGCTGGCGACCGGCGCATGCAATTTTCCGGGGCAGGGCATCGAAGGCTCGGTCGGGGGGCGCCGGCTGCGCATCGGCACGCTGCAGTTTGTCGCGGGCCTCCATTCGCAGGCAATGCCGGACCTTCCCGTCGAGGCGGTTTCAGGGGCCGTCATCACGGTCGCCATGGGCGACGAACAGGGATGGCTTGCGCTGTTCCTGCTCGACGACGTGCCGCGTGCCGACGCGCCGGACGTGGTGCGCGCCCTGACCGAAGCAGGGGTCGAAGTCGTGCTGCTGTCGGGCGACCATCCTGCGCAGGTTGCGCGCGCCGCCGCCGAACTGGGCATCCGCGACGCCCGGGGCGGGGCGACCCCGGCCGGCAAGCTTGCCCAGGTGAAGGAACTGCAGCGCAACGGTGCGATCGTGGCGATGATCGGCGACGGCATCAACGATGCGCCGGTGCTGGCGCAGGCACAGGTGTCGATTGCGCTGCGCAGCGGCACCGATCTCGCCCAGAGTGCCGCCGACGTGGTGTTGATGGATGAGCGCCTGGGCGCAATCGTGGATGCGCGCCGCCATGCCCGGCGCACCTTGCGCGTCATTCACCAGAACCTGGCCTGGGCCGTTGCCTACAATGCGGTCGCATTGCCGCTGGCCGTCGCGGGGCTGGTCACGCCGCTGCTCGCAGCGGCAGGCATGTCGGCTTCGTCGCTGCTGGTGGTGGCCAACGCGCTGCGCCTGGCGCGGGAGCGCAGCTGACATGGACATCCTCTACCTGCTGATACCGTTGTCGCTGGTGTTGGTTTTTGCGATCGGCGCCGTATTCTGGTGGGCCCTGCGCAGCGGCCAGTTCGAGGACCTGGAAGGGCCGGCGCACCGCATACTGATGGATGACGACCCCGATCTTCCACACAAGTCGTAACAATCTGGTGCCGGTTGATGCCATGCCTATGTGTTAGGGATGCGGAAGTTCTCGGTCAGTTTTTCCTGCTGCACCATCAGAGCAGCCAGCGTGTAGCTGTCGAGTTTGTAAAAAAATGCACATATGGCCTGCACCAGAATTTCTGCCAGTGCACACGAAAGCCTGATGGGGCAGGCCGTGTTGTCTTTCTGGAAATATTCGACAATTCCCAGGTTTTCCTCCGTGCCGCACGATATCCCCCAGGTTGACTTGTTCTCCGGTGCCCCGTCAAATCGCATACCCCCCCGCCTTTTCCCCGCGTGGTTTCCACGTGGCCTTGTTTGACCAAGTCATGGACGATTTTCATCAGGGGGTTTTCCTAAATGTTGTACGCGATCGCGATATCGCCGATCATCGATAGGCGATCCACATGCTGGGGCATGCCCAGATAAAGAGTACGCGCAAGATGTAGTTGGCAAAGTTCGTCAGGCGCATGCGGTCCCGTTTCGCTCCGCAAAACGTAATTCAGGACTGGCGGATGATGAGTCGCAATTAATTCTAAAACGGCTATTTAAAGATGGATTTGAAATGCATCTTTTGTTGACATAGATCAAACCCGGGCGTGGCCAGTTCCCGTAACTTGCTTTCCGGACACCTTGGGAAGCGTGCGATGGCAACGGACAAATACCAGCGGTGGTCTTCGGTTGTGACGTTGAGTGCGATTGCATTAACGGTTTGTTTCATGATTTGGATGATGTTTGCGGTCATCGGCATTTCCAACAAGCAGATCCTCTGGCTTAACGAAACCCAATCCGTGACGACGCCGGTTTTTGCGGGCTTGCTGACGGGTCTGCCATTGGGGGGCGGCGACTGATCGCTTCGGTGGACACATCGTTTTCTTCATATTGATGCTGTTCGGTGTATTTTCGCCCTGGCTGATTTTCCGGGTGACTGAACTCTGGCGCTTCCGACCGTCCTGTTCATGGACGCGGCGGATAAGTCGTTCATGGCGAGTGTTGGTTTATGGCGCGGGCGCGCGCAA
>JBFWOE010000241.1:0-3448 GCA_050250695.1 Burkholderiales bacterium
CCAGCGCCAGAAACGCGTGGTTTCGTAGTGGCGGTGCCGGTGCACCAGGTCGAGCAGGATGAAGCCCGGAATCAGGGCAATGGTGAGGTAACCCAGAATGTCGTACATCAAAATCTCTCCCTAAATAAAAATCCGCGATGACCTAAACAGACCAAACGGTCCGGGAATATAAACAAGGGGGAGATTCTTGTCAAACTATTTAGTCTGTTTAATTGAAATAATAAATATATAGTAATAACATGAAGTTATATAATTTAACGATCAGTTGTGCATAAATTCACGGATTCAGGCATACTGCCCGGTATGTTGATTTCATGGCAAAAACGGCATGCGTAAAGACGGTATCGCAACCCGCGAAAAAATCCTCGACGGCGCCCGCGACCTGGTCCTCAAGCTGGGCTACTCGGGCATGAAGGTCGACCACGTGCTCGAACACGTGGGCATTACCAAGGGCGCGTTTTTCCACCACTTCAAGACCAAGGACGACCTAGCGAAGGCGCTGCTGCGGCGTTATGCCAGCCAGGACGCGCTGGTCTACGCCGAGACCCGCGCGCAGGCCGAAAAGCTGAGCGACGACCCGCTGCAGCAGATCCTCATTTTCATCCGCCTGTTCGAGGACATGTTCAGCGGAATGACCGAGCCCTATCCCGGCTGCCTGCTCGCCTCGTACGTCTACGAGCTGCAGCAGTTCGACGACGAGACGCGCAAGCTGCTGCACGAAACCTTCGCGCGCTGGCGCACGCTGCTGCAGGAGAAATTCGAGCTCATCGTGAAGAAATACCCGCCGAAAACCCCGGTCAGTCCGGCGCAGCTGGCCGACGGGTTCACCGTGGTGCTCGAAGGCGCGTTCATACTCGCCAAGGCGATGAACGACGCCAGGATGGCGAGCGAACAGCTGCGGCTCTACCGCAACCACATCGAACTGCTGTTCGACGCGCCGGCGCAGATGCGCGCGGCGGCCTAGCAGCATCAGGCCATCGCCGTCTGATCCAGGTTGCAGAGCAGGTCGAGGAGTTGTGCGCCCGCAGCCTCCAGTGCCCCGTCGTTGACGATGGTTTCGACATCCGGCCCGGAGGGCAGGGGCAGCGATTCTGCGCGCAGGATGCGTTGCTCGACTTCCGCTGCGGTTTCGCGTCCCCGCAGCCGCAACCGCGTCCTGATGGTGTCCATCGAGGCGGTAATGTTGATCACCACCAGGTCCGGGAATTTTTCCGCCGCCGCCGGCAGGTACGCACGCGAGCCGTTGACGACCACGTGAAAACCCAGATTCATCCAGCGCCGTATTTCGCCGCCGATACCGTAGCGCAGGCCGTTCGCCTCCCACTGCAGTGCAAACGCGCGATTGTCCGCGATGCGATCGAACTGTTCGGCCGATAAGGCGATGTGCTGTTCTCCCGCCGCGGACGGCGGGCGGGTGATGAAACGCCGGGCGAAGATGACTCCGGCATCCAGCGGCAGGTGCGTCCTCGCGTATTCGAGCACGCTGTCCTTGCCGGCGCCCGAAGGTCCCACCACGTAAACCAGCCGCCCGCTCATGACGCGAACACCGCGCGGTGGCAGAGGATGAAATCATCCGCCGGCGCGGACTGCCTGAAGATGCACACTGCGTCGAAATCGGGCGCCGGTGCGGCCAGTCCGTCGAAGACTTCCCGCGCGGCGTCGCGTACTGTTTCGACCACCTGCGGCGATTCGTCGTCGAGCGTCCCGGTGAGCGACAGATGGAACCGGTATCTCTGCAGGACATGCGGATAACCCCATTGTTCCAGCAGCGCCAGCGCGACCGCATCGAGCGGCTCGCGCAGTCTGCGCGCCGTCTCGGCTTCGCTGGATGGTGCGCGGAAGCGGTCGAATTGCGTGGTGCAGTCATCGGCGATGCGGTTGATGCGCGCATCGGGCTGCGCCGGCGTCAGTGCGAAGAAATTCGACAACTGCTCCACGCGCAATGGGGGCAGGACAAACGCCGACTGGCCGGCCGCGTAGTCATCCACCGCGCGCACCAGGTCGGCCTCCGCGTACGGCGCCGCCAGGCGGAACGGCGCTTTCAGCGTCGCATGTCCGCCGTAGCGCCGCGGATGGGCGGTCACGCGCTGCATGGCTTCGCGATCCAGGCCCGGCACCGGCAGGCGCTCGACCGCGCGCCCGGTTGCCGCGTCATAACCCAGCCAGCGCGACAGCAGCGACCACCACGGGGTGTCCGCGCGCGGCGCGAAATAAAGCGCATAACGTGCAGCGGCTTCACTCATGGAAATCGTGCTCCACCGTCAGCTGTATGCGGTCGCCGTGAAAACAGGTCCGGCCGAATTCCACGGCCTGTCCCTGCGACGAGACGTTGACGTATTCCACGCAGATCACCGGCCGTGATTCGGCCTGTCCCAGCCGCAGCGCCGTGTGCGCGTCCGGCAGCCGGGCGGTGACGATGCTGCTCCTGCGCACGTAATCCTTGATGCCGAATCCGGAGAGGGCGCTGGTGATCGATCCGGTTTCTTCGAAGGCTTTCGCAATTCCGGAAAAGCAGGGCGGGAAATAGTGTTCGCCGACGCTGAGCACCCTGCCGCCGGCTTCGCCGCAGGCCACGATCAGCGTGACGATGTCATCGCCCCGGATTCCGAAAATGCCAGCGAGCTTCTGGCCCGCGGCGACGTTCCGGACCTCGATCAGGCGGCGCCTCGCCTGCAATCCGGTCGCGGCCAGGTTCCTGGAAAACCGGGTGCGTTTGCCGAGCACGTAGTCGATGGCGCCGTCCAGTACATAAGTGCCGCGGCCGTGCTCGGTTCGCACCACGCCCCGGCGTGCGAGATGCGACATCGCCTGGCGCACGGTGTGGCGGTTGACCCCGAAGCGCAGCGCCAGCGTGTTTTCCGAAGGCAGTTTTTCTCCCGGCTTGTACGTCCCGGCGGCAATGTCGCCGGCGATGGCCTGTTCGATCGCGGCCCACAACGAGCCGTGGTCGACGGGATCGACAACAGTCTGATGAAAGCCGCCCTGCTCGTCATGAAGCGGTTCGCTGCGCAACGGTGCTGCTGCTTCATCGTCGTGTAACAAAGGATTCATGAGTTGTTCACCTTCGGCTTTTAACATGGCCCGCGTTGTGTAGATGTCTATACGAGCGAACCTTACTGAAGCCATGTTTCAGACAGTTGACAAAGCGGGCGTGGGTGAACGGCAGCGCTGGATCGGGCTGCTTGCACGCGCGCCGGCAGCAATGCTGGAAGCAGGCCTTGCCGCCGTGCCGGGCCAGCCCCACACCTGGCTGCGCCGTCCGGAAACCGGCCTGTTCATGGTGCAGGGAAGGGTCGGCGGCACCGGAAACCGCTTCAACCTCGGCGAGGTCACCGTCACCCGCTGTGCGCTGCGCTTGCCTGGAGGCACCTGCGGAGTCGCCTATATACAGGGGCGATCCCACAACCGCGCCGAAATGGCGGCGCTCGCCGACGCACTGCTGCAGGTC
>JBFWOE010000242.1:0-3448 GCA_050250695.1 Burkholderiales bacterium
GTCTACGCGTTTTTCAAGTTTTCTTGGGCGATACGCCAGCTTGGTTTCTGCTCGACGCTGGTTGGCGCCGCGCCGAGGGCACCCAAGGATAATCCGGAACAGTACGGGCTGCAGATCGACCGCATCGCCGCGGTCACCTCGTATGCCGGAACCAATTTTAACGACGGGTTGCGGGCCTATTATTTCGCGCTCGCCGCGATGACCTGGTTCCTGCATCCGTACCTGATGCTGATCGCGACGGCCTGGGTGATCTATATCCTGTATCACCGCGAATTCGCGTCGAAGACGCTGAAGGCGCTGCTCGTGGGGGACAGGCCGGAGAACACGTCCCCGCAGGGTTGACGGAGCATGGCGGGACGCGGGCAGGATGCCGCGCCCGGTAACGGCATTACAGGCTGTTGCAGGCCGGCGGAGAACATGCCGCCGGGATTGAAAATAAACCACCAGGAGGCATCGGACATGGCACGGCAACCGGACCGGTTTCAGCAGTTTCAGCGTGCTGCGGCATTTGCCGCGGCGCTCATTCCCGCTTTTGCGGCCGCACCTGCCGTCGCGCAGCCGTGGAATCCGGAAAAAGCGGTGGAAATCGTGGTGTCGTCGGCACCCGGCGGCAGCAACGACCGCATCGCGCGCACGCTGCAGCGCATCATGCAGGAACAGAAGCTGGTGCCGGTGCCGGTCTCGGTGCTCAACAAGCCGGGCGGCAACCAGACGATTTCGCGCGTCTACATCAACCAGAACCCGGGTGACGCGCATTTCATGGACATCGGCAATCCGACGCTGATCGCCAACACCATCGCCGGCCGGCAGCAGTACTCCGATTTCACTCCGATCGCGCTGCTGGTCAACGAATTCACCGCGTTCTCCGTACGCGCGGATTCGCCGTACCGCACCGCAAAGGACCTCGTCGAACAGCTGAAGAAGGATCCGGATTCGATCGCCATCGGCGTCAGCAACCGCGGCGGCACCAACCACCTGGCAATGTCCTTGCTGGCGAAAGCCGGCGGCATCGATCCCAGACGGCTGAAAATCGTGGTGTTCAAGACCAATGCCGAAGGCATTACCGCCGTGCTCGGCGGGCACATCCAGGTGGTTGCTTCCGCCGTCGGCACTGCATTCGGCCGGATGCGCGACGGCAAGACGCACATCCTTTCGGTCAGCGCACCGCAGCGCCTCGGCGGCGCACTGGCGCAGGTGCCGACGCTGCGCGAGCAGGGTTACGACGTGTCCCTCTCCAACTGGCGGGCGCTCATCGGTCCCAAGGGGCTCAGCGCAGCCCAGGTTGCCTACTGGGAGGAGGTACTGGGCAAGGTGGTGGCTACTGATGACTGGAAAAAGATACTGGACCGGTATTTCTGGGACGGCAACTTCCTGCGCAGCAAGGAGTTCGCTGCATACATGAAAACCGAGTATGGCCAGACGAAAGCCATCATGACCGAACTCGGTCTGGTCAAATAGGGAGGCGGGATCGCCATGGCGGATGAACTGCTGCTGCTCGACAACGACGATGTCGCCGGCGTGCTCGATCTCGATGGCTGCATGGACGCACTGGAGCGCTCCTACCGGGCACTGGCCGAGGGCCGGCTGGTCGAGCGCGCGCGCAGCCAGACCCGGGTGCCGCTGGCCGAGCCCGACGTCAGCTATTGTTTCAAGAGCATGGAGGGTGCGCTGGTCGGCGATGGTTACATGACGCTGCGCATCACCTCGGACGCGGTGTTCGAGGGCAGGGTGGATGGACGCGCGCGGCGGGACAAGCTGGCGCGCGGACCCGGTGGCACCTACTGCGGGCTGATTTTCGTGTTCAGCACCGCCGGCCTGGCACCCGTCGCCATCATCCACGACGGCCTGATCCAGCTTGTGCGCGTGGCCTGCACCAGCGCCCTGAGCGTGCGCCTGCTGGCACGCGAGGATGCCGCTGTGCTCGGCCTGATCGGCGCCGGACGGCAGGCGTGGTGGCACCTGAAGGCGGCCAGCGCGGTGCGCCAGCTGCGCGAAGTCAGGATTTACAGCCCGAATGCCGAACGCCGGCAGGCATTCGCGGCGAGCGCAAGACAGGAACTGGGCCTCAACGTCATTGCAGCGGATACGGTGCGCACGGCGGTCGATGGTGCCGACATCGTGGTCGCCGCAACCAATGCCAGCGAACCGGTGTTCGACGGCCGTTGGCTGGCGCCGGGCGCGCATGTGGTGTCCATTGTCAGCGGTGACAAGGGCAGCAGCCGGCGCGAAATCGACGATGAAACCCTGCGCCGCGCTGCGCTGGTCGTCGCGCATTCGCGGGCGGGCGCGATCGAACACCAGTGCGGCGACCTCGCGGGGCCGGTCGATGCAGGAATACTGAGCTGGGAAAAGATCATCGACTTCCCCGACCTCGTGTCGGGCAATTCGCCGCGGCGCGGAGGACGCGACGACATCACGGTGTTCAAGAACAACGGCGGCACCGGTCTGCAGTTCGCGGCGGTGGCGCCCGCGGTCTACGAGCGCGCGCGCGAGGCAGGCATCGGCAGAAAACTGCCGGCGGCGTGGTTCGTCGAGGACATGCCGTCGTGAGGGGCTGGACGCATAAAAAACGGCCGGGAAAACCCGGCCGTTTTCATTGATGCCTGAAACGTTTACAGCAGCGGCACGATCAGCAGTGCCACGATGTTGATGATCTTGATCAGCGGGTTGATCGCGGGGCCGGCGGTGTCCTTGTAGGGGTCGCCCACGGTGTCGCCGGTGACCGCTGCCTTGTGGGCTTCGGAACCCTTGCCGCCGTGGTTGCCGTCCTCGATGTACTTCTTGGCATTGTCCCAGGCGCCGCCGCCGGTGCACATCGAGATGGCGACGAAGAGGCCGGTGACGATGGTGCCCATCAGCATGCCACCGAGGGCCTGGATGCCGGCGTCCTTGCCCATCAGGAAGCCCACGATCAGCGCGACGGCGACCGGTGCCAGCACCGGCAGCAGCGAGGGCATGATCATTTCCTTGATCGCGGCGCGGGTCAGCATGTCCACCGCCCGCGAATAATCGGGCTTGGCGGTGCCTTCCATGATGCCGCTGATTTCCTTGAACTGGCGGCGCACTTCGACCACCACCGAACCGGCGGCGCGGCCGACGGCTTCCATGGCCATCGCGCCGAACAGGTAGGGGATCAGTCCGCCGGCGAAGAGGCCGATGATGACAGCCGGGTTCGACAGGTCGAAGCTGACGGTGCGGCCGGTTTCCTCGATCTTGTGGGTGTAGTCGGCGAACAGCACCAGCGCGGCGAGGCCGGCGGAACCGATGGCGTAACCCTTGGTCACGGCCTTGGTGGTGTTGCCCACGGCGTCCAGCGGGTCGGTCACGTCACGCACCGACTTCGGCATTTCCGACATCTCGGCGATGCCGCCGGCGTTGTCGGTGATCGGGCCGTATGCGTCGAGGGCGACGATGATGCCGGCCATCGACAGCATGGAGGTCGCGGCGA
>JBFWOE010000243.1:0-3424 GCA_050250695.1 Burkholderiales bacterium
ACCCAGGCAGTTGTCGCGGGTGGAAGTCACCAGCGGCCAGATGCCGGCGTTCTCCGGCACCTCGGCGCAGTCGGCGCGGTCGCCGGTGGTGGAAATGCGCGCGAAACTTTCGATGCGCGCGAGATAGGCCACGTCGTCACGCGTCGGCAGGCGGCCGTCGGACTTGGCGCGCGACAGATGATGATGGCAGACGTAGTTGGCGCGGCCCTTGAGCAGTGCCACCGTCACCGGCACTTTCAGCGCGTCGCGCACCGTCGGAATGTCGCGGCCGAACAATTGGTCCTGCAGCGTCTTGGTGCCGGTGGAAATGATCACCTTGCCGCCGGAGAGCAGCGCAGGCACCAGGTAGGCAAAGGTCTTGCCGGTGCCCGTACCCGCCTCCGCAACTATAACTTGTTGATTATTAATGACTTTTTGTATTTCCTCGGCCATCTCCAACTGCCCCTGGCGGGCACGGAAGCTTGGCACCACCTGCGCGAGCGCGCCGGTTGCGGAGAAGACGGATGCGAGATCAGACACGCGCGGAGTTTATCGCGCGAACGGATGTATGACTATCGCAAAAGAAACCCTCACAACGCATCCAGCGGACTGCGCACACCGCCCCCGCCAACCTTCAGCACATGCGTGTAAATCATCGTCGTCTTCACATCCGAATGCCCGAGAAGTTCCTGCACCGTGCGGATGTCATAGCCGGATTGCAGCACCTGAGTCGCGAAACTGTGCCGCAGCGTATGCGGCGTTGCTGGTTGATGCACCTGCGCCAATCCCAGCGCCCGCTTGAAGGCACGCTGGAAAGCCGTGTCGTGCGCATGATGCCGTCGCTCAATGCCGCTGCGTGGATCCGTCGACAGCGAATCCTGCGGAAACACCCAATGCCAGGCCCAGGACTGCCCGGCGCGGGGATACTTGCGCTCCAGCGCATGGGGCAAGTACACCCCCGGCCCGCCGCAGAGCAAAACGTTAAATCCCCTTCACCCCCGCATACACATACAGCGCCGCAATGCACACCGCGGTCATGATCAGGCTGTAGCGCCGGTTCTCGTTGAGCATTTTCCCGAACGGCAGGCCGTAGCGACCGGACATCACCAGCATGGTGTTCGAGGTCGGGCATGCCGTCAGGCCCACGCCCCAGCTCATCATGAACACCATCGCCAGCATGTTCGGATCGGGATCCAGCGGCAGCAGCCACGGCCCCACCACCGACACCAGTATCACCGGATGCAGGCCGATCCACGCGCACAGGTTCATGATCACCAGCACGATGCCCGCTTCGAACGGACCGAAGCGCGAGAACGGCAGGCCAAGATCCAGCGCGTGAATCGCGCCGCTCATGCCCGCCGACAGCACGCCCGCGGACATGAACAGCGTCAGCTCGCCGTTCATCAGCGGCAGCCGGCGGTGGACATGCTGGCGCAGGGTCGGAATGGCGGCGAGCGGATCGCGCGCGAACAGCGTGACGATGGTCACCAGCGGCGCCAGCGTGGCAATCACCGCCAGCACCGACCAGCGCGGCTGCCATTCGTGCACGGCCAGCACGCTCAGTGCCAGCACCGCGGGCACCCACAGCGAATCGAAATGCAGCGGATAACCGATGAAGGCCTTCGCTTCATCATGCCGCTTCGAGGTCAGCGTGAACCAGGTGATGGTCAGGCCGACCGTCGCCAACAGGAATCCCCAGGCCATGAGCTGCACCAGGCTTGCCGCCGGCGACACCGTCAGCGCGGCCGCCATCGCGCCGTAGAACGGCGACCATACCGCACCGATGATGAAACCCTGCGACAGCGCCATCGCCTGCTGCATCGTCAGCTTGCGATAAGCGCTCAGCCGGTCGGCGAAAATCGCCACCGCCGAGAAATTGATCACCGCGCCGAAGAGATGCACGCCGAGCAGCGTCTTGGCGAGTGCGTTAGGCCCCTCCCGCAGCGGCTCGGTTGCCGTATCCGCGCGCACCGCGATCAACTGCAGGAACGACACCGCGATCAGCAGGCCGGTGAGCGGGATGTTCTGCGCCAGCGCGATCGAGACCAGCCCCTGCCTGCCGCTCGCCATGCCCCAGATGATGCCCGCGACACCCAACACCACCAGCACCAGGGACATGAGCAACTGGCGCCGCGGCAGGCCGGGCAGCAACAGCAGGCAGGCCCCCCAGGCAATGACGCCGGTGATCCATTGCGGATAAGCCGGGAACGCGATGGACAGCGCGACCAGCAGGACCACGACGGCATACAGCCACGCGGCAAGCACAACGCGAAAATTGTCAGTCACCACAAAAACACCGTTCGGGCTGAGCTCGTCGAAGCCCGCCCTTCGACAGGCTCAGGGCGAACGGAACTGATTTGTCGTCGACAGTGCGTACGATATTCAACCAGCGACTTTTGGGGAAACCGGGGGGGTGATCCCGCCGGCCGAAGCCATCAGATCAGAGCACGCCGGACAATCCACCGTCGACGTTGATGCAGCAACCGGTGACGTAGCTGGCGGCATCGGAGGCGAGGAACGCGATCACGTTCGCCACTTCCTCGGACTCGCCCATGCGCTTCATCGGCACGGTCTTGCCGGTGTCGGCATAGTGCTGCTCCACGGTCTTGTTGTTGCGCGCGGCGCCGCGCTCCTGCTGCTTGGACTTGATCTTGCCCACCGCAACCACGTTGACCAGGATGTTGTCGGCGGCAAGCTCCTTCGACAGGCCCTTGGCCAGCGCGAGGCCCGCGGCACGGCTGACGGTGGTCGGGAACATCGCAGCACCCGGCTGCTTGGCGCCGACCATGTTGAGGTTGATGATGCGGCCGCCGCCGACCTTCTTCATGTGCGGCACGGCGGCGCGGGTGGTGCGCACCTGCGCCATGACCTTGATTTCCATGTCGAGGTTCCAGAAATCGTCATCGACCTTGTCGAAGGCGATCTGGCCGGAACCGCCGGCGTTGTTGACCACGATGTCGAGTCGGCCGAAATGTTTCGCGGCCTCGTCGATGAAACGCTCCATGTCGCCTTCCTTGGAGGCGTCGGCGACCACGCCGAGCACGTCGCCGCCCTGCTTTTTCAGTTCGGCAACCATGGCGTCGATCAGATCCTTGCGACGCGCACAGAAAGCGACTTTCGCGCCCTCGGCGACCAGCCGCCGCACGGTTGCCCCGCCTATGCCTTCGGTGCCGCCGGTGACGGCCGCCACCTTGCCCTTGAGTCCCAGTTCCATAGCGTGATTCCCTTCGCGTTTTTTCGGTCAAGGCCGCGATTGTGACACAACTGCCGCCGCAGTCCGCGTTACACTCCCGCCCATGATCATCGCCATTCCCGACGACTACCACGGCCTGGTTTCGCAACTGGACTGCCTGAAACTGCTGGACGGCCATGACGTGCGCATTTACCGCGACGTCGCGCCGCCCGAGTCCGTGCTGGTTCAAAACCTGCGCGACGCGGAGATCAT
>JBFWOE010000244.1:0-3419 GCA_050250695.1 Burkholderiales bacterium
TCATGCGCTCGATGACCTGGATCGAGGGTTTTGCGCTTTTTTCGGCCACGGCATTCAGGGTGAGAGTGAAATTGCGGGGGATTTTACAATATGAAATGGTCCCAGGCCACCCTGAAATCACCTTGACCGGGCCGCTGCTGTACTTGTTTCGTTACACTGTATGCGCCATGAATGCCCGCAACCGCTCCGCCGCCGCAGCACCTGCAAGCCCGCCGCCGAAAAATTACATGACGCCCGCCGGTTACGCGCGGCTGAAGGAAGAGTTGACCCGGCTGCTCGACGTCGAGCGCCCCGAACTGGTCAGGATCATTTCGTGGGCGGCCTCCAACGGCGACCGTTCCGAAAACGGCGATTACATCTACGGCAAGAAACGCCTGCGCGAAATCGACCGCCGCATCCATTACCTCGGGCGGCGGCTGGACCACGTGATCGTGGTCGACCCGGCGGCGCGCGGCGACACCGACCAGGTGTTTTTCGGCGCCACCGTGGATTACGTCGACGGCAGCGGCGAGGAACACACGGTAACCATCGTCGGCATGGATGAAACCGACCCTGCGCGCGGCCATGTCAGCTGGATTTCGCCGATTGCCAAGGCGCTGCTCAAACGCCGTGTCGGAGACACGCTGCAGCTGGCGACTCCGGGGGGCATGGAAGAAATCGGGATCACCGATGTTCGCTACATCGCAATCCCTGCTGACGGAGGTGGTGCATGACGGTTTCACTGTTCGCTGCTGCGCTCGCGGCCTGGCGCGCCACCAACGGCATTCCGCGGCCCGCGGAGCCGCCGCTGGACGCGGTGGTCAAGCTGTCGATCCGCGCGGTAGAGGGCGCGCGTACCGCGGACACGCTGGGCGCGGAGCGCGAAGGCACCGGCATCGTCATCGATGACCGCGGCCTGATCCTCACCATCGGTTACCTGGTGCTCGAAGCGGCGTCCATCCTGGTGATCACCGGCGACAGCAAGATCTATCCGGCGAGCGTGATCGGCTTCGACCACGCGACCGGTTTCGGCCTGCTGCGCGCGAGTCCCGCTCCGCCGTGCGCGCCGGTGGTGCTCGGCGATTCGACGCGCATCGGCGAACTGCAGAGCCTGGTCGTCGCCGGGCATGCCGCGGCGGGCGGCGTCTCGGGCGTGGCGCTGGTGTCGCGCCGGCGTTTTGTCGGCTGGTGGGAATACATGATCGAAGACGCGCTGTTCACCGCACCGCCGCGTTACGAACACAGCGGAGCCGCGCTGTTCGACGGCGAGGGTCGTCTGGTGGGCATCGCCTCGCTGTGGGTCAGCGACGCGCTCAATTCAGGCGTCGCCTTTCCCGGCAACATGTTCGTGCCGATCAACCTGCTGAAGGAGGTGCTGCCCGACCTCGTCGAGAACGGATGCCGCCGCGGCGCGGCGCGCCCCTGGCTGGGCCTGAACACCGAACAGGTCGAAGGCCATGTCGTGGTGACGCGCGTGCTGCCCGATGCGCCGGGCGACCTCGCGGGTCTGAAGCGCGGCGACATCATCCTCGGCATCGGCGGTGATTCGATCGGCGGGCAGAGCGAGTTCTATGAAAAACTGTGGTCCGTTGCCGCCGGCGAGGACATCACGCTGCACATCGTGCGCGACAAGGTGGTCAAGCACCTGATCGTGCAGACCTGCGACCGGCTGTCGTACCTGCGGCCGTGGCGGCTGGGTTGATCTTCCCGGAAAATCAAATAACATGTTGTTTTTAAAACAATAATTCAAATCATGCGGTGGTCGCTGTCGGCGCGGCAACTCCGCCCGGCAGTGTGCATTTTTTCACGTTGCACGAACGAAAGTTCACGCAGGTTTCACGGCACCGTGAAATAATCAAAAACAAGAATATTCTTGGTCAGGAAGCCGCCGCATCAACGGGCTGGCAACGGCCACGCCGGGCATTCCGGGATGCGCCGCAACAGGGGATAACAAGATGAGCTTACACAAGCGCGGGGAGGCCGGACAGAAGAAGCATGTCCGTCCGGGGCTGAAACCGAAGGCACTGGTACTGGCGGTCGCGGCGTGTTTCGGCATGAGTGCGCAGGCGAATCCGACGGCACCGGTGGTGGTGCACGGGAGCGCAAGTTTCGCCACCGCGGGGAACATCCTCAACGTCACCAACAGCGCCAACGCGATCATCAACTGGGGCTCGTTCTCGATCGGCGCCAATGAACTGACCCGCTTCATCCAGCCCTCGGCGCTGTCGGCGGTGCTCAACCGCGTGACCGGCCAGGATCCCTCGGCGATTCTCGGCGCGCTGCAGTCCAACGGCCGCGTGTTCCTGGTCAACCCGAACGGCATCATGTTTGGCGCCGGCGCGCAGATCGACGTCGCCGGGCTGGTCGCCTCGACGCTGAACCTCAGCAACGACGACTTCCTCAACAACCGCATGCGTTTCACCGACGGCGCCGGCGCGGGCAATGTGCTCAACCAGGGCAACATCACCGGCGGCAATGTCTACCTGGTCGGCAAGGCGGTCACCAATGACGGGCTGATCAACACCCCCAACGGCGAAGTACTGCTCGCCGCGGGCAACAGCGTGGAACTGGTCAACCCCGGTACACCCAACCTGCGCGTCGAAATCGTCGCGCCTGACAACGAGGCGCGGAACCTGGGTTCCATCGCCGCCGAGGCCGGCCGCGTCGGCATCTATGCCGGCTTGATCCAGCAGGGCGGTTTGATCAACGCGAACAGCGCGGTTGCCGAGGGCGGACGCATACTGCTCAAGGCTGCCAAAAACACCACGCTGGATGCGGGCAGCCAGACCACGGCCAGCGGCGCCAGCGGCGGCAGCATCACGATCCAGTCCGGCGACACCACGCTGGCGGCAGGCAGCATCGAAGCGCGGGGCGGCAGCGGCGCCGGCGGCACGGTGCAGGTGCTCGGCAACAAGGTCGGCCTGACCGGCAACGCGGCGATAGACGCGTCGGGTGAAACCGGCGGCGGCACGGTGCTGGTGGGTGGTGACTATCAGGGCAAAAACCCGGAAGTGCAGAACGCCTACCGTACTTATGTCGGAGAAGACGTCAGCATCAGGGCGGATGCAGTCACGCAGGGCGACGGCGGCAAGGTGATCGTCTGGGCGGATGATACGACGCGTTATTACGGCAACATCAGTGCCCGCGGCGGGGCGGTGGCCGGCAATGGCGGATTCGCCGAAGTGTCAGGGAAGCACAATCTCGATTTCCGTGGAAGCGCCGATCTCGGTGCGCCCATGGGTCAGGTGGGCACGTTGCTGCTGGATCCGGACTTTATCAGTATCGACATTTCCGGTCTGGATCCACTGCCCGTGATTGGTCTGGGGCCGGAGCTGGGTTATTTGTTTGCCGATCCGGGTGCCTATGGGGGGCCGTCAATATCCATTGATCCCATGCTGATCAACGCCGCGGCTGCGAATGTCATCCTGCAGGCCAACGAG
>JBFWOE010000245.1:0-3352 GCA_050250695.1 Burkholderiales bacterium
GCTGGCTGGAACAGGCGCTCGCGGCTTCAAACGCACGCTGGAACGTGATCGCGCAGACCACGCTGATGGCGCAGGCCGACCGCGAGCCGGGGCCGGAGCGCGTGGTCTACACCGACGGCTGGGACGGCTACCCGCGGGCGCGGGAAAAACTGCTGCGCTTCATCTCCGGTAAAAAGATCCGCAACCCGGTGGTGATCGGCGGCGACGTGCATTTCGCCTCAGCCAATGAACTGAAGGTCGATTTTGACCGTGAAAAATCCGCGGTGGTCGCCAGCGAATTCGTCACCACCTCGATCAGTTCCTTCGGCCCCAGTCGCGCGCGCGTCGAAGCGCTGATCGCGGAAAACCCGCATGTGCGGTTCGCCAACGGTTCGCGCCGCGGCTATGCACTGTGCGCGGACACGCCGAAACGCTGGGAAACCACTTTCCTCGCGGTGGTCAATCCCGAGGACGCACAGTCACGCGTCTACGAAATGGCGCATTACGCGATTGAAAGCGGGCGCCCGGGGCCGCAGCGGGCGTAGCGCATCAATTACTTGATTTTATTGTTGATTTACAAGCCGAGGATACGCGCGATTTCGGCCGCGTAACGGCTGATGGTCATGCCTTCGTAGACCGCTTCGTCCACCGTCTCATCGAGCAGGCCGCGGATGTCATGCAGGCTGTCGCTGACCCAGTGGTCGCGCTGCACCGGCGAATTGAGCACGTTGCGCAGCGTTTCGACTTCGTCGCGCAGGCGCTGCACGTCGGCGTTGCCGCTGCGCACGCTGGCAAGGTCGCGTTCCAGTGCGTCGATCAGCCGCCCGGCTTCTTCGAGGTTGATGGGTTGCGGTTTGCCGTTTTCAGCCATGATTCGTCTCCGGTAATATCTGCTTTGACCTATTCGCTGCGGAAGCGTTCGAGCTGCCTGCGCTCGCGTTTGGTCGGCCGGCCGTGGCGGTCCTGCGCCGGGTCGGCGGCAAATTTGCGCAATGCCGACTGTTCCTCGCGTCGGAGCCGGCTTGCTTCGTCCTCGGCGTAGAGCGTGCGCGCCACAGTGGCTGATCCGCGCTTGTCGGACAGCCCGGCAACCTTTACCACCCACTCGTACGCGCCGATGTGGATCAACAGCGTGTCGCCGGGGCGCACTTCCTTAGCCGGCTTGATGCGTTCGCCGTTCAACCTGACCTTGCCCCCATCGACCGCCTGCTGCGCCGCGGCACGCGTCTTGAAGAAACGCGCCGCCCACAGCCACTTGTCGATGCGCACGCTCATTGCGGAAACCCGCTACATCGGCATTGGTTTGCGCCGCGCCAGCGTGATCCAGCCGCGGGCGATGCGGTAGACCACCCACAGGCCGAGCAGCAGCATCAGCGGTACGCCGATCACCACGCCGATGATGGTGGCGATCATCACCGCGGCGATGATCACCCACAGCACCGACCACCAGAAAGTGCGGATCTGCCACGAAAAATGGCTGTCGAGGAAGGTGCCGCGCACCGCGTCGCGTTTCACGTAATTGATGATCACCGCGATGATCGACGGCCAGCCGGTGAGGAAGGCGGTGACGACGAACGCGGCGCTGGTAATGCCGGTCAGCGCGCTGAAGGCATGCAGGCCGTAGACGATGTGGGTCAGCGTGACCAGGTCTTCCGCGGGCAGCGGGCTCAGCGTCTTGCCGTCTATGTCGGTCATCGCGTTTCTCCTCTCAGGACAGGTCGATGGCGTGTTTCTTGTAATCCGTGAGCGACGCGAACTCCAGCGATGCCTCATGCGTCGCCGCCAGCACCACCCGCGGCGCCATGCCGGCGTCCAGCGCTTCGCGCCAGCGCGGCGCGCACAGGCACCAGCGGTCGCCGGGCCTCAGCCCCGGAAAACCGAAATCCGGCAGCGGCGTCGACAGGTCGTTGCCGCGCGCCTTGCTGAATTCGAGGAATTCCGCGGTCATCACCGCGCATACCGTGTGCACGCCGGCATCCTCGGGGCTGGTGTTGCAGCAGCCGTCGCGGAAAAAGCCGGTCACCGGCCGTTCGCTGCAGGGCTGCAGTTTTTCGCCTAGTACGTTGCGGGCATGCTCGTGGGGGTCGAATCGTCTCATTGCAGGTTTCCGTTTCGGGTTCAGGCGTGATGCAGATGCCGCGCCTGGCGCAGTTTGCCGCGTCCTGCGGCGGATTCGGGCCGCGTGCCGGCGCTCATGAACGGCAGGCGCCCCTTGGCGCCGCCCGCTTCGTAATCGCCGGACACCACCACGGCAGCGATTGCCGCCGCGGTTCCGGTTTCAACCAGGAAGTCGTGCAGGAACCCGCAGAGTTTTTCCAGCGCGAACTCGTGGGTCTTGCCGGTGCGCGCATACAGCCAGTCGCTGAACTGCATGAAACGCGCAAACGGACTGTCCGCCAGCAACAGCGGCAGCGTGCGGTGGAAACGGCCGGAATTGCCGACCAGGTCCCAGTAACGTGCGAAACGTACGATGCGCTGCACCTCGCCGAAATCGAGCGCATCGGTGGCCAGCACCACGTACGGTGCATCCGGGCTGTAGCGCATCGCATGTGCTGCGGTATGGCGGTCGATCGGTGCGCCGCGCAGCCGCTTGAGGATGCCGACCTGGATTTCGTGCGGGCGCAGCGCATGCAGGCGGTCGAAACCACGGCCGAAGGTGGCAAGATTCTCGCCCGGCAGCCCTGCGATCAGGTCGACGTGGACCAATGCCGGAGACTCATCTCGCAGCCAGCGCAGGTTGGCCTCGGCCAGCGCGTTGTCCTGTTTGCGCGAGATGCGCGCCTGCACCGCTTCGTCCCAGGTCTGGATGCCGACCTCGAAATGCAGACGTCCCTGCGGAAAACGCAGGATCGCCGCCTTCAGCGCGTCGGGCAAGTGATCGGGGATCAGCTCGAAATGGATGAACAGGTCGTCGCTCAAACGTTCCAGGAAAAAATCGAGGATGGCGAGGCTCGCCGCCACCTTGAGATTGAAAGTGCGGTCGACAAAACGGAAATGGCGCGCACCGCGGTCGTAAAGGGTTTTCAGAGCGGCGAGAAAACGTTCCTGTTCGAACGGCCAGGCGGTCTTGTCCAGCGCCGACAGGCAGAATTCGCACTTGAACGGGCAACCGCGCGAAGCCTCAACGTAGATGAAACGCCGGGCGATGTCTTCATCGGTGTATTCGCCGTAGGGCAGTTCGATGGCGGCGAGCTTCGGCTGCACTCCGGCGTGGATTTTCTGTTGCGGCCGTTTACCGGCAAGGATTTCGGCACACAGTTTCGGGAAGGTCACGTCACCCCAGCCGGTGACCGTGTAGTCGGCCAGCGCGCAGATGCGCTGCTCGGCGGTTTCGTAACTGACTTCAGGACCGCCGACGACGATGACGATTTCC
>JBFWOE010000246.1:0-3346 GCA_050250695.1 Burkholderiales bacterium
GCCTATATTCCCTTAACTGATCGTTGTTAAGTGGCATTAATCCTGCATGGAAAGAATCCAATTTTTTGCAATATGCAACAAGGTACTCATGCTCAACGGCCAACTCGGTACCGAATCGACGACCACGAGGGTTATTTCTCACAACAATGTTCGCAAATCGATTATTAAACCCAAAAATTTCATCACAAAGTAATTGAAGATTACTAATTTCATTCTCGTCGATACTGATAAGCAATATGCCATCTTCGCTTAATAATTGCCGCAGCAACGCCAGCCGCGGATACATCATGCACAACCAGCGATCATGGCGATCCAGCGTCTCACCCTCCTTGCCGACCACCTTGCCCAGCCAGTCGCGTATCAGCGGGCTGTTGACGTTGTCGTTGTAGGCCCAGGCCTCGTTGCCGGTGTTGTACGGCGGGTCAATGTAGATGCACTTCACCTGTCCGGCGTAATACGGCAGCAGCGCCTTCAGTGCTTCGAGGTTGTCGCCCTGCACAATCAGGTTGCCGCTGCCGGGATCGCCGCTGCCGAGTTCGGGCACGTCCTTCAGCAGACGGAAGGGCACCTCAAGGTGGTGATTGACGACGGCGTCCTTGCCAATCCAATTCAGCGTCGGCATGGCGCGAGTTCCTTGAGGTGCTGAAGAGGTACAGGCATGGATTCTTATGGTTTGTTGATTGCGTGTTCCGAAACCGGAACAACGCATGAAATATACCCGATAGCCCCCGGTGGTGGTACCTTCAGTTGCGCGGCAATTCGAAAAACGCGAGATGGGCATCCAGCACCGCCGTCACGTAAGCGACGATGCCGGGTTCGCGCCCGACCCTCGGTCCGGCGACATTGAGCACTTCGATCCGGTGCGCAGCAAAAAAATCGGCCAGCACCGGGCCGATGCCCGCGCCGGGATGCAGGTGCAGGCAGGGGCGCCCCAGACGCCGCGCATATACCTGCGTGAAGCGCGAGCCTCCCTGCAATTCGGAATGCAGCGACAACAACAAGGTCGCATCGCTGTCGCGCACGTTCCAGCGGGTGCGTACGTCGTAACGCCGCGCCGGAGTTTCGGTCAGGTTATAGCGCACATCAATCACGCCGTCCTCGGCGCGCCGCCCTTGAGGGCACCAGCCACCGTGCGGAATGCCATGTGCAATCGCCCAATCCAGGGCCGCGCGATCAGCGCCGGTCTGCCCGCCGGATACGATCTTGCGGATCAGCAATCGATCTGTGCCTCCGGGCAAGCCCTGGAGATCGTCAAACCTTCGGCACCGCCATACCCCGTTGCACCGCAGGCCGCGCCGAGATGCGGTCGAACCAGCGCTTCACCGCGGGAAAATCATTCAGGTCGGTCTTGTGCCACTCGTAGCGCGCCACCCAGGGATAGGTCGCCATGTCGGCAATGGTGTATTCGCCGCCGGCCAGCCACTCGTGTCCGGCCAGCTGCTTGTCGAGCACACCGTAGAGCCGCCGCGTTTCGTTGACATAACGCTCGATCGCGTACGGCACCGGTTCCTTCGCCGCGCGCAGGAAATGATGCACCTGGCCGAACATCGGCCCGACGCCGCCCATCTGGAACATCAGCCACTGCAGCGTTTCGTAGCGCCCGCGCACCGCCTGCGGCAGGAATTTCCCGGTCTTGCCGGCGAGGTAGACCAGGATGGCCCCAGATTCCATCAATGAAATCGGCCGGCCGTCGGGGCCGTCGGGATCGACGATCGCAGGAATCTTGCTGTTGGGATTGATGGCCACGAACTCCGGCCTGAACTGGTCGCCCTTGCCGATGTTGATCGCATGGCTGCGGTATTCCAGCCCGCACTCCTCGAGCATGATGGAAACCTTGCGGCCGTTGGGCGTCGTCCAGGTGTAAAAGTCGATCATCGCTGCACCTCCATGGTGTGTTTTAAATCATTTGTTTCAATCAGATTGTTTCACTGCTGCGCTGATGGCCGCGAGGCGTGCCTGCCCCACCGCGGCCTTGATCGCATTGGCGTCCTTCTGCGTGCGCGCCACCGCGCCCGCGTCCACCGCCAGCGCCGCCTCATGCACGCGCTGCAGCCGGATACGCAAGACCTCGCTTCCGGCAACACCTGCCAGCGCGGCTGTGGTCAGGTCGCGAAAACGCTCGGGTCGCCGCCAGGCATCGGCGGCTTCAAGCAGCTGCATCAACTCGTCAACATCGAGTTCCGTGGCGTCGGCCAGCGCGTTGCCATGGCGCGCAGCGAGCAGCGCAAGGTCGCGGCAGGCCGCCGGCGCACGAAGTCTGGTACACAGTACGTCGACGGCTTCGGGCTGCAGCACGCGCAGCAGTGCCGCAAAGCGCACTTCGAGTGCCGCCTGCTCCGCGGCCGCGGCATCGAGGGCAGCCAGCGCCTCGTCGGCGCGCCCGTCCTCGTAGAGGACATCGATTGGTGGCAACACACGCGCCAGCGCACCGCAGTCGCGCAGGATGACGAACATCGCCGAAGGCGTCTGCTCCATCAGCCCCTTGGCCAGTTCCTGCCAGACGCGTTCGGCCACCAGCGCATCGGCTTCCCCGGCCTGCACCATCTGCATCATCAGCACCTGCGTCTCCGGCGCGACGCTGAAACCGAAACGGGCTGCAAAACGCGCGACCCGCAGGATGCGCACCGGGTCCTCGGCAAAAGCCGGGCTGACATGGCGCAGCACGCCGCGGCCCAGGTCCTCGGCGCCATGATGCGGATCGATCAGTCCGCCGTCTTCGTCGCGCGCCATGGCGTTGATGGTGAGGTCGCGCCGCTGCAGGTCCTGCTCCAGCGTGACATCGGGTGCGGCGTGGAAGGTGAAACCGTGATAACCCGGCGCGGTCTTGCGCTCGGTGCGTGCCAGCGCATATTCCTCGTGCGTCTGCGGGTGCAGGAACACCGGGAAATCGCGCCCGACCGGCCGGTAGCCAAGCCGGACCATCTCTTCCGGCGTCGCACCGACCACCACATGATCGCGGTCCTTGACCGGCAGGCCCAGCATCTCGTCGCGCACGGCGCCGCCGACGACATAGGTTTTCATGATTCGGGCTGCGGCAGTCCGCTCAGGATTGCCGCAAATCAGCGTCCCGCGGCATTGCGGAAGCGTTGGTACCGCGCGCGCGGTGCATGCTGCGCCAGCCAGTCCGGCGCCACGGCTTCAAGTGCCTGCGGCTTGATGCCGAACGGAAAAGCGCAATCGCAGACGCTGTCGACCTGCATCGAGCGCAGGTTGTCGCGCGTCATCAGTCTGACCGGCAACAATTCCATGGCTGCCGCCTGCAGCAATGACAAGGTGCGGCCGAGCCCGATGATGGGTCGCCTGCAGCCCGTGGTTGCGCCGACCCAGGCCACGAGTTCGCGCAGGC
>JBFWOE010000247.1:0-3300 GCA_050250695.1 Burkholderiales bacterium
CGGTGTGGCGCTGATCGGCGAAGGCTGGGGCTTCCACATCCCGAAGGGTTACATCTACTTCGCGATGGCGTTCTCGGTGGCGGTGGAAATGCTCAACCTTCGGCTGCGCGCGAAGCGCCGGCCGGTGGAGCTGCACAAGCACCGGCCCTGACGAAATGCAAGGTGCAACGTTCAGTGCGCGAGGCCGAGCGCCTGTGACGCCTGGGTGCTCCCGTACATGCCCGTCGAGTTGTGCCCGACACCGGGGACTTCGACGAGTGTCCAGTTGAAGGTCCAGCCGCGCTCGCGTGCGACACGTTCCGCGGCGTGGAATGCATTAAGCCCGCGCGCGTGCCGCGTGCGTCCCTGTGCCATCCCGGCCGGACGCATGTCGAGGTCCTTGTCGAGTATGTCGCCGGTACCGAGAAACACGGTAAGCGGTTGAGCAAGATACCGTTTCAACTGCGATTCGTTGCGCATGGCGGCGGGCAGGTCGCCGAATCCATAGGGAAAACGTTCACGGGTATCCGGCAGAACCCAGGACGAGGGATTGGTCACGACATAACGTTTTGCCTTACCCGGGGCGAATGCGGCCATGCGGTTGACGATCTGTCCGCCCGCGGAATGGCCAAGCAGCAGATATTCCAGAGGCTGTCCCTCGCGTTCACGCAGATGCCGGATGACGCCCTCGACCAGCATGCTGGTCCACTGGGCTTCGGGTTCCACTGTGATCTGACCCTCCAGCACGTTGCGGCTGACACGGGTGATGCCCAGCGCCTGGTAGCGCCAGTACGGAAAACGTTCGCGGTCGAACAGCGGCATGACCAGCAGCAGGCCGTGCCGGTCCGCCAGCGGCTGTGCCGCCTTCATGTAGGTATCGATTTGGCGCGACAGGCCGTGAAAACTCACCAGCAGCGGCCCGTTGCGGTAACCGGCGGGTTTGTAGGCATACACCTGCAGCGGCACCTGGTTGACGAGCAAGTCTAGTTCGCTGCGTCCTTCGGGCAGGGGCACTGCGTGTGCAGCCAGCGATGACAAGCCGATCAGCAGGCAGGCGAAGAGGCGGGAGATCATGTCGGGCTGGAGGATATCATCAGAATGGTGCTGTTCCGGTGAGCGTGGTCCGCTCCATGCGCCGGCGCTGCGGCAGCGCGTAATCGAATACCGCACGGTGCTGGGTGGAGCAGTTGTCCCAGATCAGGAAATCCCCCGCGCGCCACTGGTGCCGGTAGACGAATTCAGGCCGGGAGACATGCTCGAACAGCAGGTTGAGAATGCGTTCGGACTCGGCTTGCGGCAGGTCGGAAATGCGTGAAGTGTAGCCCTCGTTGACGAACAGGCAGGGTTTTTTTGTGTGGGGATGGGTGCGCATGATCGGGTGTTCCACGTCAGGCGTGCGTGCTTTCTGCGCTTCGGTGAGAGCCGGCCGCGGCCCGCTTTTGCGGTCGCGGTAATAACCCTTGGCATATGAAGTCACTGCACGGCGTCCTGATACCGCATGTTTGATGTCTTCGGGCAGCGTGTTCCATGCCGCGGTGGTGCTGGCAAAGAGGGTGTCGCCGAGAGGGCGGCCGGTGTCGTCGTGGGGTACTTCGTGTGCGTAGAACAGCGAACCGCGGCTGGGTACCGCCATGTAGGCGAGATCGGAATGCCAGAACAGGCCGGCATCCTGGGTGCCGATCGGTTTGCCGTTTTCGATGACGTTGGACACCACGAAAATTTCTGGATAACCCGGCTTGCAGCAGTCCACGCGCACGTGTTTTTCCAGTTCGCCGAAACGCCGGCTGAATTCTATATGACGTTCCGGGGAGAGCCGCTGGTCTCGGAAGAATATGACCTCGTGTTCATGCAGTGCGTCTTCGATGGCACGGAACGTGGGGTCGTCGAGCGGCTGCGCAAGATCGATGCCGCGGATTTCGGCGCCGAGCGCGGCGCCGGTGGGTCGGATGTCAAGCATGGCGTATCTCTCTGGCATGTATTTTTGATAATTTCAGCCGAACGCCGGGATGCCGGTTTGCGCGCGGCCGAGGATCAGCGCGTGGATGTCGTGGGTTCCTTCGTAGGTGTTGACCGCTTCCAGGTTCATCACGTGGCGGATCACGTGGAATTCGTCGGCGATGCCGTTGCCGCCGTGCATGTCGCGCGCGACACGCGCGATGTCCAGCGCCTTGCCGCAGGAATTTCGCTTCAGCAGCGAAATCATTTCCGGCACGACGCGATCCTCGTCGATCAGTCGCCCGAGCCGCAGCGCGGCATGCAGCGCCAGCGTGATTTCGGTCTGCATGTTGACCAGTTTCAGCTGCACCAGCTGGTTGGCGGCGAGCGGGCGGCCGAACTGTTTGCGTTCCAGGGTGTAGTTGCGCGCGGCGTGCCAGCAGAACTCCGCCGCACCCAGCGCGCCCCAGGCGATGCCGTAACGCGCCTTGTTGAGGCAGGAGAACGGGCCCTTGAGGCCCGATACGTCCGGCAGCACGTTTTCTTCAGGCACGAACACGTTGTCCATGACGATTTCGCCGGTGACCGAGGAGCGCAGGCTGAACTTGCCTTCGATCTTCGGCGCCGACAGGCCTTTCATGCCTTTTTCCAGGATGAAGCCGCGGATCACGCCGCCGTCATCCTTGGCCCAGACCAGCAGCACGTCTGCGAGCGGGGCGTTGGTGATCCACATCTTGGCGCCGCTGACGAGCCAGCCGCCGTCGGCCTTGCGGCCGCGGGTGGCCATGCCGGCGGGGTCGGAGCCGGCATTCGGTTCGGTCAGGCCGAAACAGCCGATCCATTCCCCGGTGGCCATTTTGGGCAGGTATTTTTTCTTTTGCTCTTCGCTGCCGAAGGCGTAAATCGGATACATCACCAGGCTGGACTGCACCGACAGGGCGGAGCGGTAACCGCTGTCGACGCGTTCCACTTCGCGCGCAATCAGTCCGTAGCAGACGTGGTTGACGCCCGCGCAGCCGTAACCTTCGATGGTCGGTCCGAGAAATCCGAGTTCGCCCATCTCGTTCATGATTTCGCGGTGGAATTTTTCGTGGCGGTTGGCTTCAACCACCCGCGGCATCAGCTTCTCCTGGCAATAGGCGCGCGCGGTGTCGCGCACCATGCGCTCTTCTTCGCTGAGGAGGTCTTCCAGCAGCAAGGGGTCGTCCCACTGGAAGGCGGGTCTGGTTGCGTTCATCAGTGTCTCCGGAAACGGCGGGCGGTGAGCGTTGTCCCGATTGTAATCAATTTCAGCTGCGGCGCTCCGCGGGTTCTATCGTGCCCAGGTGAAAACGATAGTCGCCGGCGCTGCGGTCGGCATTGTAGTGGGTCAGCGGTGTGCGTTCC
>JBFWOE010000248.1:0-3264 GCA_050250695.1 Burkholderiales bacterium
TGATGCCGCGGGGGTCAGCGGTGGACTCGCACTGGAACCAGGCCGACATGCCGCCGCCCAGTTTTTCCGTGCCCTTGAAACCGATCGCCGAACCGCCGGTTTGCAGGACGTCGGCATTGGCCGGATCGACCGTGCCGGCGGCATTGCGACCCTGGCTGTTGAACGAGTGCTCGATGTAAAGGTTGCCGTAGACCTGCACGGTGCTCTGGGCCATCGCCACTGCGGGCACGGCCAGTGCGCCGGCGACGGCGACTGCGATTGCTTTCTTCTGCATATGTTTCTCCTCTGAGTTTGAAGATCGTCCGGTGGACTGGACGGGTTGTTTCCACGCTTGCGCAGCGGACACGCGTGAATTATCTGCGACATTGGTCACACATCCAATTTAATAGCAGGGAAAAGTATCATTTTCCGGTCGAATGTCTCTTATTTGCAACATCAATTCACGCGTAAAAATGCACATAAAAACAATGGCTTGGAGTATTTTTCTTAATTACTCAGGTATAATTTTCCCTTGTGTAATCTCTGTTTTGTTAAATTTTATTAATAAAAACAATGGGTTACTTATTTGTCTGCGCATGAATTGCTGACCCGGACCCTGCAGGCCGGAGACCATGCGCTGCAGCAGGGTGACTGGGGAACGGCACTACGCTGCGGCCGGACCGCCGTTGCGCTGTCGCCGGGACATGCCGCCACACACAGCCTGCTGGGTCTGGCCTTGCTGCAGCTGGGTGAAATCGCGGAAGCCGTGACGGAACTGGAGCAGGCGGCACATCTCGACAGGAACAATGCCGCGCTGTTGGGCAATCTCGGGCAGGCCTACGGCATGGCCGGCCGCCATGCCGATGCACACCAGGCTTTCCGCCGCGCGCAACGGCTGGCCCCCGCACACTGGCCATACGTGCAGGGCGCGGCCATCGCCCTTGCACAGCAGGGCAAGGCTGCGGAAGCCGAAACGTTGCTGCGCCGGCTCACCCAACGTCATCCGCATGAAGCCGCGCCCTGGTACAACCTCGGTAACGTACAACTCGCCCTCGACAAACCGGCTGATGCAGAGCAAAGCCTGCTCACGGCGCTGCGCCTCGTGCCGGATGACGTGGACACGCGACTGAGCCTGGGTTCCGCGCTGCACAGGCAATCACGGTTCGCCGAAGCCGAGGCGGCGTATCGCAGCTGCATCGCCGCACAACCGCAATGGCCGGCACCGCGGCTCAACCTGGTCTCGGTGCTGATCGATGACGGGCGCTTCAACGCCGCCGAACATGAATGCGCGACACTGATTGCGCAGAATCCGGAATTGCCGGAAGCACACCGTTTTCTCGGCGCCGCGCTCGGCCAGCAGGGAAAGATCGTGCCGGCGCTGGCAGCGTACCGGGCGGGCGCCGCGCTCACGCCGGATGATGCGACAGCGCAGCGCATCCTCGGTGGCGCGCTCGCAGAATGCGGCCACCTGCACGAAGGGCTGCGCGTGCTGGCGCGTGCCGCCGCAATGGGCTGCGATGTGCTGGAGCTGCAGCAATTGCTGGGCATGGTGTATCTCGCCCACGGCCTCTACGCCGACGGCTGGGCGGCATACCGCAGCCGCCCGGCCCATGTGCGGCTGTCGGCTAAATGGGCGGATGCCGGAATCGCGCAAACGCTGCCGGACGATCTCGACGGAAAGCAGATACTCGTACGGCGCGAGCAGGGTCTGGGCGACGAACTGTTTTTCCTGCGCCAGTTGCCGCTGCTGAAAACACGCGGTGCACGGGTCAGCGTTTATGCCAGCGCCAAAATCGCCGGAATGATCCGCCGCGCCGGCATCGCCGACGAAGTGACGGCCGATTCCGCACCGCCGCCCGCCATCGCTGTGCAGATCCTCTGCGGCGACCTGCCGCATGCGCTTCAGCCCTGTCCCGCTACGCCGCTACGCTGGAACAACGGCGCCTGCGCGGTGCGTGATTACCCGTTCTACGCAGGCGCATTTTTCCCGCAACCGCTGCCGTCATTGCGCATCCCCGTGCTGCCGGAAGCGGTCGAACGCGTACGCGGCCTGCTGCGCAATGCCGGTGCGCCGCCGTACATCGGCATCACCTGGCGCGCCGGCACCGCGGCACGCGAGCAACTCGGCGCCGACTGGGTGCTCAGCAAGGAAATACCGCTCGCCGCACTGGGCGCAGCATTGTGCCCTGTCCGGGGCACGCTGCTGGCGCTGCAACGCCATCCCGCGAGCGGTGAAATCGACGCGCTGGCCGCGGCCTGCGGCAGGCCGGTAGCCGATTTCACCGGACTGAACGAACAGCTTGAGGACATGTACGCCCTGCTTGAGCAGATCGACGATTACATCGGCGTCAGCAACACCAACATGCATCTGCGTGCCGCCGCCGGCCGCGCTGCGCGCGTACTGGTGCCCAATCCTGCGGAATGGCGCTGGATGTACTGGGGCGAACGTTCGCCGTGGTTTCCGGATTTCCGCATCTACCGCCAGTCATTGCGCGGCGACTGGTCACCGGCGCTGGCCGCACTCGCCCGCGATCTCGCAGCAACCCGCTGAGCGCCCGCGCGGGCGGTTTTTGGAGTACGCTGCCGGCTGCATACCGCACCGGACCAGCGCCTTGAGCAAGCAAAAAACCCGCGACTGCCAGCCCTGTACCGCCTGCTGCGACGGCTGGCTGCAGATCGTCGTCGAAGGCCAGCGCATTTATCCCGGAAAACCCTGTCATCACAGCACCGGCTCCGGGTGCAACGATTACGCCAACCGGCCGGAGGATCCCTGCGTGCATTTCATCTGCGGCTGGCGCATGGAGGACAGCCCGCTGCCGGAGTGGATGAAGCCGAACAATGCCAAAGTGGTGGTCCTCTTCGACCAGGGCTCATGGCGCGGCATGCCGGTGGATGTCGCGGTCCCGGTCGGACGGCGCATTCCACCGCGCGCGCTCCACTGGCTGCAGCAGTTTGCGCAAACGCATCAACGCGCGCTGCTGTACTCCGAGCAGATCGTGGAAAACGGCAGCTTCAGCAATCGTCAGGCAGCGCATGCCTACGGTCCCCCGGAGTTCCAGCAGGAAATCGCCCTGCGCATGCAGAACGGTCAGCCGCTCCTGTAATCCTCAGGCACTGTCGCAGCGGACTGCCGCAGGCATAAAAAAACGGGCGCCGAGGCGCCCGTTTCGAGTTCCGCGTGACGCGGAGGTGATGCTTAGAAGCGATGCTGGATGCTGTAGGCAATCGCGCGGTTCTTCGCGCCGGCCGCGGTGCCGCTGAGGCCGCCCAGATCGTAGGTGCCGG
>JBFWOE010000249.1:0-3246 GCA_050250695.1 Burkholderiales bacterium
ACATGATGCGCAACAATGCCAAGGCCTGGGACCAGACGACGTATGAAGTCTCGATGGGCAAGGCGCTCGACCTGCTGAAATCACTGCGCTGAAACCGCGCACACAAAAAAACGGGCCGCATCGCGGCCCGTTTTTTTATTGACTGCCTTCCATGCCCGATCGGGGCGGACTCAGTTTGCCCGGATATTCGCATCCCTGACGATGCGCGCCCATTTCTCCGACTCGGCGCGCCAGAATTTCGCGAACTCGGCGGACGTGTTGCCGATGGCGTCGGCGCCCATGCCGGAGATCTTTTCACGCGTCTCCGGCTGCAGCAGCACCTTGGTGAAATCGCCGTGGATGCGGTCGACCAGGTTCTTCGGCGTCGCCGCCGGCACCACCAGCCCGAACCAGTTGGTCAGCGCGTAACCGGCCACGCCCTGCTCGGCGATGGTCGGCACCTGGGGCAGCGCGGCGACACGTTTCGGCCCGAGTATGCCCAGCGGCACCAGCTTTTGGTCGCGGATATAGGGCAGCGACTGCAGCATGCTGTCGAAAGTCAGCGACACATGCCCGCCCAGCAAGTCGGCAAAACTCGGGCCGCTGCCCTTGTAGGGCACATGGGTGAACTTCACCCCGGCCAGCCGCTGGAACAGCTCGCCGCCGAGGTGCGGTGCGCCGCCGGCGCCCGATGACGAAAACGTGATGTCGCCGGGCGGCAGCTTCTTCGCCAGCGCAATCAGCTGCGGCACGGTTTTCGCCGGCAGCG
The DNA here is from genome assembly GCA_050250695.1 of Burkholderiales bacterium. Classification (GTDB taxonomy): domain Bacteria; phylum Pseudomonadota; class Gammaproteobacteria; order Burkholderiales; family SG8-41. The sequence continues at coordinate 749 of JBFWOE010000249.1, forward strand.
AAGGATGCGCCACCATCACGAAATGCACGTCGACCACCTGCGTCACCGCCGCCAGATCCTTCAGCGGATCGACCGCCATTTTCGAATAAATGTGCTTGTTCACCGCGAGGTTGCCCAGCGTGCAGATCGCCCAGGTATGGCCGTCGGGCGCCGAACGTGCCGCGTACTCCGTGCCGATGATGCCGGCGGCACCCGCGCGGTTCTCGACGATCACCTGCTGGCCGTACTGCGCCGACAGCTTCGGCCCGACCAGCCGCGCCACGATATCGACGCCGCCGCCCGGCGGGAAAGGCACCACGATGCGTACCGGCTTCGACGGGAAATTCTGCGCTGCCGCCGCGAATGTACATGCCGCCAGCACTGCGCCCGCCACCATGGCTGATTTCAGTTTCATGTCTTCTCCCCTGGTTATCCGCCTCATGCCGCCCGGGACTGACCGGCAAGCGTGCGTTGTGCAGCCCACGCCGTCGCCCTGATCGACGACCATACGGGTTTATTGAATTCACGCTCAAGGCCGGCAAGGATATCCTTCGTCGGCAGCTGCGAACAGGCGATGAACATCGCATCGGCCTCCGGCAACATCGTCTCGCGCGCCAGCACCGTAATCTGCTGCGGCGTGATCCGCGCCAGTTCGTCGGTGGTTTCCGCCCTGAAGCTCGCCAGTTTCAGCACCGTGATGCCGGAATGTTCGAGATAGGCGCGCAGCCGCTCATTGACCAGATCCAGGTACGGCGTCACCACGGCAATGCGCTGCGCTCCGATGTGGCGCAGCACCGCAATCATTGCACTTGCCGTGGTCACCACCGGCTTGCCGGTAATTTTCGCCAGCCCGGCCTGGATTTCAGCATCGCGCGCCGGACCACCGATGAAACCTGCAGCGGTGCAGCCGTAAGCCACGATGTCGGTTGCGTTGCGGTCCCAGGTTTTCGCCAGCTCCAGCGCCTGCGCCACGTAGGCCGGAATTTCCGCGGGGCCGAGCAGGCCCCGGCCGCGCGGGATGCGCAGCGTGGTGCACGGCGCGCCGTCCATCCAGTCGCGCAGTTCCGGCTCCATCGTCGTATTGTTGGCGGGCACCATCAACCCGAGCTTCAGCGTCATGCCCCCTCCCCCGGGAACAACTGCAATCCGAGCATTCTAACCGCCCGCCTGCTGTTTGCGGACCAGGCACTGCAGCATCCCGCGCTGCTCCGCCGTCAACGCACCTTCCCCCTCTTCGGCTGCGAAATGCCGCTTGAACGCCGCCACCGCACTCCACGGCACCGTCACGTCATAACCCAGTGCCGCGAGCAGCGTCAGGTCATCGATGGCGTCGGGCACCGCCTCGTAGGGCGGATCGCACCACAGGCCGAAACCTGCCGCGGCAAGCCGCCGCCACGGAAAAAATGCGCTGGGATCGACCTTGCGCCCCGGGGCGACATCGCCGTGCCCAAGCACGTTGGCCGTCGGGATGTTCCAGCGCGCCTTCAGGTCCGCCAGCAGTTCGAGCAACGCCGCGACCTGGGCTTCGGCAAACGGCTCCCTGCCGTTGTTGTCGAGCTCGATGCCGATCGAAGATGAGTTGAGGTCGCGGTTGCCGCCCCAGTATGAATCTCCGGCATGCCAGGCGCGCAGCTTCTCGTCGACCAGGTAATAGATCCTGCCGTCGCGCGCGATCAGGTAATGCGCGCTGACTTCGCGCAGCGGACTGGTCAGCGTTGCCAGCGACTCCTCGACCGCATCGTTGGTGGTGTGGTGGATCACAACGAAGTTCGGCCGCCGCTCGCCGAAATTGGGCGAGGGTCGCACCTCCACCGGCAATGTCGTGTACAGCGGCAGGCCGCCGCAGGCCGCCAGCAGCAGCGCGGCGCAGGCCGCAGCCAGCCGCGGTTTCATGCCCGTTTGAACCCGGTCACATCCATGGAAATACTCTAGCATGCGCGCACCTGTTACCCTGCCGGAATGAACGATCAACAGCCGGCTTCCGCAACCGTACGCGCAATCTCGCGCGAATCCCTCAACGAACTGCCGGTGCGCCGTTACGAAGGCGTCGTCGAATTCGTCGACAACCCGGCCCGGCTGTTTGCCGCGCTCGGCGACATCCGCGGCGAAACCGTCGTCGGCTTCGACACCGAGACGCGCCCCGCCTTCCGCAAGGGCGAGAGCTACCTGCCGAGCATCGCCCAGGTCGCCACCGCAAAAGCGGTCTACATTTTTCCGCTGCGTTATCCAGACACCCACGGCGTGCTCGCCGAAATGCTCGAAACACCCGGCATCGCCAAGGCCGGCGTCGCACTGGCTTACGACCTGCGCACGCTGAAGCAGGTGTTTGCGTTCAGCGAAAGAAAAATCGTCGACCTCGGCATCGTCGCCAAACGCCACGATTTTGAACAGAGCGGCGTGCGCAACCTCGCCGGCATGTTCCTCGGTTACCGCATCCCCAAGGGCGCCAAGACCACAAACTGGGCGGCTCCGCAGCTGACACCGGCGCAGATCGCCTACGCGGCGACCGACGCCTGGGT
>JBFWOE010000250.1:0-3192 GCA_050250695.1 Burkholderiales bacterium
ATGTCGGCTGCAGTCATGTGATCGTCGGGCATTCCGAGCGGCGCTCGATATTCGGCGAGACCGATGCGCTGGTCGCGGAGAAGTTCGTGGTGGCGCAGCAGGCGGGACTGAAGCCCGTCCTCTGCGTCGGCGAAAGCCTCGATGAGCGCGAGGCCGGCACGACCGAACGTGTTGTGGAGCGGCAGTTGAATGCGGTGCTGCAGCGTTCCGGCGCGGCGGCAATGCGCGACGCGGTGATTGCCTACGAACCGGTGTGGGCGATAGGCACCGGCAAGACCGCGACGCCGGAGCAGGCGCAGGCGGTGCATGCGTTTCTGCGCGGCGTGGTGGCGCAGGCGGATCGTGATGTGGCGGCCGGTCTGCGCATCGTTTACGGCGGCAGCGTGAAGGCGGCGAATGCCGCGCAGTTGTTCGCGATGCCCGACATTGATGGCGGCCTGATCGGCGGTGCGTCGCTGGTCGCAGCGGAATTTGCGGCAATCTGCCGGGCGGCAGTGCGGCATTAAAAGGATGGGAGTGCAATGGAAGTCCTGATACTGGTGGTACACGTCATCGCCGCACTGGGCATCATCGTCCTGGTGCTGGTGCAGCACGGCAAGGGCGCTGACATGGGCGCCGCATTCGGCGGAGGTTCTTCGGGCAGTGTTTTCGGCGCCGCGGGGTCCGCCAATTTCCTCAGCCGCTCCACCTCCATACTGGCGGTGGTCTTTTTTGTGTCGAGCATCAGTCTGACCGTGTTTTCCTCGAAGAAGTCCGACCAGAAAGGCGTGATGAGCCAGCCTGCCAGTTCGGCGCCGGCGTCTTCGCTGCCGTCGCAGATACCGGCGCCGCCGGCGTCGGTGCCGGCTTCGAATGTGCCGGTGCCCGTGCCGGGCGGGGCAAAGACGGGAGAAGTGCCGAAATAAGCTCCGCCGGACCGGGCCCGGCAGGGCTGCAGTCCGGTGGTTCTGGTTTCATCGAAGCAAGCGGGTCGACGTGGTGGAATTGGTAGACACGCCGTCTTGAGGGGGCGGTGGCGAAAGCCGTGAGAGTTCGAGTCTCTCCGTCGACACCAGTGTGTGCAGTGGAGCGTGTAGCGGTACGGCCGGCAAGCCGGGGCCGTCGGGAAATTGGGTAACGTTGTGGAAAGCGGCAAATGCTGGATGGTTATTTTCCGATTCTGATGTTCATCGCCGTGGGTCTGGCCTTCGGTGTCGCGCCGGTTGCCGCCGGCTGGATCGCCAGCCGTGTCGTCGGTTCGCACAAGCCCGATCAGCAGAAACTGTCACCTTACGAATGCGGCTTCGAGGCTTTCGAGGACGCGCGCATGCGTTTCGACGTGCGCTACTACCTCGTAGCGATCCTCTTCATCCTGTTCGACCTCGAAATTGCCTTCCTCTTTCCGTGGGCCGTGGTGCTCCAGGAAATCGGTTTGTTCGGGTTCTTTTCCATGATGATCTTCCTCGCCATCCTCGTCGTGGGTTTCGCCTACGAGTGGAAAAAGGGAGCGCTGGAATGGGAATGAGTCTTCACGTTATTGGTGAGAGGTAAGCCATGGGCGCCATCGAAACCATCAACGAAAACCTCAGCGACAAGGGTTTCATCACCACCTCGGTGGATGCGCTGGTCAACTGGACGCGCACCGGCTCCCTGTGGCCGATGACCTTCGGCCTGGCCTGCTGCGCGGTGGAAATGATGCATGCGGGTGCTGCGCGTTACGACCTCGACCGCTTCGGCATCGTGTTCCGTCCCAGCCCGCGCCAGTCCGACGTGATGATCGTCGCCGGCACGCTGTGCAACAAGATGGCGCCTGCGCTGCGCAAGGTCTACGACCAGATGGCCGAGCCGCGCTGGGTGATCTCGATGGGATCCTGCGCCAACGGCGGCGGTTATTACCATTATTCCTATTCCGTGGTGCGTGGCTGCGACCGCATCGTGCCGGTCGACATCTACGTGCCGGGTTGCCCGCCGACGGCCGAGGCGCTGCTCTACGGCATCATCCAGCTGCAGAACAAGATCAAGCGTACCAATACCATCGCCCGCTAGCCCTCCCGGCTGCCAGCCCATATTCATGACCACCCGCCTCGAAACCCTGACCGCCGCGCTGCAGACCGCACTCGGAGACAAACTCGCCGGCGTCGTTACCGCGCTGGGCGAGGTTACCGCGGAAGTGAAGGCGGAGCGGCTGCTGGAGGCCGGCGCGATCCTGCGCGACGACCCGGCGCTGGGGTTCGAGCAGCTGATCGACCTCTGCGGCATGGATTACAGCGACCACGGCGAAGGTACCTGGAAGGGCGGGCGTTTTGCCGTGGTCTATCACCTGCTGAGCATCCGCCATAACTGGCGGCTGCGGTTGCGGGTGTTCGCTCCGGATGACGGTTTCCCGGTGGTGCCTTCGGTGAACGGTCTGTGGTCATCGGCGAACTGGTACGAGCGCGAAGCCTTTGACCTCTACGGCATCATGTTCACCGGACATCCCGACCTGCGTCGCCTGCTGACCGACTACGGTTTCGTCGGCCATCCGTTCCGCAAGGACTTTCCGCTGTCGGGCAACGTCGAGATGCGCTACGACCCGGACCAGCAGCGCGTCATCTACCAGCCGGTGACCATAGAGCCGCGGGTGATCACGCCGCGCATCGTCCGCGAGGAGAATTATGCGGACTCCGAAGGTTTCCGCAAGGGTTAGCATGGCCGAGATCAAGAACTACACGATGAACTTCGGCCCGCAGCATCCGGCGGCCCACGGCGTGCTGCGCCTGGTGCTGGAACTCGACGGCGAGGTCATCGAACGCGCTGATCCGCACATCGGCCTGCTGCACCGCGCGACCGAAAAACTTGCCGAACACAAGACTTTCATCCAGTCGGTGCCGTACATGGACCGCCTGGACTACGTGTCGATGATGGCCAATGAACATGCCTACGTGATGGCCATCGAGAAGCTGCTGGGCATCGAGGTTCCCGAGCGCGCGCAGTACATCCGCGTGATGTTCGACGAGATCACGCGACTGCTGAATCACCTGCTGTGGCTGGGCTGCCACGGCCTCGACATCGGCGCGATGACGATTTTTCTCTACTGCTTCCGCGAGCGCGAGGATCTGTTCGACATGTACGAGGCGGTGTCCGGTGCGCGCATGCATGCGGCCTACTACCGTCCTGGCGGCGTCTACCGTGACCTGCCGGACTCGATGCCGCAGTATTCGGCTTCGCGCATCC
>JBFWOE010000251.1:0-3161 GCA_050250695.1 Burkholderiales bacterium
GCGCGCGGCGCAGCGGCGGCGTGTCGCGCCAGCCGGGAAAGGCGCGCTGCGCCGACTGCACGGCGGCGTCGACATCCTGCGCATTCGCCAGCGGCACCTGCCGCGTGACCTTGCCGGTCGCCGGATTGGTGACGCCCGCCGTGCGGGTCGATGTCGCGGGATGCGCCTTGCCGTCGATCCACAGCGGCACGGCGGCTACGGTATTCATGTCTGACGGTTTGTTCATGATGCTCTCCAAAAACCTTTTAAACCTTAAAATCTTTTAGCCACAGAGGACACAGAGTTTCTCGATACCCCCTTGTGGGGTGCACGGAGAAAAACCCTGAACAACCTCTTGTTTTTGAATTCCTCTGTGTTCTCTGTGTCCTCTGTGGCTACGCTTTTGACTTTGCCTCTTTGTACATCTCCCGGAACGTCCTGCCCTCCGGCGCCGGAAAATCACGACGGTCGGTCCAGCCGCCGCCGAACGGCAGGCTGCGGATCATACCCTGCGGATTGGCCATCGCCTTTAGCACGCGCACCTTGATGCGCGTTGCCAGGCCGTACAGCGCCGGATGCCGCGCCAGCCAGCCCCAAAGTTTCAGCGCCGCGACCTCGTACCACGGTTTCAGGCCCTGTCGGAACTGGCGCTCGCGCAGCTTGCGCAGCAGATCGGGCAACGGGATCTTCACCGGGCAGGCGACATGGCACTGCCCGCACAGCGTCGCCGCATTGGGCAGGTCGCGGGCGTTTTCGAGGCCGATGTAGGTCGGCGTCAGGATCGAACCCATGGGCCCCGGATAGACCCAGCCGTAGGCGTGGCCGCCCACACTCTGGTAGACCGGGCAGTGGTTCATGCAGGCGCCGCAGCGGATGCAGCGCAGCATCTCCTGCATGTCGCCGCCGATCAGCTTGGTGCGCCCGGCATCGACCAGGATCACGTGGAAATGCTCCGGCCCGTCACTGTCGCCGTCGCGCTTCGGCCCGGTGGTCACCGAGATGTAATTGGTGATGCTCTGCCCGGTGCCGTGGCGCGGCAGCAGGCGCAGCAGCGTGGTCACGTCTTCCAGCGTCGGCACCACCTTCTCGATGCCGGTGATCGCCACGTGCACTTTCGGCAGCGTGGTCACCATGCGGCCGTTGCCCTCGTTGGTGACGATCAGCGTCGAACCGGTTTCGGCGATGATGAAATTGGCGCCGGAGACGCCCATGTCCGCCGACAGGAAATGCGGCCGCAGCTTCTCGCGCGCCTCGCGGCACAGCGCCGGAATGTCGGTCAGCCGCGGCGCATGGTGTTTCTCCGCGAACAGGTCCGACACCTCGTCGCGGGTCTTGTGCACCACGGGTGCCACGATGTGCGACGGCGGCTCCTGCGCCAGCTGCAATATGTATTCGCCAAGGTCGGTTTCGACGACCTCCAGCCCGGCGGCCTCCAGCGCATCGTTCAAGCCGCACTCCTCGGTCACCATCGACTTCGACTTGATCACCTTGCGCACACCGTGCTGCGCGGCGATTTCGCGGACGATGCGGTTGACGTCCTCGTGGGTTTCCGCCCAGTGCACCACCGTGCCGCGCGCGGTGGCATTGCGCTCGAAGGTATCCAGCCAGACATCGAGGTTCTCCAGCGCGCGGTCGCGGATCGCCGCCGCGGTGTCGCGGATGTCGTGGAAATTGTCGAGTTCGGTGATGCGGTCGGCGCGCCCCTTGACGAAGTTGCCCTGCAGCTTTTTCAGCGCGCTCTGCAGTTTGACGTCGGCCAGTTTGGCGCCGGCGCGGGCCTTGAAGTGCATGGAAGTGATCTGCATGCCGCCCAGTATATCGCCACTGCCGGAATTGCCCGTTGTGCTTTGGCCCTCCCGCCCGGACTGCCCCAAGACACGATTACCGGTAATTTGCGCCAAAAGGCCTGATGAACCGGCGCTGCGTCAGCAGCAACAACCTGCCAATCAAACCCTCATACCGCAAAATACCACTGACCCCAAGGCCGTCGCCCCTACGACCACCTCGGCCTCTCCCAACTCGGTCTCTAAGAATCAATCGCTTCTCATACCCATATATCCCCTCTCCCCAAATGCTTTTGGGGAGAGGGATTTTCCCGTTACCATCTGCACCGACACCATGCGATCATTCGCGCATAGATCAAGCCTCAATAATCCGCCTCATCAAAAAAATCGGCCGCGGCAAAAACGCCCCCGGCGACCTCACGCGCGACAACGCCCGCGCACTCTTAATCGCCACCCTCAACGACGAAATCCCCCCGCTGCAGTTGGGCGCCATTCTGATCGCCCTGCGCATCAAGGGCGAATCGCTGGAAGAACTTGCCGGCTTCCTCGACGCCTGCGAAGCGGCCTACCCGCACCTGCAGGCACCGGCGGGCACCGTGCCGCTGGTGATCCCCGCCTACAACGGCGCACGGCAACTGCCCAACCTGACCCCGCTGCTCGCCTCGCTGGTCGCGCGCGAGGGTGTGCCGGTGCTGGTCCACGGCGTGCCCGACGATCCGGGCCGCGTGACCACGATCGAAGTGTTTCAGGCGATGGGCATCGCGCCGGCAAAAGACATCGCCAAAGCCGAAGCCCAGCTCAATGAGCGCAAACTGGCGGTCATCACCATCGACACGCTGTCACCCAAACTCGTGCGCGTGCTGAAACTGCGCCGCGAAATCGGCCTGCGCAGTTCCGGACACACGCTGGTGAAGATGCTGCAGCCCTTCACCACCAAAGCCGTGCGCCTGGTCAGCGTCACCACCCCGAAATCTGGAACGGATGCGGGCGTTTTTTACGACCTACGCTGCTGATGATGCCCTGCTGCTGCGCGGCGCGGAAGGTGAAGCAGCGGCGCATCCGCGGCGGAAGCCGGTGATTGAATGGCTGGATGGGAAAACTGCCGAAGTATGGCGAGGGACTGCTGAAGAGCATCTGGACTTGCCGGAAGTTCGTAACGCAGAAATTACAGCAAAATGGATCAACGAAGTGCTAGCAGAGAAACGCGCGGCACCTGCCGCAATTGCGCATCAAGTAAAGGCTGGTTTTCGGATCAAACACGAGATTGGCAGCAATATATCGGCTCGGTGAAAAGTTACACCGACCAGGACTTCGCGGAAGGTGGCGGCAGCGGCCGAACCCGGGCTGACGACGGGGGCGGGTATTCCCCGCAGTATTTACCGCGAACAATCGGCAGGT
>JBFWOE010000252.1:0-3143 GCA_050250695.1 Burkholderiales bacterium
CGCCGAAAACAGGCTGCCGAAATGGCTGGCCGACAAAAAACAGCCTCTGGATTTCCTGTTGCATGACGGTGGCGCACAAAGCATCATCGAAGCCGCCTACCGCTACGCGCGCCACGAACCGGGTGCGGACGTCGTGCTCTTCGGCACAGGCAATCCGGATCACGTGGCGTCCAACGTCAACGCCATCCTGCGGCCTCCGTTGCCGGAAGCCGACCGCAGCACCCTCGAAAAACTGTTCGGCGCGCTGGAAGGCGTGGGGCTGGACGAAGTGCCTGTGTAATACGCTGAACCTTGCACTCAAGGATCCGCGCAGGGTTCAGATGCGCGAAGGCGCGCCTCCTGCACTGCTGACTATCGGCAATCAGAAAACGGCAATTCGAAAAAACAAACCCCGCCGCAGCGGGGTTTGTGCATGGCCGTCTTCGCCGTATCAGGCCGCCAGTTTCTTCTGGCGACGGCGGGTCCAGCCGAGGAAACCGAGGCCAAGACCGAGCATTGCATACACCTCGGGTTCCGGAACCGGGGCGATGGTGGCGGTAAACAGCCAGTCCGAAGCGGCGACATGGGTATCCAGGCCCGCGCCGGAGTGGTTCATCCAGCCCCAGCCGGAAATCCCGGCAAACCCGCGATGGGGCGAGCCGTTGTCCTCTGAACCCAGCTTGAACGAAAAGTCACCGTTGCTCTTGTCGACCAGATCGAACGTGCCCAGGCCAAAGGTGCTGCTGATTGTCCCTTCATTCACCATGTTGGCGGTCACTTCGACGTTGTGCGGATTCACACCGATGCCGGTGTCGTAAGTGAAATCGATGTCCCATACCCCGCGATACAGGGGGTTGCCGTAAGCACTGCCGGTATCCAGGCCGCCGTACGCCTGGCCATAGATGTGTATGCTGCTGCCGTTCCACGACAACTGCATGAAGCTGCTGGCGTGATCGAAGTCGAAGGTGAATATGTCGTGGCCGCTGCTGACGTTGATCAGCTCGTCCAGCCTCAGGCCGTAGTAAGGCGCGGCCGCACCGCCGTCCGGATGGTTATGCAGATCATAAACACCCGCCGCCGGCGCGGCAGCGTTTGCCGGAGCGATGAAAACCGGCAACGAAACTGCCAGTGCGCCCAGTGCTGCGATCAGAATCTTTTTCATGGCAACCCCCGTTTGATTTCAGGAATTCCGGATGCAATGTGCATCTTTACAAGTGCATTGGACGGGTTTACACGGACCCTGTCATCCTCCAGGTCACCCATCCAGAGCAGGAGGAACCTCCTGTTTTTGTGACAGTTCCGGTTCCTGCAACCCGCCTTCAGCCCGGGCCGGACCACGGGATGATCCAAGACGAGCCATAACATATTGTTTTATATAATTTTATCGGAGCCCGTTGGCGATGATCCGATCGGCACCCTGCGCATCATTGCAGCCAACGCGATGACCGGCATCACCGGATCCAAAGCGCCGCCTCGCCCCGGCATTCTTCAGCTTGCAAAGCATGCCGGTCCGCAACAGCCGGCCTCATGCGCGCCTGGCGATCGCGGCCAGGCAGCGTTCGAGATCGGCTGACAGCGTGTCGAGAAATCCCGCAAACGCCCGCGTTTCGAGAAACCGGCTGTTCCAGTGATGTTCTTCCATCCGCCGCGTCCAGGCCGGCGTGCCTGACAGGGCCCTGAAGGTCTCCACCCAGTATGCGACTGCAGGCGCCGGCATGCCCGGCGGCCCGATGATGGCGCGCCACGCAGTGAAGGGTTCCCTGACGCCGAACTCACTGAGGCAAGGCGTGTCTTTGTAAACACCGGGCAACCTGTTTTTCGCCGACACCGCCACCGGCCGCACGGTGCCTGCGCGCACCAGCGCGGCAACCGCGCTGGCGGTATTGCAATAGACATCGCTCTGCCCCGCCGCCAGTTCACGCATGCACTCTTGCTCGGTCTCGCAGCCGCGAAATTCGACCTGCGCCATGTCATGACCCTGCGCCACCAGGGCAGTGGCCAGCGCCAGGTGCCGCGCATTGCCCGGACTGCCGATGAAGCCGGCCCTGAGCCGGGGCCGCCGCAGCAGGCCCGGCCAGTCAACGGCCGCGTCGGCCACCGCCATGGCCATGGTCTCCTCGACCAGCAGCGCGATCGAGGTGTATCCGGAATAGTGCAGCTTCGACTTGCCGGCAAGAAAACTGGTCAGCAGCACATTCGACGAGGTGCCGATGGTGTGGCCGTCCGGCTCAGCTTCCTGCAGCGCCTTCCACGCCTTCGCCATTTCATCGCCGGGGATGTTGACGATGCTGATCTCCGGCCCGCCCGCCTCGCTCAGGCCCTGCACCAGCATGCGCCCGAACACGTCGTTGGCGCCGCCGGGGCGGGAACCGACGATCAGGCGCAGGGGGTCTGCTGGCGTCCAGCCGCTCATGCTGCAATCCCTGCCGCGAAGGCAGAGCCATCGCTATTGTGCAATTCCATGTTCATCCTCTCCCGGACCTCACGCCCCCAGTGGGCGTGACGTGCTGCACATTGTCTCGCATATCCACAACATGCGTCGTGCCATGCCACTGCCGGGTTAGCCGTATAAGTATTTTTATTCCCGGGCTACCTTGTCGTCATTCAGGAGATGGCTGAAAACAAATTCCCCGCCCAAAAAAACAAACCCCGCCGCAGCGGGGTTTGTCCTGAAACGGGTGCGTTTACGCGGCAGCCTGCGCGCGCCTGCGCCGGCCCACCCAGCCCACCAAGCCCAGGCCAAGGCCCATCATCGCGTAAATCTCGGGTTCGGGGACAGCCGAGATAAACGCATGGTTGTCGGTTTCGAAAGCATTGCGGTTTGCAGCGAAGCTGATGCTGGTGATGACTTCACCGGGACCGGCGAAGACATTGAAATATTTGGCATACGTCTGGTCGCCGTTCGGCGGCACCAGGATCGCGCTGCCGTCGAAGGAACCGAGCAGGGTGTTGCCGTCATAGAAACTCACGGTGTTCCAGCCGGACGCATCGGGCGAACCCCAGAGGAAGCCGTAGTACGAAACACCAGCGCCCAGATTCACGATGCCGGGGCCGTCCTGGGTGTCAGGGGTGACACCGATCGACCAGAAATTGCCGGTTGAACCGACCGGGCGCGCCGAGACGCCGCTCGGCAGGCTCGACGAGCCGTCAAAGTTGAACAGCGC
>JBFWOE010000253.1:0-3094 GCA_050250695.1 Burkholderiales bacterium
CAAGCCGAAGGAAACGCCCGACGAATTCCTGTCGCTCTGGTCGCGCCGCAAGCAGGAGGCGCGCAGGGAGGAGGCGGAGAAGCCCGCCGCACCGCCTGCGCCGGCGGCGAAGGACGCGGCGCCGGAGCTGCCGCCGCTGGACCAGCTCGGGATTGATTCCGATTACCGCGGATTCCTGCATCCGAAAGTGGACGAGGGTTTGCGCCGCGCGGCGCTGAAAAAAATGTTCAGCGATCCGCACTTCAACATCATGGACGGGCTCGACATCTATATTGATGATTATTCGATCACCGAGCCCATACCCGCGGCGATGCTGGCCGAACTGAAGCAGGCGCAGAACATCCTCGGCTGGGCGAAGGAAGACCGGGAGAATGAAGCGAGGCGCGAAGCCGAAGCGCTGGCGAAAGCGAGGGGAGAGCCTGTGTCCGGGCGGATCGCCGCCGCTGAAGATCAGCAGCCGGCTGCGGCCGCGCCTGTTGAAGAACAACGGGAAGCCGTGAAGAAACCGTCGCGCGTTGCGGACGATGGACCGCAAAACACGTAGACTGCCGCGTCTGCCGTAAACCTGCCGGGGTATCAATGCGCCACAAGACACTGTTGTGCGACTGCAATCGCACGATGCAGATCGACGCAAAAGCCGTTGCGCGCGGGCTGGGCGAGGGCGAGCTGCCGCGCGTGCAGAGCGAGATGTGCCGCAGGCACCTCGCCGCTTTCGAGGCGGCGGTCAGGTCCGGCGACGACCTGCTGGTGGCCTGCACCCAGGAAGCGCCGCTGTTCACCGAACTGCATGCCGAGTTGAAGGGTGCCGGCGCCATCCGTTTCGCCAACATCCGCGAAACCGCCGGCTGGTCCGACGAGGGCAAGCAGTCTGCGCCGAAAATGGCGGCGCTGCTGGCGCTGGCCGATGCCGCGGAATCCGAGCCGGTGCCCACGGTCGGCTACGAAGCGGGCCGCGAACTGCTGATCGTCGGGCCGGGCGCTGCCGCACTGCCCTGGGCCGAGCGCCTGCAGGCCACGCTGTCGGTGACCGTGCTGATGACTGACGACGGCCGCGGCGCCGAGTTGCCGGGCGAACGGCGTTATCCGGTGCTGTCTGGGTCGGTGCAGTCGCTGACGGGTTACCTGGGTGCGTTTACCCTGCGCTGGAACCAGCGCAACCCGATCGACCTCGAGGCCTGCACCCGTTGCGGCGCCTGCATAGGCGTCTGCCCGGAGCAGGCGATCGATTTCAGCTACCAGATCGATCTGGAAAAATGCAAGGCGCACCGCAAATGCGTCACCGCCTGCGGCACGGTGGCCGCGATTGATTTTTCGCGTGAAGTGGCAATCAATGAAGAACGCTTCGACCTGGTGCTCGACCTGTCGCAGCGGGCGCTGATTCCGCTGTCGCAGCCGCCGCAGGGCTACCGTGCGCCTGGCAACGATCCGCTGGAGCAGGCGCTGGCCGCGGCCGAACTGGCGCAGATGACGGGTTCGTTCGAGAAACCGAAATTTTTCGTCTACAAGGAAAAAATCTGCGCCCATGCGCGCTCCGGAATCACCGGTTGCACGCAGTGCATAGACGTCTGCTCGACCGGCGCGATCACCGCGGTCACCAGCGAGAACCGGGTCAACGTCGAGCCGCATCTGTGCATGGGCTGCGGCGGTTGCGCGACGGTGTGTCCTTCGGGGGCGATGACCTATGCCTGGCCGCGGGTGGCTGATGTCGGGACGCGTCTGAAGACCGCGCTCAAAGCCTATGTCGCGGCCGGCGGCGAGCGCGCCTGCCTGCTGATTCACAACGGTACTGACGGCAAGGAACTGATAGCCGGCCTGGGACGCAGGGGCAAGGGGCTGCCGGCGAACGTGATTCCGGTCGAGGTGCTGCACGTCGCGTCCTTCGGTCCTGACCTGATGCTGGGTGCGCTGGCGCTGGGTGCGGCGCAGGTCGCCGTGCTGGCCGCAGGATCGGAGGCGCAGGAATACACTGAGGCGCTGGCTAAACAGATTACTTATGCGGAAGCGGTGCTTGGCGGCCTGGGTTATTCAGGGAAACGCCTGCGCCTGTTGCAGGCCGACGATGTCGCGCGGCTGGAGCAGGGCTTATGGACCAACCCGGTGCCTGAAGGCCCGCCGGCGGCGGGTTTCAACCTGACCAACGACAAGCGGCGCACGCTGGAATTCGTGTTTGACCACCTCTGGGCGCATGCGCCCAAGCCGGTCAGTCAACTGCCTTTGCCTGCCGGCGCACCATTTGGCGAAATCCGAGTTGACACCGCGAAATGCACCCTGTGCATGGCCTGCGTGGGGTCCTGTCCCGAAGGCGCGCTGCAGGATTCCAAGGAAGCGCCGGCTTTGCGTTTCATCGAACAGAATTGCGTGCAGTGCGGATTGTGCGTACGCACATGCCCGGAACAGGCGATTACGCTGGCACCCAGGTTGCTGCCTTCGGCGGAAGCGAAACAGTCACGGACGCTGAACCAGGCCGTTGCATTCGAATGCGTGAAATGCGGAAAACCCTTTGCTACCAAGCAGATGGTGGACAACATGCTGCAAAAGCTGGGCAAGCACTCGATGTTTGCCGAACCCGGCGCGCTGGACCGCATCAAGATGTGCGCGGATTGCCGGGTGGTCGATCTTCTGCAGACTTCGCGGCATGGCAACATTAACGATGTCTGAACTTGTTGACTGATCTATGACCTTGTCCTGAACAGGGTTCCAAATCAGTGTGGAATTTTTGCCCGAAGCCACATAACATAGGCAAAATTTCACATGATGACGGCCACTTTAGAAGCTGATAATCGCGTGCCGCCGGTTCCCGGCGAAGCCGCGGAGGAGATGCAGGCCCGGGCGGCGCTGTACGGCCTGCTGGCGCATCTGTTCCTGGCGGCGCCTGTGCGTGAGCTGCTCGACCGCATCGCTGCTTCCTCTGCACTGATCTCCGGAGAATCGCTGCCGCTTCACGCCGCGTGGCAGGAGCTGTGCGCTGTTGCACGCATTGCCGACCCGGCCCAGGTCCGTGAAGAATTCGACAGCGTGTTTGTCGGCCCCGGACGTCCGGAAGTTTCGCTCTACGCGTCGTCCTACATGGGCGGCACACGGCGCGGCCATCTGC
>JBFWOE010000254.1:0-3089 GCA_050250695.1 Burkholderiales bacterium
GGGGGAGTAGGTGGCGACCACCTGGTAACCCATCTTGGCGAGTTTCATGCAGATGGCCTCACCGAGACCGCCCATCCCGCCGGTGACGACTGCGACGCGTGACATGTTGATTCCTCCTGTGTTGATCCTGTTGATGAATTTAGCAGCAATCCGACCCGGCGGACATTGATCCAGGTCGAATCAGGCGCATTTTTCCCGGACATAACGGCCCGGCGCCGCTTCGATCGGCGGATGCGCCGCGCTGCCCGGTGCGCGCGCCGGAACCTGCACGCCGCCGCATGTGGCCAGCCATGCCGTCCAGTCCGGCCACCAGCTGCCGGGCATGCTCGCGGCGCCGGCCAGCCAGGTTTCGGCCTCAGGCGGCAATGCGTCGTTGATCCAGAAATTGCGCCGGTTGCGTTTTGCCGGATTGATGACGCCGGCGATGTGGCCGCTGGCGGCGAGCACGAAACGGATATCGCCGCCGATCAGCTGGACGGTGTTGTAGGCGGTGCGCCAGGGGACGATGTGGTCTTCGCGGGCCGCCAGCACGTAGGCCGGCATGTCGATGGTGCCGAGGTCGACCGGTGTACCGCACATGGTCAGCTTTCCGGGCATGCGCAGGCTGTTTTCCAGATAGGTGCTGCGCACGTATTCGCAGTACATGGTGCCCGGCAGGTTGGTGCTGTCGCTGTTCCAGTAGAGCAGGTCGAAAGCGTCGGGCGTGCGTCCCTTCAGGTAATTGTTGACCACGTACGGCCAGATCAGGTCATTGGCGCGCAGGCTGGCGAAGGTCATCGCCAGTTCGCGGCCGCGCAGCACTCCGCCGGCAGAGAATTCGGTCTCGCGGGCAGCCACGTACGGCTCGTCTACGAACACGCTGAGTTCGCCGGTATCGCTGAAATCGAGCATGGTGGTGAGGAAGGTGACGCTGGCAACCGGGTTTTCGCCGCGGGCGCGCAGTACCGCCAGTGCGCAGGCGAGCAGGGTGCCGCCGACGCAGAATCCCAGCGCATTGACCTGTTCGCTGCCGCAGATGTCGCGCGCCACGGTGAGCGCGCGCATCACGCCGTGTTCCAGGTAATCGTCCCAGGTCGCCTTGCCCATGGATTCGGGCATGTTGCGCCAGGACACCATGAACACGGTGTGCCCGGCTTCAAGAGCATGGCGCACGTAGGAATTGTCGGGCTGAAGGTCGAGGATGTAGTACTTGTTGATGCAGGGCGGCACCATCACCAGCGGCCGTTCGTGCACCGTTTCCGTCAGCGGCGCGTACTGCAGCAGTTGCATGAAATCGTTTTCGTAAACCACTGCGCCCGGCGTGACCGCCAGGTTGCGGCCGACTTCGAAGGCGCTTTCGTCGGTCATCGACACCAGGCCGCGGTCGATGTCGGCGGCGAGGTTCTTCAGGCCGCGGTTTATGCTCTCGCCGTCGGTCTCCGCGGCGAGTTTCAGCGCTTCGGGATTGCTCCATGGAAAATTCGCCGGCGACATCGCGTCGATCATCTGCCGGGTGTAGAACTCAAGCTTGTGTTTGGCGTGGGGTTCCAGACGTGCCGCGGCGACGAGTTCCTCCAGCCATTTCGCCGACAGCAGGTAGGAGTTGGCAAGGTAGCTGAAATAGGGTTCCTGCCATTCCGGCGCGCGGAAGCGGCGGTCGTCCGGGGGCGGAGGCGGTTTTGTTTGCGGATCCGCCGTGCCGCCGGTGTAGACCTGCCACAGCTCCAGGTGTTCACGATAGTAGCGGTTGCCGAGTTCCAGCCAGCGCCCGCCGTCGCCCGCGGCGGCGGCGAGCAGTGCCTGCATCATTGCGGCGGAACCGGCCGCGCCGAGTTTGCCTGCGGCGTCGTCCAGCAGGCGGCGGTTGAATTCGGTGAACGCCGCAGCGGCGTCGGGCGTGGGGCTGGTCATGGGCAGGAAATCAGCTTACTGCGGAATGATGACATGCGGATGGCGGCAATCCGTGATAAACGATAACACGCCGTCCCGCAGCCGCCGCGGAACACCCGGGTTGCAGGGACGGATTTACTGAAAAATCAGTGGCCGTGGGCCCATTCACCGACCAGCCAGATGGTGGCGATGCCGAGGCCGATCAGCACGACCTGCTGCGCGGTGGCGGCAAGTTCGGGCCGGCGGTGCAGGCCGGGAATCAGGTCGGCGACAGCGACGTAGAGCATGCTGGCCGCGGCCAGCGCCAGCAATGGCGTGACCAGCGACTGCGCGACCTGCAGGGTGAAATAGGCCAGCACGCCGCCGATCACCATCGCCGCGCTGGCGAGCACGTTGAGCAGCATCGCCCTGCTTTTGCTGTAACCGGAATGCAGCAGGATCAGGAAATCGCCGGTTTCCTGCGGCACTTCGTGGGCGATGATGGCGATCGCGGTGACGATGCCGAGCTGGATGTCGGCCATGAAGGCGGCCGCGATCAGCACGCCGTCGACGAAATTGTGGAAGGTGTCGCCGATCAGGATCATCAGGCCGCTGCGGCCGTGGTCGTGTTCGGGCGGGTCGTGCGGGTCGTGCGCCTCGCATTCCTCGACATGGCAGTGCCGCCACAACACCAGTTTTTCGAGTACGAAAAATCCGAGGATTCCGAAGAGCACGGTTGCCGCGGTGGCTTCGATGCTGTCGCTCTGCTGGAAGGCGTGCGGCAGAACTTCGATGAAGGCGGCGCCGAGCAGCGCGCCGACCGCGTAACTGACCAGCATCGGCACCTGCGCGGCCTTGGCCTTGATCGCGAACAGCCCGGCGACGGCCGCCGACAGCACGCCGCCCACGAGGGTGGTGACGATGATCCAGGACAATGTATTCACGGGAATCCGCTTCGGGCGCCGCGTGTCAGTCAGCGGCAAAGCGCGCAATTATACGGGAAGGCGGCGTGACGGCCTTTCATGTGCCGCTGCGCCAGATCAGCGCCGCCATGCGGCCGGTGATTTTGTCGCGGCGGTAGGAGAAAAATCGTTGCGGATCGGCAACCGTGCAGTCGCGGCCGCCGTGAATGGAGGTCAGTCCGGCGCGGCGCAGCGCGATTCTTGCCAGCGCCGGCAGGTCGCACAGCCAGTTGCCCCGGCGCAGGGCGGCGAACGCACTGCGATGTTCCGGGGCTTCGT
>JBFWOE010000255.1:0-3085 GCA_050250695.1 Burkholderiales bacterium
CACCAAGACCTATGCCATGGCCGCGGCGGCGGGCTTGGCCGTGACGCTCATCCCGGTGCTCATGGGCTACCTGATCCGGGGCCGAATCCCGGAGGAGGGGCGCAATCCCCTTAACCGCGCCCTGATCGCTCTTTATCGGCCGGTGCTGGATGCCGTGCTGCGGCATCCGCTATTCACCATGGCCGTGGCGGTCGCGGTGGTGGCGGCCAGCCTGTGGCCTGCGGCGCAACTGGGCGGCGAGTTCATGCCGCCCTTGGATGAAGGCGACGTGCTATACATGCCCTCCGCGCTGCCTGGAATATCCGTGGGCAAGGCGTCCGAACTCTTGCAGCAGACCGACCGTCTCATCAGAACCGTGCCCGAGGTGCACAGTGTATTCGGCAAGGCCGGGCGCGCTGAAACAGCGACCGACCCGGCACCGCTGGAGATGTTCGAGACCACCATACAGTTCAAGCCCCGCGATCAGTGGCGGCCCGGCATGACACCCGAGAAGCTGGTGGAGGAATTGGACCGGATCGTCAAGGTGCCGGGTCTCTCGAACATCTGGGTGCCACCCATCCGTAACCGCATCGACATGCTGGCGACCGGAATAAAAAGTCCTGTCGGAGTGAAAGTAGCGGGAACCGACCTGGTGCAGATCGACCGGCTGACGGTGGACATCGAGCGCACGGTCAAGAATGTTCCGGGAGTCACTTCCGCGCTTGCGGAGCGTCTGACGGGCGGGCGTTACATCGACGTGGGCATCAACCGCGACGCTGCCGCGCGCTACGGCCTGAATGTCGCCGACGTGCAAAGCGTCGTATCGGCGGCCATTGGCGGCGAGATCATCGGCGAGACGGTGGAAGGACTGCAGCGCTTTCCGATCAATGTGCGCTATCCGCGCGAGGTTCGCGACTCACTCGAAGGGCTGCGTAATCTCCCGGTCCTGACCGAGCGCGGCGCGCAGATACGCCTAACGGACGTTGCGGCCATCCGCATCGTGGACGGGCCGCCCATGCTGAAAAGCGAGAATGGACGGCTGTCTGGTTGGGTCTATGTGGACATCCGCGGGAGTGACCTCAAGTCGGTGGTGCGCGGCATGCAGCAGGCCGTTGCCAACGAGGTGAAACTGCCGGCGGGGTATTCGATTTCCTGGTCCGGCCAGTTCGAGTACTTGGAGCGCGCCACGGCACGGCTCAAGGTGGTGGTTCCGGCTACACTCCTGATCATTTTCGTGCTGCTTTACCTCACGTTTACGCGGTTTGACGAGGCGCTGCTTATCATGGCGACCTTGCCGCTCGCCCTGGCGGGTGGGCTGTGGCTGCTGTGGTTGCTTGGGCACAACCTGTCCGTAGCATCCGGGGTAGGTTTCATCGCTCTGGCCGGCGTCGCCGCAGAGTTCGGTGTCATCATGCTGCTCTACCTGAAGAACGCCTGGCAGGAGCGCCAAGAGCGGGGATTGACAGGCGATACCGACCTGATTGACGCGATACGCGAGGGCGCAGTCCAGCGGGTGAGACCCAAGGCCATGACCGTCGCGGTAATCCTGGCGGGCTTGGCACCCATCATGTTTGGCGCGGGAACGGGCTCGGAACTGATGCAGCGCATTGCAGCGCCCATGATCGGCGGCATGGTCAGCGCGCCGCTCTTTTCCATGCTGGTGATCCCGGCCGCCTATCTTTTGATGCGTAGGTCACGAAAGCGCGATCGATCCAAA
Organism: Burkholderiales bacterium; assembly: GCA_050250695.1. GTDB lineage: Bacteria > Pseudomonadota > Gammaproteobacteria > Burkholderiales > SG8-41. The sequence goes on from JBFWOE010000255.1 coordinate 1,697, forward strand.
GCCGACTCGCTAAACGAAGTTTTTAGTCAACGCAAACCGGAAAGAGTAATGAAATGAAGTACAACTCAATTGTACTGGAATTCGGTGGATATTCCGTTATTTTAGTCAGTTGGTACCAGGGAATGCTCCGAGAAGTCTGATCAGCCCCCCATTAAGATTCTGCATTTTGACGTTATCTATCTTTCTTCCAAGGCGAGAATCAATCTCGCTTACCGAATCCCCAAAGCACGGTCCAGAGATGCGGCTCCCGCACCACGCCCCACCAGATAGACCATGATGCAGGCCCACGTGAGATGTGTGGGCCACGCATCGGGATACACAAAAATTTGAATCACTGCTGTCATGCACATCAGCGCCAGTGCCGACAGTCGCGTCGCAAGCCCAAGCACCAGCAATATCGGAAACAGATGTTCGGAATAAGTCGCGAGGTGTGCGGCGAACTCGGGCGGAATGAGCGGCAGCTTGTATTCCTCACGGAACAGAAGGTAAGTAGAATCCTTGATTGTCAGCAGTCCTTCCACTTTGGTGCGTGCCGACATGAAAAAACGGCGGCAACAGCGACCCGGCAGCACAGGGCGAGAAAATCGTGACTGACCAGAGACTCGAGTTTGTCAGCGAGACGGTTCCAGTGCCGGATCATCCCTGCGCTAGTAGTTGAGCTCATTCAGACTTCTCCAGCTGACAAAGTGCGCCGGCTGCCATCAATTCCGCCAGGATCCGCGCAATGTCAGCTTCCGGCCATGCTGCCAATGCCGCGCCGGCGGCTTCGGCAAGGGTGTGGTTCTGGTCGCAGGCATTGAGAAAAGTCCAGCCCGCCTTGCCAAGTGCCATCCATTGCACGGTGTCCCGCGGACGGGTGAGCAGACATCCCTCGCCGCGCCATTCGATCTCATCGACATCGATACCTTCGCGGTTGCGGCTCCAGATGGTGTAGATCGGTTGTTCATCAAACCAGGCCCAGCGTGTGGCGGCGTGGGGGCGCAGGCGCGATTCCGCCAACGCTTCGGGTTGCAGGCCGGCCAGGGCGGCGGGGTCGAGCGGCGCTTTATCCGCAGCGGCATACGCTTCGGTCCACAGGCGGTCGAGGCGCGCCACGCCAGGCAGGTAGGGCAGGCTGGCGGCGGGCTGGAATCCGATGAGGAATTCGGCGAAACCTTCTCCATAATGAAGCAGGGTCGGCTGCTCGGGCGGATATCTGCGTACGAACACCGCGGCTGCGGCGCGAAACCACTCCTCGCCGACCAGTCGCGTAACGCTGGGGTAGTTTGACTGCAGGGCATCGACGCAGCCCTTCATGACCGTGTTGCGATAGACCGCGAAGCCGGGTTGCGCGGCTAGCGCCGCAATGGCTGGCGAAAGCGGTGCACCAGGGGTGAGCAGCGCCTTGAT
>JBFWOE010000256.1:0-3082 GCA_050250695.1 Burkholderiales bacterium
CCGCGGATGGACTCTGCGCTCGATTTAACCGCAGATCACCGCCTCTTGCCAGAATATTGAGCTATTTTAGTATTCAAAAAATAGAATACTGGCGGGAGCGCCCCCCCGGGCGGCAGCTGGCGCCGGCCGGATTCCAGTATGCCGGGAAAACCATACTAAAATAACCGAATATTCTGGTGCGCCCTGCTGTTCCGCGGTTTAATGATCCGCAAATGCTGATCCCCTACTAATAAAAAAGCATTTCCTGGAGGATGCACCCGATGTACGCAGACAGCATACCGGACAACGCCGAGTTTGATTTCATCGTGGTCGGGGCGGGTTCGGCCGGCTGCGTGCTGGCGAGCCAGCTCTCCGAAGACGGCCGCCACAGCGTGCTGCTGCTCGAGGCCGGCGGCCCGGCGAACAACATCAACCTGAAGATCCCGGTGATGGTCGCGAAGATCCTCAACGACGAGCGTTACACCTGGCAGTACCAGACCGAACCGCAGTCCCACCTCAACAACAAGCCGCAGCGCTGGGTGCGCGGCCGCGTGCTGGGCGGCTCGGGTTCGATCAACGGCAACCTGTTCGTGCGCGGCGATCCGAAGGAATACGACGACTGGAAGCGCGACGGCTGCAAGGGCTGGGGCTATTCGGACATGCTGCCGTACTTCCGCCGCCTCGAAGATTACCCGGAGGGCGACCCGAAGGTGCGCGGCAGCGGGGGCCCGATCCACTGCACCAACCTCGACCGCTTCGACCCGCTGTCCGACGCCTTCGTCGCCGCCTGCGGCGAAGCCGGGCACAAACAACTCCCGGATTACAACGACGGCAGCTACGAAGGCGCCTACTACCTGCAGTATTCGACGCGCCGCGGCTGGCGCAGCAGTTCCAACGCCGAGTACCTGAATGCCGCACGCAACCGCGCCAACCTGACGATCATCGCCAACGCGCCGGCAACGCGGGTGCTCACTGAAAACCGCCGCGCCACCGGCGTCGAGTTCCGCCGCGGCGAAACCCTGCTGAAAGCGCGTGCGCGGCGCGAAGTGGTGCTTTCCGCCGGCCCGCTGGTGTCGCCGCAAATCCTCGAACTCTCCGGCATCGGCAACAGCGACATCCTCGGCAGACACGGCATCGCGGTTGTCCACCATCTTCCCGGCGTCGGCGAAAACCTGCGCGACCACCCCAGCGCCCGGATCTCCTTCGAATGCGCGCAGCCGATCACCATCAACGACGTGCTGCGCAACCCGCTGCTGAAAATCAGGGAGGGCCTGCGCTGGTTCTTCAAGAGCGAAGGCCTGCTCACCATCTGCTCGGCGACCTCGCAGGTGGCATGGCGAACCGATCCCAAGGCGGACCGCCCCGACATGGCGATGCTGCTGCTGCCGCTGTCGGGCCGCGACCGCTACGCGCGCACCGCGCGTTACGGCCTCGATCCGCATCCGGGCTTCACCTTCGGCTGGAAGATACTGCAGCCGCACTCGGTCGGCGACATCCACATCGGCTCCACCGACCCGCTGGCACAGGCGAAGATGGATCCGAAGTACCTCTCGCACGAGGCCGACGTGCAGCTGTTCCTCGAAGGCATGCGTTTCGCGCGCCGCATCGCGCAGATGCCCGCACTGAAGCCGCTGGTGGTGCGCGAGACGCGCCCCGGCCCGGAAGTGCAGGACGATACGGGCATGCTCGACTACATGAAGGAAACCATACAGACCAGCTGGCACATGGTCGGCACCTGCAAGATGGGCACCGATGACAGGGCCGTGGTCGACCCCGAGCTGAAAGTGCGCGGCATCGACGGCCTGCGCGTCATCGACTCATCGATCTTCCCGACCATCCCGTCGTCGAACACCAACATACCGACCATCGCCACCGCCGAAAAAGGCGCCGACCTGGTGCTGGCGGCACACCGCTGACCGAAGTTACAACTAGAAACCACTCAATCGAGAGGAGTCTGAACATGGGCACAAGATTCATGATCGCGCTGTTGACGCTGGCCACGGGCATCACTGCCGCCCACGCGCAGAGTTATCCGACGAAACCGGTGCGCATCGTCGTCGGCTTCGCCGCCGGCGGTCCGTCCGACATCGTCGCGCGCGTGATCGCGCGGCCGCTGACCGACAGGCTGGGCAAACAGGTCATCGTCGAGAACCGCGCCGGCGCCACCGGCACCATAGGCGCGGAAATCGTCGCCAGGGCGCCCGCCGACGGTTATTCGCTGTACCTCGCGAGCCAGACCACGCATGCCGTGGCGCCCTACATGTACGCCAAGGTCGGCTACGACCCGCTGAAGGATTTCGCCACCGTGGCGCTGATGGCGCAGAATCCGCTGCTCGCCGTCGCCCATCCCTCGCTGGGCGTGAAGTCGGTCAAGGAACTCGTCGCCTTCGCGCGCAAGCGCCCCGGCGAGCTGAACTTCGCCACCGGCGGCCAGGGCTCCTCGCCGCACATGTCGGTGGAACTGCTGAAGAAGCTGCTCAACCTCAACATGGTGGCCATCCACTACAAGGGCGACGGCGCGGCGATCGGCGAACTGGTCGGCGGACAGGTGCCGGTGATGTTTGCGAGCATGGCCGGACTGCTGCCGTACACCAAAAACGGCAAACTGCGCGGGCTGGCGATCACCGGCTCCAAACGTTCGGCGATCGCGTCCGAATTCCCGACCATCCAGGAAGAACTCGGGCTGAAGGATTACGAAGTGGTGACCTGGTTCGGCATCCTCGCCACCGGCGGCACGCCGCCCGACATCGTCAACCGGCTCAACAAGGAAATCGTCGCTTCGCTTGCGCAACCCGAAGTCAGCGGCCATTTCTCCAAGCTCGGCATGGAAATCGTCGGCAACACGCCGGCACAATACGCCGCTTTCCTGCGCTCGGAAAACGTCAAATGGGGCGGCATGGTGAAGGCGCTGAATCTGAGGGCGCAGTAACGGGCACAGTGATACTCAAAATGTCGAAGCTCTAACTAAAAGAAGGCATTCATGAGAAAAAATCTCCTGCTGTGTGCTCTGTTATTGCTGCAAACCGGAATCACTGCCGCGCAAGTCTATCCGGTAAAACCGATCCGCATGATCGCCCCTATTTCGGCGGGCGGCGGCGCCGAC
>JBFWOE010000257.1:0-3066 GCA_050250695.1 Burkholderiales bacterium
ATGGCAGCAACGGCACGGGCAAGCCAAACCGCTGGGGCGAGAAGGGCGACTGGACGCTGCGTCTGAAGGGCCATCGCGAGGCGGCGAAACACATCGCGACCGGCCTCATCGAACGCGGCATCGATCTGGCCTATGCCTACAAGCCGCTGCACCATCCGATGGCGCACGCCTTCACCAATACGTTTCTCTATCTTGATTGGGACCGGCAGGGCTTCCCGTATCCGGTCGTGCCGTTCGCGATCAACTGCTACGGCAGCAACCTGATCCACGCCAAGGGCGGGTTCGGCCATCTCTACGGTCCGCCGCGTCCCGAAGGCGAGGCGGGCGATCCGCCGTCGCCGCAACCTTGGCGCTGCATGGAGGTCGGTGCGGCGGTTGCCGAGGTGCTGGCGCGCTCGCCGTACCGCGTGGCGCTGATCGCCTCGTCATCGTGGTCGCACTGCTTCCTGTCGCCGAAAAACGGTTATCTATGGCCGGATCACGAGGGCGACCGCCTCCTCTTCGACGCGCTGGAACACGCCAATTGGGGGACATGGCGCAAACGTTCGCTGGCCGATATGGAACATTCCGGTCAGCATGAGATGCTGAACTGGATGGCGCTCGCCGGCGCGATGGAGGCGCTCGACAGGAAACCGGTCATCCAGGACTACATGGAAACCTACATCCTGGCCTCGGACAAATGCTTCGTGTCGTTCCCGGCGTGAAGTTGCGGTTGTACCAGGGACCGCGGGCCTCCGGCCCGCATGCGGGCGGGACGCCCGCGCTCGGGAAATCGGCTTTTAGAAAAAGGGGGATACATGGAACCGATCGTCGGCAGCGGCAATTACCGCTATAGCGTGCACGAAAACTGGCAGCAGCCGCCGGAATGGCTCGACGTCAAGGCCTGCGCCGTGTCGGTTGACTCGCAGGACCGAGTATATTGTTTCAACAGAAACGACGCACACCCCGTAGTGATCTTCGATCGCAATGGGAAATTCCTGTCGTCGTGGGGCGAGGGGCTGTTCAAGTTCCCGCACGCGATCCGCATCGTGCAGGAGAACGGCGAGGACCGCGTGTGGCTATGCGACGAGCACCACAACCAGTTCTACAAGTTCACCACCGACGGCAAATTGTTGCAGACGATCGGCGAGAAAGGCGCGCGCTCCGATACCGGCGTGCCCGCCAGCGAATGGAGTTCCGCCGCATTTAAGCAGGTGACGCATGGCGGCGGTCCGTTCAACCTGCCGACGGACATCGCCTTTGCGCCGGACGGGTCAATGTTCATGACCGACGGTTACGGCAACGCACGCGTCCACAAATTCTCGCCCGACGCCAAGTACCAGTTCTCGTGGGGCGAGCCGGGCACGGCGCCGGGCCAGTTCAATCTGCCGCACGGGGTCTGGATCGACAGCCGCGGCCGGGTGCTCGTCGCGGACCGTGAAAACGACCGGGTCCAGGTCTTCGACCAAGGGGGAAAATTCCTGCATGTGTGGCCGGTCGAGCTGATCGGGCCGGCGTTCTTCTATATCGACAAGGACGACATCGTTTACATCCCCGAGCACAACGGCGGGATGGTCAGCCTCCTGACTCTGGACGGCGAGCGGCTGGCGCGCTGGGGCGACGGACCGATCATGCGCTCGATCCACGGCATCTGGGGCGACTCGCGCGGCGATTTCTACTGCGTGCAGCCCGGTTCGTGGCAGCCGCGCGCCCGCCGCGTCGTCAAATACGAGCGGGTGTAGCGCACGGTCTGATTAGATGAAACACTTCGTCATCCCCGCTTTCGCGCACTGCTGTCCGGGATTTGATAGGGGTTTCATCGGAAGGCGAAACAGGCTTGCGGGCTGGGCGGGCGGCGGCTGGGGGGCCGCGGTGGCGGGGCGACGTGGTGGCACAGGCTGAACGGGGTGAACCAGGCGGTTTTCAGACGGGGGGCAGCCGCCCGGTGCGGTCCTTGAAGGCGCGCGGCGGTGTGATGCAGGATGCGCAGCAGCAGAAAAGCAATCAGTGCGAGGTAGATCTGGAGGCCACGGCGTTTTCGCTGCGGCCGAGAAAGCTGCGGATTTTGCGGTTTTGCTTGAGCCACCTGAACAGCCGCTCGATCTGCCAGCGCTCTTTGTAGAGCTGGGCGATTTCGACCGCCGGACGGGTCAGCTCGTTGGTCAGCAGATGCAGCGGCGCTTCGGGTTGGGGGCGGGCGATGACGACCTCGCGCAGTTCGCCCCACAGCGGGTTGCGCGGCGCGCCGCCGCTCGGCTGGCGGTGGCCGATCTTGAGGCGGCGGTCGGCCAGGATGCCGTCGCCGACCGCCGGCCATTCGAGGATGTCGCGATGGTGGGCGTTGCGCTTGCCGCGAGTGACAAAGCCGGCGCCGCTGTCGATGATCTGCGACCACCAGCGGTAATCGGTGTAGCCCCGGTCGAAGACATAGGTGGCGCCGGGTTCGAGCGGGACGCAGCGGCCGGCAACGACATCATCGATTTTTCGCCGAGGTCACATCGAACCACACCGGCCGGCCCTGGCGGGGATCATGCAGCAGGTGCAGTTTCAAACCGCGCGTGCGGGCATTGGCCTCGGCCCAGCCAAAGTGCGGCCCTTGAGCGGGATCGGCGTCGCATCGAGCAGCCGGACCAGCGCTGCGCTCTGCCGCTGCAGCGTGCCGGCGGCCGGCGGGATCAGCGCCAGCGCGATATCGCGGAATACCGCCGCGGGTCGTTCGCGGTTGGCGTCCGACAGGGTGCTGCGGCACGGTTTGGCGCCGGTTGAGGTGGTAAAATCGCCGGCGGTGCGGCGCCATACCCTCGACAATGCCGCGCAAGCTGGTCAACCCCGCCACCTGGGCGAACAACATGGTCTTCAGATGCCGTTCGCAGGTCCAGGCGTTCGCACCGTCGCCGACGCCGCGGTCGCCGTCATGCGCCGCCACCGCGCGGGCGATGATCCGACGATCCAGCAGTTTCACCAGCTGCTCAAACGCGGTAGGAATATGGGGCACGGCAGACCTCAAAATCATGTTTGGCGACACGATTTTGGCCCAAAATCTAGGGATTGTCCGCCGTGCACCTCACCCCCAATGCAAAATCCCGG
>JBFWOE010000258.1:0-3066 GCA_050250695.1 Burkholderiales bacterium
CAAACAGGAGCATGAGGTGCCCTGGGGCGTGAACCGCCGGCGGGTGGTGACGCTCAACGACGGCCTGCCCGGTGAGAAGTCGATCTCGGTGGCCTGCATGCACTGCTCGGACGCGCCGTGCATGGCGGTGTGCCCGGTCGACTGCTTCTACAAAACCTCCGAGGGCGTGGTGCTGCACGACAAGGACCTGTGCATAGGCTGCGGTTACTGCTTCTACGCCTGTCCTTTCGGCGCGCCGCAGTTCCCGCAGGACGGCGCGTTCGGACTGCGCGGCAAGATGGACAAGTGCACGTTCTGCGCGGGCGGCCCCGAGGCCGACAACTCTGCGGCAGAGTTCCAGAAATACGGGCGCAACCGCTTGGCCGAGGGCAAGCTGCCGGCTTGTGCCGAGATGTGCTCGACCAAGGCGCTGTTGGGCGGCGACGGCGACGTGGTGGCCGACATCTACCGCAACCGCGTGCTCAAGCGCGGCAAGGGCGCAGAGGTCTGGGGCTGGGGCACGGCCTATGGCAAACCGGAAAAAGGCGCGACGCCGCCGGCGGGAGCCAAGTCATGAAAAAGCTGCTGGTTCCGGTCATCGCCGGCAGCTTCCTGCTGCTGGCCGGCTGCGGTGAAAAGACGCAGGTCACCGTCTACAAGCAGGGCCAGTACCAGGGCAAGCCGGACAAGCAGCCCTGGGACAACGCCCAGTTCAAGAGCGACCGCGCTGCCTGGGAAAAAACCATCAAGGCGCGCAACGTCGGTCAGAACGAATACGTACGCATCAGCGGCAACTGAACAACAAAGGAGGAGCCATGCAGGCAGTCCTGAAGCAATGGCTGGTCGCCGCATCCTGTGCGCTGTTCGCGGCACTGTCGTTTCCTGCGCTTGCGGCTGACACCAGTTCGGCACAGGAGCAGGCCGCACGCCAGCAGGTGCAGCCCGGCAACAACGCGCCGATGTGGCGGGATGTGCGCGGCGGCGATAACCCGTACCAGACCACCCAGGTGCGAGGGGTGGAGACCGAAGTGCTGATGCTGCCAGCTGGCGAAACCTGGCGGCAGCTGCGCAACGGACCGATCACGATTTACGGCGGCTGGCTGATCGTGCTGATGATGGCCGTGATCGGAATTTTCTATTCGGTGAAGGGGCCGATCAAGCTCCACGACCAGCCGACCGGACGGAAACTGCTGCGCTTCGGGGCATGGGATCGCATGGTGCACTGGGGCGCGGCCATCAGCTTCGTGCTGCTGGCGGTGACCGGCATCATCATCCTGTTCGGCAAACACATCCTGCTGCCGATCATCGGCTACACGCTGTTCGCCTGGCTGGCCGTACTTGCCAAGAATGTCCACAACTTCGTCGGGCCGGTGTTCGCGTTCTGCACCATCCTGATGTTCGTCACCTTCGTCAAGGACAACCTGCCCAAGGCGCACGATTTCCAGTGGTTCGCCAAGGCCGGCGGATTGTTCTCCGGACAGCATGTGCCGTCGAGCCGCTTCAATGGCGGTGAAAAGGCCTGGTTCTGGATCGGCGTGACGGCGCTGGGCATTGTCGTCAGTGTCACCGGTTTCGTGCTGAACTTCCCGAACTTCGAGCAGGGCCGCGAACTGATGCAGCAGGCCAACGTGATCCACGCCATCGCCGCAGTCGTCTTCATGACGCTGTCGCTGGGCCATATCTACATGGGCACGCTGGGCGTGGAAGGCGCTTACGATTCCATGCGCACGGGTTATGTGGATGAAGCCTGGGCGAAGGAACACCACGAACTGTGGTACCAGGAAGTGACGGCCAACAACAAGGGCGGTGGCGGCGCAGCCAGGCCGGTGACCGCATCCGCACTGAAGGAGGGATGGGACAAATGAAAACGCCAAAACTGTGGAAAATGATACCGGCCGTGCTCGCCTGCTGCGTGGTGGGACTGGCTTCGGCGAAATTGCCGGCGCCGCCGCCCGCGGATCCGGCGAAGGCGGCGGCAGCCAAGGAAAAAGCCGCGGCTGCAGCCAAAAAATCGGCGGAACTGCTGGGCAAGGCACAGGATCGCGTCGCCGATCGCTACAAGAAACAGAAAGGGATGGCGACCACGGCGAAAAAATAAGCTGTCCGCATCAAAAAAAGCCCGGCATTGCCGGGCTTTTTTGTCGAGACGAATAACAAAAATATGAATAAAAACAAATACTTATGATATTTTTCCGATGCCATCCTCGAGTAACCGCCAGGCCTGATCGCCGGTGATTTCGCGCCAGCGTTGGTAGAACCCGGCTTCGCGCAGGCGGCTGCGGAAATCCCCGCGGTCCACCGGCGTGGCCACCATGCCCCACTGCGGAATTTTGTTTTCCAGCGCCCGGTTGAGCGCATCGGTATGCGCGCGCTGACGTGCGACATGTTTGCGCGTCACCCGTTCGATGGTCTGTTGCACGTCTTCGGGCAGGCGGTTCCAGTAACGCAGGCTGACCATCATGTTGAAACCCGACCACATGTGCGCGGTGAGCGCGATGTGGCGCGTGACTTCGTGCAGTTTCAGCGCCTCGGTGATCGACAGCGGATTTTCCTGGGCGTCGATCTCGCGGTTTTTCAGCGCATCGTAAAGTTTCAGCACGTTGACTTCCACCGGCACCGCGCCGAGGCTGGCGAAGGCGTCGGCGAACATTTTGCCTTCCGGAATGCGGATGCGCAGGCCTTCGAGGTCGGCGGCGCGGGTGACCGGTTTGTCCACGGTGGAGATGTGGCGGAAGCCGTTTTCGAGCAGGCCGTGGGGCAGGGCATGGATGCCCTTGCCGCGCAGTTCGCCCTGCAGGTAGCTGCCCAGCGGTCCGTCGAGCACGGCATGCACCTGGGCATGGTCGCGGAACGCGAAGGGCAGGCCCTGGATTTCCAGGGCGGGCACCAGCCCGCCGAGGATGCCGCCCATCAGCACGTAACACTCGATGTCGCCCTTGACCAGCAGGTCGACGATCTCGAGGTGGGAACCCGGCAGGCCGGCGTTTTTGGCGTGCACGGTGGCTGCGACGCGGCCGCCGGTCGCTTCACGCACTTCGTTCCACAGGTCAACCAGGAACGGATGAACGTGGCTGTCTTCGGAGAGGT
>JBFWOE010000259.1:0-2919 GCA_050250695.1 Burkholderiales bacterium
GTTTTTTCTTGCCCATCGCGCGGCGCAGCAGGTCGGCGCCGCCGAGGCTGTAGCCGCCGATGATCTGCGCCATCTGCATCACCTGCTCCTGGTAGACCATGATGGCGTAGGTCTCGGCGAGGATGGATTCCACCCGCGGATCGGGATAGGTGAAACGCTTGCCGTGTTTGCGCGCGCAGAATTCCGGAATCAGCTCCATCGGACCGGGACGGTACAGCGCCACCAGCGCGATGATGTCGCCGAAGCGGTCGGGCTTGGCGCTTTTCAGCATGTCGCGCATGCCGCGCGATTCAAACTGGAACACCGCCGAGGTGTTGGCTTTCGCAAAAATCTCGTAAGCCGCCCTGTCGTCCAGCGGCAGTTTTTCCAGCTTCAGGTCGGAGGCGGGATCCAGCTTTTTGATGTACTTGAGCGTCCAGTCGAGTATGGTCAGCGTGGTGAGGCCGAGGAAGTCGAACTTGACCAGCCCGATCGCCTCCACGTCATCCTTGTCGAACTGGCTCACCGCTGCGTTCGAGGCGTCGGCGACGTAGAGCGGGCAGAAATCGGTGAGTTTTCCGGGCGCGATCAGCACGCCGCCGGCATGCATGCCGACGTTGCGCGTCAGGCCTTCCAGCGTGCCGGCCAGTTCGAGCAGTTCGGCGACCTCCTCTTCCTTCTTTTCGCGCTCGGCGAGCTGCGGCTCCATCCTGCGCGCCTCTTCCAGCGTGATGTGTTTGCCGGGCTGGAACGGGATCAGCTTGGCCAGCTGGTCGCAGAAGTTGTAACCGAGGTCGAGCACGCGGCCGACGTCGCGCACCACCGCCTTCGCCGCCATGGTGCCGAAAGTGGCGATCTGCGACACCGAATCGGCGCCGTAGCGCGATTTCACGTAATCGATGACGCGGTCGCGGCCGTCCTGGCAGAAATCGATATCGAAGTCGGGCATGGACACCCGCTCCGGATTCAGGAAACGTTCGAACAGCAGGTTGTAGCGCAGCGGATCGAGGTCGGTGATGCCCAGGCTGTAGGCCACCAGCGAGCCGGCGCCAGATCCGCGGCCGGGACCGACGGGCACGCCATTTTGTTTCGCCCAGTTGATGAAATCGGCGACGATCAGGAAATAACCGGGGAAACCCATCTGCACGATGGTCTTGATCTCGAACTCGAGGCGTTCACGGTACACCGGCTCCTGCTGAACGCGTTCCGCGGCATCCGGATAAAGGTAGGCGAGCCGCGCGGCCAGGCCATCCCCGGCGCAGGTGCGCAGGTGCTGCTCGAGGCTGACGCCCTCGGGCGTCGGGAAATGCGGCAGCCGGCTCTTGCCCAGGGTCAGCCCCAGCGTGCAGCGCCTGGCGATTTCGACGGAATTCTCCAGCGCCTCCGGCAGGTCGGCAAACAGCTCGGACATCTCGCGCTGGGTCCTGAAATACTGCTCCGCGACGAAACGTTTCGGCCGGCGCTGGTCGGACAGGATGTAACCTTCGGAGATGCACACGCGCGCCTCGTGGGCGCGGAAATCCTCCCGCCTGAGGAACTGCACCGGGTGGGTCGCCACTACCGGCAGCCCCAGCCGGCCGGCGAGCCGCACCGCGCGGGTGACGTGGGTTTCCACCGGTACCGTCGCCGCGCCGCCGGTCATCGCCTGCGGCCCCAGCCGCTGCAGTTCGAGGTAATAACGTCCGGGAAACAGCTGAGCCCATTCTTCCGCCAGCCGGCATGCGGCGTCCTGGTGGTCAGCCGCCAGGGCCTGGCCGACATCGCCATGGTGGGCGCCGGACAGGGCGATCAGACCGCCGGTGCCGGTCTCGCCGAACCAGGATTTGAGCACCTCGGCGCGCCCGCGATACTGGTTGCCGCGGTAGCCCCGCGTCAGCAGTTCGCACAGTCGCAGGTAACCGTCGTTGTTCTGCGCCAGCAGCAGCAGTCGGTACGGATTGTCGCGGTCGGTTTCGTTGGTCAGCCAGAGGTCGCAGCCGATCAGCGGCTTGATGCCCGCCGCGCGCGCCGCGGTGTAGAACTTGACCATGCCGAAGACGTTGCCGAGGTCGGTCAGCGCCAGCGCCGGCATGGCGTCCGCTTTGGCGGCAGCCACGGCCTCGTCGATGCGCACGATGCCATCGACGATTGAATATTCGCTGTGCAATCGCAGATGAATGAACGCCGGCGTCATGCCGGTATTTTAGTGCAATGACCCGGCTTCCCTGATGCCGTAATGCGCGTTTCAGGATAATCCAGAAAAATCCATGACATAGGAACGCGGGCTGCGTACGATCTATGCAACGTGCAGGTGATGCCGGGCAAAGCGCGGAAATGCCCCATAATGCCGCCGCCGTTCCGCAAAAACCGCCTTCCCCACATCCATGTCACACGCATCGCTGCCCCGCGCGGGCGTTTTCGCCCTGATCGCCCTCTGCGCCGTGTGGGGCTACACCTGGGTCATGCTCAAGGAAGGCCTGCGTTTCGCCGACCCCTGGGACTACGCCGTGCTGCGCACCGTGCCCGGCGCGCTGTTGCTGTTCGCGATCGCGGCCTGGCGCGGCGAATCGCTCAGGCTGCAGTCGCCGCGCCACGTGCTCATGCTCGGCCTGTGGCAGACCACCGCGTTCAACGCGCTGGTTTCGCTGGCGCTGGTCTCCGGCGGCGCGGGCAAAACCGCGGTGCTGGTCTACACCATGCCGTTCTGGACCCTGCTCATCGCCTGGCCGGTGCTGGGCGAACGCATCCGCGGCCTGCAATGGCTGGCGGTTGCACTGTCGGTGGCGGGGCTGCTGCTGATCCTCGAACCCTGGTCACTGGGCGGCACCTGGGCGGCCAACCTGCTGGCGGTGCTCACCGGCGTCAGCTGGGCAGTGGCCGCGGTGCTGACCCGCCGCTGGCGCCACCACCTCGCCGTCGGCACCATCGCGCTGACCGCCTGGCAGATGCTGCTCGGCAGCC
>JBFWOE010000260.1:0-2887 GCA_050250695.1 Burkholderiales bacterium
TACGGCGCCTCCAGCGAGCATCTGACGCTCATCGCCGCCGAGGCGCCCAAGGCCGCCCCGGCCGGCGCGGCAGCCACGCCCCACACGAAGCCACGCAAAGCCGCGCCGCGAACTGCGCCAGTGTCGGCGGGAGGAGCGGCCTTTCAGCCAACACCGAATCCACACAACCCGATGCAAGACGAAGCCTTTCTCACTACGTCAACGACAACTTCTCCTACATGAGCGACCCAGGCCTCGCCGCCAGCGAGACCCCGCGGCTCGCCGTTGAGGAGTTGGGCATGCAGTTGCCAAAGCCGGTGATCGACGGCGTGCAGGCCGAACTGGCCGACCTGCGGATCGCTGCGAAGGATATCGGACGCCGCATCACCCAGTACGAGGCCGACGGCAGGAACGCCCGAATTGCGTGAGCTCTTCCGCGCACCGGAAAACAGGTTTCCGCGGGGGCCGCTTGTTCGTGCCGGGCGCGCGCTATAGTGCGGAGTGCCCCTTGGGCCGGAACAGGACATGAAGGACTTCACCTACATCGGCAGGCCGGCCCGCGTCGTGTTCGGCGCCGGCAAGCTGCGCGAGCTCCCCGCGGAAGTGGAGCGGCTGGGTGCGCGCAAAGCGCTGGTGCTGTCAACTCCGGAGCGGCGCGCCGCGGCCGAACAGGTGGCGGCTCTGCTGGGCCCGCGCGCGGCCGGTGTGTTCGACAAGGCGACCATGCACGTGCCGATAGCGACGGCACGCGAAGCCTGCGAGTACGCCGCGCGGATCGGCGCTGACTGCGCCGTGGCGGTGGGCGGGGGTTCCACGATCGGCCTGGGCAAGGCGATCGCCCGCGAGTCCGCCGTGCCAATCATCGCCGTGCCTACGACCTATGCCGGCTCCGAGATGACCAGCATCTATGGCATCACCGAGGCGGGCCTGAAGAAGACCGGGCGCGACGACCGGGTGCTGCCGCGCACCGTCATCTACGACCCCGAGCTCACGCTGTCGCTGCCGGTGGGGATGAGCATCACCAGCGGCATGAACGCCGTCGCGCACGCGGCGGAGGGGCTGTACTCCGCGACCGGCAACCCCATCATCGATCTGATGGCACAGGAGGGCATCCGCGCGCTCGGCCTGGCGCTGCCGCGGCTGCGCACGGCGCCCGGCGACATCGGGGTGCGCGGCAACGCCCTCTACGGCGCCTGGCTGTGCGGCACGGTACTGAACTCGGTAGACATGGCGATCCACCACAAACTATGCCACACCCTGGGCGGCAGCTTCAACCTGCCGCACGCGGAAACGCACACCATCGTGCTGCCGCACGCGTTGGCCTACAACGCCCCGGCGGCACCGGAGGCCATGCGTCGCATCGCCGGTGCGCTGGAGGCGAGGAGCGCGCCGCAGGCGGTCTTCGACCTGGCGAAGGACAATGGCGTGCCGGTGGCGCTGCGCGACATCGGCATGAAAGCCGATGACCTCGACCTGGCCTGTGAGCTCGCGCTGCAGAACCAGTACCCGAACCCGCGGCCGTTGGAGAAGGCGGCCATCCGCCAGCTGCTGCAAGATGCCTTCGAGGGCAACCGGCCCGCATCTTGAACCCAATCGTCGCTTCAGAGAGTTCCTACTCTCCTAGAGTTCGACCTGCGTATGCGCGAACCTCAACCAAGACAACATCACCCAGGCGGTGATTGCCGGCCTGGTTGGCACTTCGCCAAATGCCACCTGCGGTCCTCACAAGCCTCTTGCAGCACTTGCACAGCTTTGCGCGCGAGTATCCTTCAGCGAGCAGGAGTGGGGAGCAGGGCATCCGGTTCCTGCAGCGCAGCCACCACTTGTGGGCGCCGGTGCGAACGTGCTGGTTATCGGCCGGTTTCAAAATGCTGAGAGGTTCGCGGCGGCATTGCTGAAGCTGGCGCTGGCGGCGAGGGCGCGGTCGGGCTTCAGGCCTCGCCGTGAGCCTGTCCGCGGTAGCTCTTGCCCTCGATCAGAACGGTCTCGACGTGGTCCAGCAGGGCTGAGGTCAGCGTGCCGTCGGCGTTGAAGATGGGCCCATTGCTGATATGCGTATTTCGGCCCATTGTGACCGGCCGTTTCGGCATCGTGACCGGTGATTCCGGCGATCGTGACCGACCCTCCGTTTCGGATCATCGTGACCGACCATTTCGGCGATCGTGACCGCCAAATCGGCGTCCCCTGAGGGGCTCTGACTTGCCGGTGGTGCTGCGTAGAGAACGCAAACCCGGGTGTCCTACCCTCGACGGTCTTTTCCCGTCAAGGCCCTGGATGCCACAAAACGAATGTCTCTACGCATAATCAAGAATGTAATTCGCCTGAAGTGGCAGGCACAGCTCTCTCTCGAGCAGATCGCCTCCACCCTCGGGATCTCCAAAGGTGCCGTCGCCAAGTACGTCAGCTTGACGAGCGTCGCCGGGCTCGATTGGGAGACGGTGCAGGACTGGAGCGAACAGCGGCTGTCCACCGCGCTGCAGCCGCGCGCTGCGCCCTCGCAGCCTTTCGTCGAACCTGACTGGAGCCGCATGCACCGCGAGCTTGACCGCAAGGGCATGACGCTGATGCTGCTGTTGTCGGCGCCGAACGAAATTTGAGCCACCGTGCCGATGCAATATTGAGCCAGGGCTAAACGCCTTCCGCGAGCGGTCGGCTTGTGGATAAGTCTACGTCCTTGTCTTCATTGCCTCCTCTTTGATCGATTGCGGGGCGGCCGCGGAGGGCGAAGCCCGCAGCGGCTGCCCCGCGCGGAGTCAGTCACTCGCCGGGCCGGCCGGTTTGGGGTCAGCGCCCTTGCGTGCCTGCTCTCGCGCCTTGATCCGCTTCTTCGCAACCGCAGTGCTGTGCAGGAACCGGTGGCTCTCGTTTCCGGTCTCCACGATGTGGCAGTGATGGGTGAGGCGATCGA
>JBFWOE010000261.1:0-2857 GCA_050250695.1 Burkholderiales bacterium
TCGGCCTGCGCACCGCACTGGTGAAGGACGGCACGATGTATGTGCAGGCGGGCGCCGGGATCGTGGCCGATTCGGTGCCGGTGTCGGAATATGAGGAGTGCCACCAGAAGGCCCGCGCCCTGGTCCGCGCGGCCGAGGAAGCGGTGCGCTTTGCCGCCGGCAAGGGCGGACCGAACAACCCGGGGTGACCAGCGCAGTGCGATGAGGCTCGGTCGCGCCAGTCCCTGCGAACGGCGTTAGGCGTTTCTGACCGGCACGGGATCGTCCCGGATGTTTTCCGCCTGTGGCCCGGATGCCCAGGACTGAGTATACGCCTGGAAGGTTTCGCACGTGCCATTGCGCCAACGTCCGCGCTTCGCCCAACCGTTTGCAATACGAGGATCCCGGTCCGTCACAACGACAGTTCACCTGACATCAGGCCAAGCATGACAGGAACGGAAACAACGGAAATCCAGGTTGATACTGCAACCAGGCTCGCCACCTCCTCAGGGTCATTGTTCCACTTCTGGGCGAAGACATAGGCGAGCGCCGCAACGGGCATAGCGCACTGCAGAACCAATACGTTCCGGGCAATCCCCGTGATGCCGAAGATCCATGCAACCGAGACGGCAATCGCGGCACCCGCCATGACTCTTCCGATCGAAAAGACGGCAGCTCTTGTGATCACGACCGGTTTGATGCGAGCCAACGAAGCGCCGACCATCATCAGAACCAGCGGAACAGCCATCCCGCCGATCAGCGATATGCTCTGCAGCAACCAGGCCGGTACTTTGATCTGGAAACTGGCGACAACGGCGCCACCGATCGCCGCGTAGATCAGGGGCACACGCAGCAGAGCTGACATGTCGGCCCTTCCCAGCGACACCGCCTGGCTGAAGATGGAATTGAATATCAAAGAAACCGCAGAAAATGTGACCGCGTAGACCAGTCCGGTCGAGCCGAACGCATAAAGTGACAGGGGAATACCCAAAAAGCCTGCATTGCCCCATGTGACCGACGGCAAATACGTACGCAGGCGCATCCCCGCAGCATGCAACACGAGTGCTCCCAGGATTGCGAAGGTCAGCAGTGCAACAAGTGACGCAATGGCTGTACGGGCGAATGTAATCGCAGAGATATCCACGTGGGCGAGACTGGAAAAAATAAGACAAGGCATCGCAATATCAGCCGCAATCGCTCCAAAGCATCCGCTATCGAATGCTCGGCCCATACGAACCCATAGATATCCCACCGCAATAGACAGGGCGATCGGAGCAAGTATCATCACGAGCGTCACAAGCATCTGGCCATCCTTTCAGTCAGACAGAAAGTTGCCATTGAACGCCAGCAAGATGCTTATAGACCACGCCAGACATGCAACGTATCCGTATCGTTGCAAGATACGAAGGACGGAAATCAGCTGCCGCGTGTTCTGATAGTTGCCAGGATTTGAATGGAAATCTTGCCGACGTAAAGGCGTCGTGTGCCCGGAACCCGCTCCTGGGCTAACGTACGAGGCTCGTCGATGTCAAGGGATTATCCTGGTTTCTTGTGATTTCATTCCGGTTTCAAATGAGGCTTAGATGCCGGCAGTCCTGCGAAACGTAGATGCCGGCGCTCCTGATCGCAGACCGGCTCGGTGGAATCCTGCTCCCGCCAAAAGCCGGATTGTGGGTGAACGGACAGGTACCGGCCTGATGAAGGCGCATGCCGACTATGGCGGAGGGTCATGTACAGGCTCGGGCAATGGCGCGCTCAGGACGAGGTGCTACAGGCAGTGGCCGTTCCGATTGGAACCGGGTACTGGATGTCATGCTTGGAAGGCGCCACACGGCGCGTGACCTGCGGAATGTGGGAACGGAATGATGCGATCCTGGCGCACTCCGCCAGCTCCGCCAGTTCGATCATGTTGCACCCGAACGCGATGCCAACGCCGCACCGGGCCGAAACGCGCGCGGTCCGCCGGGTCGCGCCGCGGGCGATGCTGTCCGCGGCAGCTGACCCTGAGGAGCCTCTGATCAGTGCCCGGCGTGACTGCCCGAGAAATCCGGCGCGGCCAAGCCCGATTTTTCCAACTGCGCCACCAGAGCCCTCTTCAGCCGCTCCAGCCCCGCCTCGGTAGAGGCCTCGGCTCGAGCGACCAGCACCGCCTGTGTGTTGGACGCACGCAGCAGCCACCAGCCATCGTCGGTCAACACCCGCACGCCGTCGGTTTCCGACACCTTGGCACCTTCCGCACGCAGCCGAGCGGCGACCTCCTCGATGACGGCGAACTTGCGGGTGTCATCGCAGTCGAACCGCACTTCCGGGGTGTTGATCACCTGCGGCAGCGCCTTGCGCACGTCGGACAGTTTCCCGTCCATCCGCGCCACGATGCCAAGCGTTCGGACCGCGGCATAGAGCGCGTCATCGAATCCATACCAGCGATCGGCGAAGAAGATGTGGCCTGACATCTCGCCCGCCAGCGGCGAGCCGGTTTCCGCCATCTTTGCCTTGATGAGCGAATGGCCGGTCTTCCACATCAGCGGCGCGCCGCCAGCACGTCCAACCTCATCGAACAGCACTTGGCTTGCCTTTACGTCGGCGATGATGGTGGCGCCGGGATGCGCCTTCAGCACATCGCGGGCCAGCAGCACCAGCAACTGGTCGCCGAACAGGATGGCGCCGGTATCATCCACCAGCCCGATCCGGTCAGCGTCGCCGTCGAAGGCGATGCCGACATCAGCCTTTCGCTTCGCAACCTCGGCAATCAGCTGCTGCAGGTTGGCAGGCACCGTCGGGTCAGGATGGTGGGCCGGAAACGTGCCGTCGATCGTGCCGTTCAGCACGATGTGCTCACCGGGCAGCGTCGCGACCAGCTTGTCCAGCACGTCGCCGG
>JBFWOE010000262.1:0-2758 GCA_050250695.1 Burkholderiales bacterium
GGCCGGGCGCCTCCGGCGCCATCGCCATCGAGGCGCTGGTGCGCAGCGCCGCCGACGGCTACACCCTGGTCGTCGGTTCCGATTCGGCGTTCTACCAGCCGGTGATCAATCCGAAACTGCCCTACCGTTCCGACCGGGACCTGGCGCCGATCACCATCCTCGTCAACCAGCCGATCATCATCGCCGTGCATCCGGCGCCGGGCTGGAAATCCATCAACGACATGGTGCGGGCCACGCGCGCGCAGCCGGGCGAAGTGGCTTACGCGATTTCGTCGCCGACCGGCACCCAGGCGCTGGCGGGCCTGCTGTTTTTCCAGCTGGCCAAGGCGAAGCTGACCCCCGTGCCGTACAAGGGCGGCGGCCAGGCGGTGATCGACCTCGTCAGCGGGCAGGTGCCGATCGCCGTGCTGGGCTCGGGGCCGATCGTGCCGCAGGCCAAGGCCGGCCGCATCAGGATGCTGGCGGTGACCTCCGGTAAACGCTCCAGGGCCCTGCCCGAGGTGCCGACACTCGCCGAATCCGGCTACCCGCAAATCGACATCGTGCAGTGGTTCGGCGTGATGGGCAAAGCCGGCACCCCGCCCGAGATCATCAACCGCCTGTCCGTGGCCTACAACAAGGCGCTCGCCGACCCGACGATCGATAAACGCCTGTTCGCGGTCGGCGCGGAAACCGCCGGCAGCACGCCGCAAGAAATGCTCAAGCGCATGAAGGCGGAGATGACGGTGTGGACAAAAGCCGCGAAGGAAGCGGGCATGGGGAAAAGAAAATAAATCATGGCCAGGGAGTCATCACCCAACATCGTACTGATCCTCGCCGACAACCTCGGCTGGGGCGAACTGGGCTGCTACAACGGCGGCCTGGTGCGCAGCGCGCCGACGCCGCGCATCGACGCGCTGGCCGCCGAAGGCCTGAAGTTCCTCAACTTCAACGTCGAAAGCGACTGCGTGCCTACGCGTTCGGCGCTGATGACCGGGCGCATGCCGATCCGCACCGGCGCGCTGCAGTCGGTGCCCGCGGGACTGCCGCAGGGGCTGATCCCGTGGGAGATCACGCTGGCGCAGCTGCTGTCGGCGCGCGGTTACGCCACCGGCATGTACGGCAAATGGCACCTCGGCGACCGCGAAGGGCGTTATCCCAAGGACCGCGGCTTTGACGAGTGGTACGGCCTGCCGCGCACCAGCAATGAAAGCATGTTCACCTCGACGCCGGGTTTCGATCCGTCGGTGGTCGACCTGCCCTACGTGATGGAAGGCAAAAAGGGCGAGCCCGCGCGCAACCTCGGCGTCTTCGACCTCGAGATGCGCCGCCGCATCGACGCGGAACTGATCGCTCGCGCCAATGATTTCATGCGCCGCCAGGTCAGGGCGAAACAGCCGTTTTTCGCCTACGTGCCGATCACCCAGGTGCATTTCCCGACGCTGCCCCACCCCGACTTCGCCGGCAAAACCGGCGCCGGCGATTTCGCCGATTCGATGGTGGAAATGGACCATCGCGTCGGCCAGGTCATCGATGAAGTGGAGAAACTGGGCATCGCGGAGAACACCGTGTTTTTCTTCGGCAGCGACAACGGCCCCGAATTCCGCAAGCCCTGGCGCGGCACCGCCGGCATGTGGCGCGGAACCTACCACACCTCGATGGAGGGTTCTCTGCGTGTGCCGTTCATGGTGCGCTGGCCCGGAAAAATCGCGGCGGGCCGCGTCAGCAACGAAATCGTGCACATCACCGACCTCTACACCACGCTGGCGCGCATCGCCGGCGCCGAGGTGCCGCAGGACCGGCCGATCGACGGCGTCGACCAGCTGGATTTTTTCCTCGGCAGCCAGGAAAAATCGAACCGCGAGGGTTTCGTGTTCTACATCAAGCAGGAACTGCGCGCCGCGAAATGGCGCGACTGGAAAATGCACATGGTGTGGGAACCGGAGCCCAACACCGGCCCGATCCATCTCGAGACGCCGTGGATCTTCAATGTCACGCGCGACCCCACGGAGGAAACCGAAGTCGGCACCGAGTGCAGCTGGGTGCGCGGTCCGTTCCGGCGCATGATCGACGCTTTCCAGGCCAGCCTGAAAAAGCATCCGCCGATACCGCCGGGAGCGCCCGACGACTACGTGCCGGGCGGCAAATAGTGGCGCGTCAGGCCTCGACCGCGACCCTGTTGCTTCCGCCAGTCTTCGCCGGCACCGGCGGCCGGCCGGCTGGCGGTTCGTTGCGCGCCTCCAGGGCCTGCAGGCGGTACAGCGCCGTTTCGTAGACGTAGAGGGCTTCCTTGATCAGCGGCCCCTTGTCACCGGCCCGGGTGGAAACGCTGTCGAATCCCAGTATCAGTCGGCGGAAGCGCGCCCGCAATTCATCCATGTCGGTTAGCGGGAGGCGGGTTTCCGCCGCGGGATCGTTCTCGCCGGACTGCAGGTTGTCGATATAGGCCGCGAGCAGCGCAACGATCTGGTCGCCGGATTCAGCGGTGCGGATGGCATCGTCGAGCATCATCGGAAATCTCCTGCTGATAGCGGCCCCGGCCGGGAGGGTCGGAGCCGTTGAACCCGTGTCACGATGCCCACGATATCAACAGGTCAGCATCCGGTCATCGGAGACTCATCCCGTTCGGCATGGATGGTTTGTCCCATGTCCCGGCGGCAATGTGCGACAAGTCACACCCCCGGGCAGGAGGTCGGGGCGCCCGGGAATATTTGCAAACAAGCAGACTGCGGCGTGTCGCCACGGCGCAGCCGCGCCTCAGGCTTCGACCGCGACCTTG
>JBFWOE010000263.1:0-2729 GCA_050250695.1 Burkholderiales bacterium
CGCCGAACCGGTGGGCCCGACCACCAGCGGCATCGCCTGCGGTTTGCCGTAGAGCGTGGTGGCGAGGCTGCGGCGCGAGGTGTCGACCAGCATGTGCGGGTTGAACTTGACCAGCTCGATGGCGGCGCGGTTGTTGGCCACCGCCACTTCGTCGCCGTTGCCGCGGTCGAAAAACTCGAACACGCCCTTGGGCAGGCGCCGGCGCGCGAGTTCGCGCAGATCGGCGATGTCGTAGGCGCCGAGCGTCGGATCGGTCATGTTGCGGTTTCCTCCTGCCGGATTGCTGTTGTATTGCGAACTGCCCCTGACCAGTTGCGCAGCATAAACCAGCCTGACCTTGCTCAACCGCCCCTGTGCTTCAGGTACAACGCCTCCACCTTCGCCCTTGCCCACGGCGTACGTCGCAGGAATTTCAGGCTGGAGGCGACGCTGGGTTCATGGGTGAAGCAGCGGATGGGGATGGCGCTGCCCATCGCCGCCCAGCCCGGATTCGTGGAAAGTTCGGTGAGCATCTGCTCGAGGGTGACGCCGTGCAGCGGATTGCGGGGCTGTGACGGGCTCATGGCGGCAGTGCTGATCCAGATCAAATGTGCGGACGCGGATGTTCATTATATTCATGTGCACGACCGTCCCGTTCCGCGCTGCTTTGCGGGGTATGATCATTCGGGGCATCAGCTGTATTCATTGAACCTGGAGGCCGCATCATGACCAAAAACGTCGGCAATACCGAACGCGTGATCCGCACCATCGTCGGGCTCGGGCTGCTCAGCCTGATTGTCATACTCGAAGGCAATGCCCGCTGGTGGGGCCTGATCGGCCTGGTGCCGCTCACCACCGCGGCAATCGGCTACTGCCCGCCGTATGCCATGCTCGGCATCAACACCTGCTCCACGAAGGAAACAACGCCGCCGCAATAGCCGCATGCGGCGCCGGCATCGCCCAGCCATGACCGGCCCCCTGCTCACCCACCCGGTTCACCAAACCCTGCTCGCTGCCCGCAGCGCCGGCAGCGCTGCGGTCGAGTGTTCGCTGGACCTGGAACGCACGCAGACCACGGTCGCCATCGAAGCGGACCACTGGTCGTGGCAGGGCCGTGAATACCCCTACCCCGACAGCTGCCGGGAGCGCACCATCCATTACTGGACCGGCAGCGCCTTCGAACCGCTGCAGCGCTACACCCATGCGCTGCTCAAGCTGGTGCCCACCGAGTGGGGTGCGCCGACCTTCGAGATCGACGGCATCAAGATGCTGCCCACGGCGCAGGTTTCACCGTATGCGGATGCCGAACGGAAAGTCGGCCTGATCACGCCGCGCGGCAAGGTGGTGCTCGATTGCTGCGGCGGCCTGGGTTATTTCGCGGCGTTCTGCCTGCAGGGCGACGCGCGCCAGGTGCTGTCGTACGAAAAAAATCCCGACGTGTTGTGGCTGCGCAGCCTCAACCCGTGGTCGCCGCCGGCGGATCCGCGGCTGACACTGACACAGGGCGACATCGCGCTGGAGATCGCCGCGCTGGGCGATGCCTCGGTGGATGCCATCCTCCACGACCCGCCGCGTTTCGGCATCGCCGGCGAACTCTATTCACAGGCGTTCTACGACCAGCTCGCGCGGGTGATCAAACGCAGGGGGAAACTTTTTCATTACACCGGCACGCCGAACCGGCTGACTTCGGGGCGCGACGTGCCGGAGGAAGTGAAAAAACGCCTGCAGCGCGCCGGATTTGCCGTGGCAGTGAACGGCGACGGGCTGCTGGCCGTGCGGCAGTAGGCCGGGGCGGCCCGCTTATTCCCCTTTGGCGATGTTTTTCGCCGTGGCCTTGAGGATGGCGATGAACTGCCGCGCCGCGGGCGAGAGGTAGGCGTCCCTGCGGTGGAACACGCCGACGCTGCGCCTGACGCTTAAACCCCTGACCGGCAGCTCGACCACGCGATAACGGGCCTTGATCTGTTTGAGCAGGCGCTTCGACGAGGTGCCCAGCAGGTCGGTGTTCGCCACCAGCTGGTCGCGAAAGGTGAGCGAACTGGTCTGCAGCACGTAGTTCAGCGCGTTGCGGCCGCGGTCCTGCATCGCCAGCCCCAGCAGCGCCGGCGTGCTGAAGGCGGTGCCGGCCCAGCGCTCGCCTTCGAGGTCGTCGAGCGTGACCTGTCTGCGTTTCGCCAACCGGTGCCGCACCGAGGCGAACACCACGATGGTGTCGTCGAGCAGGTGTTCCTGCGCGATGTCCGGCTGCGGCGGCGACGGCAGCACGCTGACGCCGAGGTCCAGCCGGCCTTCGCGGATGGCGCTGATCGCCGCTTCGTTGGATTCGATGGTGACGGCGAGCGTCACGTTGGGCGCCGCGTTGAGCAGCGCGCAGCAGGCGGGCCCCATCAGGTTGTCCATCACGCCGGCATGCACACCCACCCGCAGGTTGCCGGCGCGGCCCTGGCTCAGGTCGGCCACTTCGCGCATCACGTCATCGCGGGTCTGCCGCAGGCGGTGCACCTTGGACAGCAGCACCTCGCCGACGTCGGTGAGTTCCATGCCTTTCGGGGTGCGCCGGCAGAGTTTGGCGTCCATCGCCTGTTCGAGGCGGCGCAGGCTCACGCTCAGCGCGGGCTGGCTGAGGCCCAGCGCCTCGGCGGCGCGCCCGACGTGGCCATGTTCGGCAAGCACAGCGAAATATTCGACGTCGCGGAGATTCATCTGATAAACGGGATTTATGAAAAACGAATTAATGCATGATTGCTTAT
>JBFWOE010000264.1:0-2725 GCA_050250695.1 Burkholderiales bacterium
CATGTCGGTGTTCTGGATCACCCCTTCGCTGAGCACCAGGCCGGGCGCCAGCGTGTTGACGCAGATGCCGTCACCGCCCACTTCGCGTGCCAGTGCCCGGGTCAGCGCCAGGATGGCGCCCTTGGAGGTCACGTAGTGCAGCAGGTTCGGCGTGCCCTTGAACGGTGTCCCTGACGAAATGTTGACGATGCGTCCGTAGCCGTTGCTGCGCATGAACGGCACCACGGCCTTGGCGCAGACGAAGGGCCCGCGGACGTTGACCGCCATGACCTTGTCCCACTCGGCCACGTCGATGTCGGAAAACGGCTTCAACTGCAACGAGGCATACACCGCCGCGTTGTTGACCAGGATGTCGATGCGGCCGAAATGCTCGTTGACCGCCTCGGCCATCGCCAGGACCGAAGTTTCGTCGGCGACGTTCACCTGGACCGCCATCGCACGCCCCCCCGCTGCCTCGATGTCCCTGGCCAACGACGTGCCGTCGAGGATGTCGGCGATGGCAACGCGCGCGCCGGCGGCCGCCATCGCACGCGCGTAGGCAGCACCTATCCCTTGCGCGCCGCCGGTAATGATGGCGACGCGATCTTTGAGCTTCTGCATGGACTTCTCTCGTTGGAAAGTGGTTTGGAAGCGCCGCAGGCGCGGCGCCGGAATCGTTAGTCGAGGAGTGCGGTCACCAGCTGCGGCTGCCAGCACAGCAGGATCAGGATCAGCAGCGTGGCAACCAGAAACGGCATCAGCGGGCGCAGGATTTCAGCTGGCGTCGCACCGGTCACGCGCGCGGCCACGTAGAGAGCCGTGCCGACCGGCGGCGTCAGCAGGCCCAGCGTCAGGTTGATGCAGATGACCACGCCGAAGTGGTAGGGGTTGATGCCGTACACCTGGGTCGCCACCGGCAGCAGGATGGGCACCAGCAGGATCAGGGCGGCGATACCGTCGATCACGGTGCCCACCGCCAGCAGCAATGCGGTGACCAGCAGCATGAAGGTGAAGGGGTCGGTGGTGATCTGCTGCAGCAGCACGGCCAGTTGCTGCGGGATCTTCTCGAACACGATGACCCAGCCGAAGACGCCGGCAGCGGCCACCAGGGCCAGCACCACCGCGCTGTTGACGGCCACCCGCAGCAGCATGTCGCCCATGCGGTCGAAACGGATTTCGTGGTGCGCGAAGCGGCCGACCAGCACGGCCGTCAGGCCGCCCACCGCCGCCGCTTCGGTCGGCGTCGTGATCCCGCCGAGAATGCCGCCGATCATGACGATCGGCACCAGCAGCGATGGAATGGCGGCCCCGATGTTGCGCAGCTTCTGCTGGCGTGACAGGCGCTCACCCGGCGGGTACTTGTAGCGGTAGCCAAGCAGCGCGATCACGCAGATGAAGGCAAAGGCCATCAACAGGCCGGGAACGATGCCGGCGATGAACATGTCGCCGATCGAGATCTGGGCGAGCACGCCGAAGATCACGAACAGCATGGACGGAGGAATCACCGGGGCGAGCAGGGCGCCGGCGCAGGTGGTGGCCGTCGCGAAGCCGCGCGAGTAGCCCTTCTTTTCCATTTCCGGCACCATCACCTGCGCCATCACCGCCACCTGCGCATTGGCCGAGCCCATGATGGAGGCAAGGAACATGTTGGCCAGGATGTTGATGTAGGCGAGTCCGCCGCGCAGGTGCCCAACGAACACCGAGGCCAGCGCCACCAGCCGGCGCGTGATGCCGCCTTCGTTCATCAGTTCGCCCACCGCCAGGAACAGCGGTATCGCCAGCAAGCCGTAGTTCTCGAGGCTGGCAAAAAACTGCTGTGGGAACGACAGGTAGAGCACCGGGTTGCCACTGGCATAGATGTAGACCAACGCCACCATCGCCAGCACCAGCGCGATCGGGAGGCCGAGAAACAGCAGGGAGGTGAAAACGGCTGCGATCATCGTTTTGCTCCACCGTCGCCGGCAGGGGTGACCGGCAAGCCGGACAGGATGCCCACCGTGGCGGGCGTCGCCACGGTTCGCAGCAGATTGGACAGCGCATGAACGCTGATGGTGACGGCCACCAGCGGAACGATCAGCCAGAACCAGAACTTGGCGACGCCGAGCGTGGCCGTGGTGTCCTGGTACATGAAGTTGAAGGTCTCGCCGGAGAATTCGCGCGTGTCAAATCCCAGACGCATCAGCGTCATGGGGTCGAACCAGCGGTAGCAAAGCACCAACAGGGTGATGCCGAACAGCAGCACCAGCAGGTCGATCAGAATCTTCATCGCCTTCGCCAGCAACGGCGGCACGACGTCGACCAGCATCGTGACCGCGACCGCATCGCGCGTCTTGAGCGTCAGCGACATGCCGATCATCGCCAGCCACACCATCAACAGAATGGACAGCTCGTCCATCCAGTAGATCGGGCTGCGCATGGCGCGACCGGCCACGTTGGCCAGGACCATCAGCGGCAGCGCGAGGGCGATCAGGCGCAGCACGCCGCGTTCGGCTTGTGCGATCCGGTCGCTCAGAGTCGTAATGATTTTCAGCAAGGCAGGTCTCCAGCTTGAAAGCGGCGC
The DNA here is from genome assembly GCA_050250695.1 of Burkholderiales bacterium. GTDB lineage: Bacteria > Pseudomonadota > Gammaproteobacteria > Burkholderiales > SG8-41. The sequence continues at coordinate 2,540 of JBFWOE010000264.1, forward strand.
GGGTTGCGGGGCGCTGCCGGCCGCCTTCGGGCCGTTACTTGATGGCTGCGGCCTCGCGGCGCAGATCGGCCAGCACCGGAGTGCGCTTGAGCCAGATTTCTTCCCACTGCTTGAGCGTGTCGCCGAAGAACTCGGGGCCGACCTTCACCACCTTGACCTTGGTGCCCTGCACGCTCTTTTCCATCT
>JBFWOE010000265.1:0-2713 GCA_050250695.1 Burkholderiales bacterium
AAGCGGGGGCGATGATTGCGCCGCCGACCTGCGGCGCCTGCGGCGGCGGACACATGGGCGTGCTCGGTCCCGACGAGGTCTGCATTACCTCCAGCACCCGCAACTTCAAGGGCCGCATGGGCGATCCGAGTTCGCGGGTGTGGATGGCCTCGCCGGCCACCGTGGCGGCGTCGGCGCTGACCGGCGTCATCACTGATCCGCGGGAGTTTTTGAATTGAGAACAATATTTTTTACCGCCAAGACGCCAAGAACGCCAAGAAAAGCGAAAGGCATTAAAAACTTTCGTGTTTTGTTCTTGATCTCCTTGGCGCTCTTGGCGTCCTGGCGGTTAAACGCCTTTGCCGTGGCGGTGCAATCATGAATTTCAAGGGACGCGTCTGGATCGTCGGCGACAACATCAACACCGACCTGATCCTGCCCAACAAGGCCTTTTACCTGACGCACGAGGAGCAGGCGCAGTACGTGTTCCATGCCAACCGGCCGGGCTGGGCGCAGCAGGTGCAGAAGGGCGACATCCTCATCGGCGGTCACAACTTCGGCATGGGTTCCAGCCGCGCCGCGGCGCGTTCGCTGAAAAACCTCGGCCTTGCCTGCCTGGTCGCCGAATCGCTGAACGGCCTGTTCCTGCGCAACTGCGTGAACTTCGCCTTCCCCGCGCTGGAGTGTCCGGGCATCAGCGCGGGGTTCAGCGAGGGCGAGATCGCCGCAGTCGATTTCACCGCGGCGCGCGTGGATAACGTCACGCGCGGCAAATCCCTGTCCGGCAAACCGCTGCCGGCGCCGCTGATGGCGCTGGTGCAGGCCGGTGGCGTCTATCAATTGCTCGAAAAGGAAGGACTGATCGCGCCGCGGCCGCAGGGCGCATGAGCGCCTGTTTTTTGTTGTATATTCAATTCTCCGCTGTCGCCGGACGCGAGGGCGCCGCCCCGTCCGGATCATTCCAACTCCCGAGAGGAAATCATGTCGAAGATCACGCTGCAGCAGGCCAACACCATCATTGAAAAAGCGTTCGCCAAGGCGAAGGAAATGAAAGTGAATCCGCTGGCCATCGTCGTGCTCGACGCCTCCGGCCATGTAGTCGCTGCGCAGCGCCAAGACAATGCGTCGATGTTCCGTTACGACGTCGCACTGGGCAAGGCCTGGGGCGCGGTGGCGATGGGCTGCTCCAGCCGCGCGCTGGCCGGCCGCGCCAAGGAAAACCCCAATTTCATGATCACGCTGGCCGCCACGGCGCAGGGCAAGTTCCTGCCGCAGCCGGGCGCGGTGCTGATCAAGGATGCCGCGGGCAACGTGGTCGGCTCCGCGGGCGGCAGCGGCGGCACCGGCGACGAGGACGAGGCGGTGTGCGCCTACGGCGCCGAGCAGGCCGGCCTGAAGCCGGTCATCTAGGGCGTGGCGCGTCATCATGGCTGATACCGCGGAAACCAAAACCAGGGGCGCCGTCAAGGGCGGCAACGGCAAGTTCATTTTTCCGCTCGAGGAAATGGCGCCGATCGAGGCCGGCACCGGCTATTCGACGGCAATGGGCCCGGTGATCGAAGGCGAGCGCATGCAGTGCGCGCTGGTGACCAAGGAGAAAGGCACCGGCTCGCGCCCGCACCTGCATCCCAACGAGCAGTGGAACTACATCGTCAAGGGCAGGATGCGGGTCAAGGTCGGCGACGGTCCCGAGCAGATCTGCGGTCCCGGCACGCTGCTCTACTTTCCGGCGAACATCGTGCATTACACGATTGCGATGCCTGAAGAAGACGCGATGTTTTTCGCGGTGAAGGACCTGTCGCACGGCATCATCGGCAAGGCCGCCGACGGCACCATGGCCGGCGGCCACTACGATCCCGGCTACGGTCCGAAGGATAAATAATGCCGCGCATCCCCCCCGCACGGCCGGGCATGGCGCTGGCCGATGTCGACACGCCGGCGCTGATCCTCGACCTCGATGCCTTCGAGCGCAACCTCAAGCGCCTCAACGAATCGCTCGCCGGGCGCAAGGTCATGCTGCGCCCCCACGCCAAGAGCCACAAGTGTCCGCAGATCGCGCTGCGCCAGATCGCGCTGGGCGCGGTCGGCGTGTGCTGCCAGAAAGTCAGCGAGGCCGAGGCGATGGTCGAGGGCGGCGTGCCCGACGTGCTGATTGCCAACGAAGTGGTCGGCAAGGCCAAGCTGGAGCGCCTGGCGGCGCTGGCGAAACAGGCGAAGATTACAGTCTGCGCCGACGACGCCGGCAACGTGCGCGACATCGACACGGCGGCGCGTGCTGCAGGCGTCACGCTAGACGTGCTGGTCGAAGTCAATGTCGGCGCCAACCGCTGCGGCGTGGATCCCGGCGAACCGGCGCTGAAAATCGCGCAGGCCATCGCCGCCTGCAAAAACCTGCGTTATGCCGGACTGCAGGCCTACCAGGGCGGGGCGCAGCACCTGCGCGGGGTTGCGGAGCGCCGCGCCGCGATTGACGGCGCGATCGCCGGCGTGCAGAAAACGCTGGCGCTGGTCGAAAAGGCCGGCCTGCCGCGCGGCAAGGTCACCGGCGCCGGCACCGGCACCTACCTGTTCGAGGCGGGGAGCAGCGTCTACGACGAACTGCAGGTGGGTTCGTACATCTTCATGGACGCCGACTATGCGAAAAACGACTGGACCGAGAGAGGCATCCCGCGTTTCGAGCACAGCCTGTTTGTCTGGACCACGGTGATGAGCCGCACCCGTCCCGGCATTGCCA
>JBFWOE010000266.1:0-2656 GCA_050250695.1 Burkholderiales bacterium
TTGCCGTGTTCCCTGATCTCCATGCCCGGGTGGTGCGGACCGTGACCCGACACGAACAGGATGTTGCCGACACGCACGCAGCCGCAGCGGTTGGGATTCGGAAACTTGCGCAGCTGCGGCAGAGTATAGCCCATCGCCGCGAGTTTTGCATCGACGGCCCCCATCAGCGCACCAGCAGATCGTCGAATTCGTCCACCGCCATCGCTTCCAGCTTTTTCTGGTCGGTACAGGCGGCAACGATGGCGGCTTTCTGCTTGGCCGCAAACACCATCGCGGTGTTTTCGTTGAATTTTTTCATCACCGCCGGAATGCCTTCCTTGCGACGCTTGCGGTGGCCCAGCGGATAATTCACTTCCGACAGCGGTGTCTTGCTGCCGTCCTTGAAGAATACCTGGATCGAGTTGGCATTGGTGCGTTTGGCCGGGTCGTGGTACTCGCGCTCGTAACGCTCGTATTCGGTGAGGCGGATTTTTGCGCGCAGTTTGTCGATGCGCGGGTCGGCGGCGATTTCGTCCTCGTAATGCTTGGCGGTCATGTCGCCGAAGATCAGGCCGATCGCCATCATGTACTGCATGCAGTGGTCACGGTCGGCGAAGTTGGCGAGCGGTCCGGCCTTGTCGAGGATGACCATCGTCGAGTTATGTGCACGTGCTTCGATATAACTGACCTCATCGAGCCGGTCCTTCACCAGCGGATGCAGCCTGATCGCGGCCTCGACGCCGGTCTGGCCGTGGAAGGCGGTCGGATAGGGAATCTTGAACAGCGTGTTTTCGATCACGTAACTGCCCAGCGGCCGCTGGAACTTGAAAGGCTTGCCCTTGAACAGCACTTCGTAAAAACCCCACTTCGGCGCGGTCAGCGCCGAGGGATAACCCATCTCGCCCTTCTTCGCCAGCAGCGACAGCCACACGCCGCGCGCCGAGGCGTCGCCCGCGGCCCAGGACTTGCGCGCGCCGGTGTTGGGCTTGCGGCGGTAGGTCGCCAGCGCGTGGCCGTCGACCCAGGCATTCGACAGCGCGTTGACGACTTCCTCGCGCGTGCAGCCGATCAGTGATGACACTGCGGCAGTGGTGGCGATCTTGACCAGGATGGTGTGGTCAAGTCCGGCGGCGGTGAAACCGTTCTCCAGCGCCAGCCCGCCCTGCACTTCGTAGGCCTTGATGACCGCGGCCAGCACCTCGCGCATGGTCAGCGGTTTTTTGCCCGCGGCCCGGCGCGTGCGCGACAGCCAGTCGGCGGTCATCAGGATCGCGCCGATGTTGTCCGAGGGATGGATCACCGTGCGGCCGTAGAAGGCGTCGTTGAAATCCAGCCAGCGCACCAGCACGCCGGCGTTGAACGCGGCGGTCACCGGATCGAGCACGTAACTGGTGCCGGGCACACGTGCGCCGTTGGGCACGATGGTGCCGGGAACAATCGGCCCCAGCAGTTTCGTGCAGTCGGGATAGGCCAGCGCTTCGAAGGCGCAGGCGAGGCTGTCGATCAGCGTCAGGCGCGCGGTTTCAAACGCCAGCGCGCTTTTCGGCTGGTAGCCGTGGGCATAGTTGGCGAGGTCGACGATGACCTTGTCGAAGGGGGGGCGCTTGTTGGTCACGGCCATAATCATAACTCCTTGTTTTTAAAATGTTTTTTAATATTGCGCCATGACCCACTGGCCGGCGGCAAAGAGCATGCGGTCGGCATTGCGCCGCGCCACGCATTGCACGCCAATCGGCAGGTCATGCGGCCCTGCAAACAACGGCAAGGTCAGCGATGGCACATGGCAGGTGGTCCAGATCGCGCAGAATATCGCGGTCCCTGTTTCATTCAGACCGAGGGGCGCCTCGCCTGCCGCCGACGGCGTCAGCAGAATATCGAAATCGCGGAACACGTCATCGAGCAGCAGACGCAGCCGTTCCGCCTCGCTGCGCGCCGCCTGGTATTCGGCAAAGGTGCACTTCATGCCGTGCTGCAGCCGGCCCTTTTTCAGCGTGTCGCTGATGCCTTCCCAGTGGTTGTCGATTTCCCAGGCGCGGTTGCGCGTGAACTCGAAACTGGAAATGCGGCGATGCACCGGTTCGATGTTCGCGAAATCCTCCGGCAGTTCGACTCCGGTGACGCGCGCTCCGGCGCTGGCGAGATAACGCGCGCAGGATTCAACATGGGCCTGGGTTGCAGCGTCGGCCTGGTTCCAGAACGGACTGCGGCAGAAACCGATGCGCAGGTCCCGCGCACGTACCGCCGCCACTGGCTCAGGCGCGGCGTCGGCCAGCACGTCGCGGTACAACGCGACGTCTTCGACCGAACGCGCGATGATGCCCAGCGTATCGACCGAACCCGCGGCCTCCATCACCCCGGCCATGCGCAGGTCGCCCCAGGTCGGACGGTAACCGACGCAGCCGTTGAACGCGGCGGGCCGTATCGTCGACGCCGTGGTCTGCGAACCCAGCGCCAGCGGCACCATGCGATCGCCGACCGCGGCACCGGAACCGCTGGAAGAACCGCCGGGCGTGCGTTGCGGGTCGCGCGGGTGGCGGGTTTTCCCGGGATGGCGGTTGGCGAATTCGGTGGTCACCGTCTTGCCCATGATCAGGCCGCCGGCGCGGCGCGTCAGGGCCACGCACACCGCGTCCATGTGCGGCTGGTGGCCCGCGTGTATCGGCGATCCGTACGCCGT
>JBFWOE010000267.1:0-2643 GCA_050250695.1 Burkholderiales bacterium
CGGCCAATGCGGATCTCCCTGTTCGATGGCGCGAGTATAACGAAGGCCTGTTTCGCGATTTTGAAAGCGTTGCCGGCATTATTTTATAAGCATTTGTTTATAAACGATATTTTATGGCTTGCCGAATAACGCGATTATTGGCGTAATACCAGCCACCATGAGAACGATCATCAACGGCGCAAGCCTGAACTACGAAATCATCGGCGGCAGCGGTCCCTGGGTCGCGCTGTCGCCCGGCGGCAGGCGCGCGCTGGCCGCAGTCCAGCCACTGGCGCAGCGCATCGCCGGCGAGGGTTACCGCGTGCTGATCCACGACCGGCGCAACTGCGGCGCATCGGCCGTGATGCTCGAAGGCGACGCGGCGGAACACGAAGTCTGGGCCGATGACCTGCATGCGCTGCTCAAACAGCTTGATGCACTGCCTGCCTTCATCGGCGGCAGTTCCTCCGGCTGCCGCATGTCGCTGGCGTTCGCGCTGCGTTATCCGCAGGCGGTGCGCGGCCTGCTGCTGTGGCGGGTCACCGGCGGTGCCTTTGCCGCGCAGCGCCTCGCGCACGAATATTACGGCCAGTACATCGCCGCGGCACAGTCCGGCGGCATGGCCGCGGTGTGCGAGATGCCGCATTTCCGCGACCTGATCGCGGCGCATCCGCCGAACCGCGAACTGCTGCTGCACGCCGATCCGCAACGGGTGATTGCCGCGATGACGCGCTGGAGCACGGGTTTCCTGCAGGAGGCCGGACTGCCTGTGATAGGCGCCACCGAAGCGCAGCTGCGTTCGATTCGCGCGCCGGCCTGCGTGATTCCCGGCAACGACAACACCCACCCCAAGGCGGTCGGCGAACGGCTGGCACAGCTGCTGCCCGACGCCGGGCTCAACATCCTGTTTGCCGAACATCTCGATGTAGACGTGGTACCGGCCGAGACCTGGGCAATGAAGGAAAGGGAAATGGCGGGGATGCTGCTGGCGTTCCTGAAACGCCGCAGCGGCTAATTCCTGTAATCAGGAAACAGCTTCTCGACGAGGGCCATGCCCGCCACCCAGTCGCGGCTGGCGGAATCATAGATGCCGATGCGGCCGAACTTCGCCGCCCGCGCCGCACACACCGCGGGATCAGGCACGATGACTTCGGCGCCGCCGGCCAGCGCGCCGACCTGGGCGCGGCAGGCCAGTTCGAAAAAATGGTGGTAAATATAGGCCTCCGGCAGCGTGGTGCCGCAAACCAGCGCGCCGTGGTTCTCCAGCAACATCACCCACTGGTCACCCAGCGCCGCGGCCAGCTGGCCGGCCCCCTCGCGCGTGGTGTCGTCGACCTCGTTCGGATAACGCGCGATGCGGCCGTAGAAACGCATCGCCTGCTGCGTCAGCGGCAGCAGGCCGTGTTTCTGCGCCGACACCGCGAGGTTCGCCGGCGAGTGCGTATGCACCGCCGCATGGATGTCGGGACGCGCACGCAGCACCGCGGCATGAAGGTTGTAGGCGGCCGGACTGGCCTTGTAGGCAGAACTGCCGACCTGCCGGCCTTCAAGGTCATATTTGACCAGGTTGGACGCGGTCACCTGCTCCATGTAGACGTTGTCTGCCTTGACCAGGAAATGCTCCGGCTCGCCGGGCACCCGCACCGAGATGTGGTTGTAGGTCATGTCGACGAACACGAAGTGCGCGACCAGCCGGTGCGCCGCCGCCAGTTCGCACCGCGCCTGCCACTCCGCGGCGCCGATGCGCGGGCGGGCGGCGCGCGTGGCCGCGTGTTTCTTCGCAGGGTGTTTCTTTTTCGGTCGTACGGCCATCTGCGGATTCCGTCAGCCGGCTTTCTCGCCGGGGGTCGGCCACAATCCGGTCATCGCATGCATGTGTTCCTCGCTTCGGGAAATTTGCCGCATGCTAACAGTTAATGATCCGGCTTGACCGCCTGCCGGTAAAATTGCCACTCTCATCCGCATCCGCGGGCAGACCAACTTAAACGGGGAGTCAGACATGGCAGCAGGCAGGGAACTCGCGGGCAGGGTCGCGCTGGTCACCGGCGCGGCGCGCAACATCGGCCGCGCCATCGCGCTGGCACTGGCGGAATCCGGCGCGAAGGTCGCGGTCAACGCACGCGCCGCAAAAGAAGATGCCGAGGCGGTGGTGAAGGAGATCCGCGACGCCGGCGGCACCGCGGAAGTGTTCATGGCCGATATCGCCGACGCCGGCGCCGTGAAAGCCATGGTCGACGCTGTCGTGAAGAAGTTCGGCAAGGTCGACATCCTGGTGCTCAACGCATCGATCCGCAAGGAAACCGCGTTCATCGACATGTCCTTCGACGAATGGCGCAGCCTGCTGTCGATCACCCTCGACGGTTCCTTTCACTGCACCAAGGCCTGCCTGCCGTCAATGATCGCGGCGGGCGGCGGCAGCATCGTCACCCTCGGCGGCATGACCGCGCTGTCCGGCGCCAAAAAACGCGTACACGGTTCGGTGGGCAAACACGGCCTGTGGGGCATGACCCGCGCGCTGGCCAAGGAGCTGGGTGAATACAAAATCAACGTCAACTGCGTGGCGCCGGGACAGATGGACACCGCGCGCGCGGCGGGACGCTCGGAACGCGCACCGGTCAGCAACGTGCCCATGGGCCGGCGCTCGACACCGGAGGAAGTGGCCGG
>JBFWOE010000268.1:0-2582 GCA_050250695.1 Burkholderiales bacterium
GAGCACGTTAATTTTCTTATTTCTCATTCCGTGGCTGGTCTCAGAGGTAGACGCAACTGACGTGTTGCGCTGGCTTCGAGAATTAAAGTCTAAGCTCTAACCATAAAGTTAACTAACCACTACGACTACATCTCCGCCTTGATCCCCGCCGCCTTGACGATCTTCGCGTACTTGGCGATGTCGGACTTGATCGTCGCGCCGAACTGCGCGGGCGTGCTGCCGATCGGCTCGTAACCCAGCGCGGCCAGCCGTTTTGCCACTTCGGGCGACTTCAGCCCCGCGGCCATGGTCGCATTGAGTTTCATCGTCAGTTCCTGCGGCAGTCCGCCGGGTGCGACGACGCCGAACCATGGCGAGATGTCGTATCCTGGCAATCCCGATTCGGCGAGGGTCGGCACTTCGCGTGCTGCCGCGGAGCGTTTGCTGCTGGTGACGCCGAGCACGCGCAGCTTGCCGGCATTGGCATGCGGCTGGATCACCGCGAGGTCGGCCAGCATCATGTCGATGTGCCCGCCGACCACGTCGGTCAGCGCCGGCGCCGTGCCTTTGTACGGCACGTGTACGATGTCGGTGCCGCTCATCGATTTCAGCAGTTCGGCCGCGAGGCTGGACATGCTGCCTGTGCCCGAGGAGCCGTAACTCAGATAACCGGGTTTCTTCGCGGCGATCGGGATCAGTTCCTTCACCGTTTTCGCCGGCACCACCGGGTTCACCGCCAGCGCGTAGGGCACCATCGCGACGTTGATCACCGGCGTGAAATCCTTCACCGGATCGTAGGGCAGTTTCGAGTTCATGCTGGGCGCGACCGTCAGCGTGCTCGCGCCGCTCAGCGCCAGCGCATAGCCGTCGGCAGGCAGGCGCGACGCCATTTCCATGCCGATGGTGCCGCCGGCGCCGCCGCGGTTCTCCACCACCACCGGTTGCCCCAGCTGCGCGGAGAGCTTCTGCCCCACCAGCCGGCCCAGCGTGTCGGCGGGACCGCCGGGCGCGAACGGCACCACCATGCGTATGGGTTTTGCGGGAAAGGTTTGTGCGACGGCTGTCATGGACAAGGTCAGCAGCGTCGCGGCGCACAGCGGAAATGAAAACGTTTTCATGCATCACCTCGCAAAAATGTTCGACAGGTGATGTCATGCAAAGCATATGTCGTGCCCGCAGGGAACGCCGGCTACGCGGGACGATGTTCGTGATTCTGCCTCCGCGGCGTGCATCGTGCAGTGCATGCGCCCCGCGCTGGTGCCGGCGGTGGACAGCCGGCGCCCGCCGGGGGGATCATCCGCGCATGGAGATCTCCGTCGTCGCAGGCGACCTGCTCGACCAGGACGTCGAGGTGATCGTCAATGCCTGGAACCGCAACCTGATCCCGTGGTGGCTGCTGCTGCCGCAGGGCGTTTCGGGCGCGATCAAGCGCCGCGCCGGCACGGCGCCGTTCCGTGAACTGGCGCGCGCGGGCCTGATTCCGCTCGGCGGTGCGGTGATGACCGGCGCCGGCAAACTCCCCTTCCGCGCCATCATCCACGTCGCCGGCATCAACCTGCTGTGGCTGCCTTCGCAGCGCGCGACGCGCGATGCCGTGCGCAACGCACTGGCCATCGCCGCCAAGGAAAATTTCCGCTCGATTGCATTCCCGCTGATCGGCGCCGGCGTCGGCGGCCTGTCCGAGGATGCGGTGCTGGCACTGATGCAGGACGCAGCAAAAAAATCCACCTACTCCGGCCATGTGCGTTTCGTACGCTATGCGCCCCAACCCCGATGAGCGCCGCCGACCTGCCGTGGCTCGCGCTGGTCGCCGGTTTTGCGCTGCTGGCGTACGCCTGCCGTCTGCTCGCCGCCGATGCCCGCGAAGGTTATGAAGTCACCATGGGCGGCGCGATGCTCTACAGCCATGTCTGGACGCTGGGCGCCGCCGCCTGCGCCTGGGCCGTCACGGCGCTGCTGGCCCAGCCATGGTGGGCCGGCGTAATCCTGTTTGTCGTGCTGTTCCTGGTGAAAAGCGCCGTCTACCGCATCATCGTTGCGCTGTTCCTCGGCACCAGACTGCCGGAAACGTCGAAACAGGGCGGCTTCAGTGCGTTCAGCGAACGCGCGAAGGAAATCCAGGAACAGCGCGAAGAGAACCGGAAGAACGGCAACTGATGATCACGCCTGGCCGTCGCGCCGCGCGCGGCGGTGCGCCGACCACACGCACCACAGGCCAGCGGCGGCGGGCACCGCGAGCAGTCCGAAGGTGATGGTGTAATCGCCGGTGAGCAGGAACACGTTGGCGCAGGCGATGGGGCCTATGGCCTTGCCGGAATTGACGTAGACCAGCGAACCGCCGGTGAGCGGGCTGATCTGCTCGCGCGGCGCGATGCGCGCGATCTCGGCGAGGAAGGCGCCGTTCCAGCCGCTGGCGGTGGAGCCCATCACGAAGAACAGCGCGCAGGCCGCGACCATGGACCAGTCCGGCGTCAGCGCGAAACACAGCGCCGAGGACAGCACCAGCACCACGCCGAGCACGATCAGCGCGGCGAAGGCATCGCCCATGCGGTCGGCCATCCAGCCCCAGAACAGCCGCCCCGCCACGCCGCCGACCTGCGAGG
>JBFWOE010000269.1:0-2578 GCA_050250695.1 Burkholderiales bacterium
GTTTGCTGTGCGTGAGGTATAAAAGTTGCTAGACTCCGGGTTCCCGAAAAACGACAACACCAGTTTATGAAATGGCAGATAAAAAGTATTTCAAATTTGACGGGAAAATCGTTTTCATCGGTTTCGGTTCAGTCGCGCAGGGCGTCCTTCCGTTGCTGCTGCGCCATATCGACATGCCGGCGGAGCGGATATCCATCATCACCGGCCACGAACGCGGCCGTGCGGAGGCCGAGTCGTTCGGCATCCGTTACGAAATAAACCCCCTCACGCGCGAAAACTATCGCGCGGTCCTCGGTCCGCGGCTCGAGCGCGGCGATTTCCTGATCAATCTGTCGGTCGATGTGGCGAGTTCCGCATTGATCGAGTTCTGCTGCGAAAAGGGTGTGCTCTACACCGACTCGTGCATCGAGCCGTGGGCGGGCGGTTACACCGACCAGTCGGTGTCGGCGTCGCGGCGCTCGAATTACGGGCAGCGCGAGGAAGTGCTGGAGTTGCGCAAAAAATTCCCTTCCGGGCCGACGGTGATCCCGACCCATGGCGCCAATCCGGGCCTGATTTCGCACTGGGTGAAGCAGGGACTGGTCGATCTCGCGCGCGACATACTCGGCCGCAAGGACATACCGCAGTCCAGGGAGGAGTGGGCGCGGCTGGCGATGGAACTGGGCATCAAGAGCATCCATTGCGCGGAGCGTGACACCCAGGTCGCGACCCCGCGCAAACGCCGCGGCGAATTCGTCAATACCTGGTCGGTGGACGGTTTCATCGGCGAAGGTTCGCAGCCCTGCGAACTCGGCTGGGGCACCCACGAAAAACATTTCCCGCCGGAAGGCCGCGAACATGATTTCGGCTGCAAGGCGGCGATCTACCTCGACCGTCCCGGCGCCTCGGTGAAGGTGCGCACCTGGACGCCCGACGAAGGCGCGTTCCACGGGCTGCTGATCACGCACGGCGAGGCTATTTCGATCTCCGATTACCTGACGGTGCGCGAGGGCGGCAAGGTGGTGTACCGGCCGACCTGCCATTACGCCTATCATCCCTGCGACGACACCGTGCTCTCGGTGCACGAACTGGCGGGGCGCAACTGGGTGGGGCAGGAGCAGCGGCGGCTGTACCGCGACGAAATCACCGACGGCGTCGATGAACTGGGCGCGCTGCTGCTGGGCCACAAGAAAGGCGCGTACTGGTACGGTTCGCGGCTTTCAATACACGAGGCGCGCAAGCTGGCGCCTCACAACAATGCGACCAGCCTGCAGGTGGCGGCCGGGGTGCTCGGCGGGGTCGTCTGGGCGATGGAAAATCCCGCAGCAGGCATCATCGATCCGGACGACATGGATTTCCGCCGTGTGCTGGAGATCGCCAATCCCTACCTGGGCAGGGTGGTGGGCGTCTATTCGGACTGGACGCCGCTGCAGGGGCGCAACCATCCGTTCCCCGAGGATCTGGATACCTCTGATCCCTGGCAGTTCAAGAACATACGCGTGACCTGAGGCGCGGTCCGGCGCCTGCAGCGCCGGGTTCGCAGTCAGCCTTCCATGGAATCTGACCCCGCTCCCGCACCCCACGCCGCGATGGACCGGCCTTCAGCCTGGGTCGAACTCTGGGCGTCACAGGTGCCCGCAGGCGGCGCCGTGCTCGACGTGGCCTGCGGCAGCGGCCGCCATGCGCGTTTTTTTGCGCTGCGCGGCCATCCGGTCGATGCCGTAGACCGCGATGCCGCGGCCATCGCCGAACTGGCCGCCGTTCCCGGCGTCACCGCGTTGTGCGCGGATATCGAAGGCGGGCCGTGGCCGTACGCGGGGCGGCGGTTTGCCGCAGTGGTGGTGACCAATTACCTGCACCGGCCGCTGCTGCCGCGATTGCTGGCCGCGGTGGCGCCCGGCGGCGTGCTGATCTATGAGACCTTTGCCGCGGGCAACGAAGCCCACGGCCGGCCGAAAAATCCCGACTTTCTGCTGCAGCCGGGGGAATTGCGCGCCGTCCTCGATCAGGGCTGGCAGGTCCTGGGGTATGAGCATGGTCCGGTGGAAACCCCCAGGCCTGCCGTCATCCAGCGGATTTGTGCCATTGCGGGGCGGCCGTGAAATCGGAAAAACCGTTTTTGATTCATGCACTTCTCGCATCGCAGCATTACCACGGTCAAATTGACCGGGTGGGCTGCAGCCAGTAAAATTCGGCGGTTTAGTCAGGGCCGACAGGAAATGCGGGTCAAGTTCGTTGCGGGCAACTGGAAGATGAACGGCAATCTGGCCTCCAACGAAGCCCTGCTGAGGGATCTGCTGCCTGCGCTGGCGGGCATTTCTGGCATGGAAAGCGCGGTCTGTCCGCCTTACGCCTACCTGGCGCAGGCGGGGCAGGCGCTGAAGGGTTCGAATACGGCACTGGGCGCGCAGGATGTTTGCCAGTACGGGGACGGCGCCTATACCGGGGGTGTTTCGGCGGCGATGTTGCGCGATGTCGGCTGCAGTCATGTGATCGTCGGGCATTCCGAGCGGCGCTCGATATTCGGCGAGACCGATGCGCTGGTCGCGGAGAAGTTCGTGGTGGCGCAGCAGGCGGGACTGAAGCCCGTCCTCTGCGT
>JBFWOE010000270.1:0-2557 GCA_050250695.1 Burkholderiales bacterium
GAGCGTTTCCAACTGCCCGGGCGCACCCCGCTGCTGTTCATCGAGATTCCCGGCAAGGGCGAGGATACCGTGCTGATGTACGGGCACATGGACAAGCAGCCGGAGATGATCGGCTGGGCCACCGACCTGTCGCCGTGGAAGCCGCAACGCATCGGCGACCGTCTGTACGGGCGTGGCGGTGCCGACGATGGCTACGCCACCTTCGCCTCGCTGGCGGCGGTGATGGCTCTGCACAATGCCGGTGTCGATCATTCGCGGGTGGTGGTGATGATCGAGGGCTGCGAGGAATCCGGCTCCTACGACCTGCCGTTCTACATGAACCTCCTGGCCGCCCGCATCGGCACGCCATCGCTGGTGGTGTGCCTGGATTCCGGCGCCGGCAACTACGATCAACTGTGGCTGACCACCTCGCTGCGCGGCCTGGCCGGCGGCAACCTCAAGGTGCGGGTGTTGCAGGAAGGCGTACACTCGGGCGACGCCAGCGGCATCGTGCCGAGTTCGTTCCGGGTGTTGAGACACCTGCTCGACCGGATCGAGGATTCGGCGACCGGGCGGATCAAGGTCGATCTGCTGCACGTCGATATCCCCAGCGAGCGCATCGCCCAGGCGCGCGCCTCGGCGGAACTGCTCGGCAGCCACGTCTACGACAAGTTCCCGTGGCCGGAAGGGGTGACGCCGATGGCCAGCGACCCGACCGAACTGGTCTTGAATCGCACCTGGCGGCCGATGCTGTCGGTGACCGGCGCTGACGGCTTCCCCGAACTCGGCAGCGCCGGCAATGTGCTGCGCCCGCAGACCTCGGTGAAACTGAGTCTGCGCCTGCCGCCGACCCTGGACCCGGTGCTGGCCACGCAGCGGCTCAAGGAAATCCTCGAAAAGGATCCCCCGCACGGTGCCAAGGTCGAATTCGAGGTCGAAAAATCCTCGCTCGGCTGGGCCGCGCCCTCGCTGCTGCCGTGGCTGGCCGATTCGGTGGATACCGCGTCCAAGGATTTTTTCGGCCCGCGCTCGGCGGCAATGGGCGAGGGCGGCAGCATCCCGTTCATGAGCATGTTGCAGGAAAAATTTCCCCAGTCCCAGTTTGTGGTCACCGGCCTGCTCGGGCCGAAGTCGAACGCGCACGGACCGAACGAATTCCTGCACATCCCGACCGGCAAGAAGCTGACCGCCGCGGTCGCCCGGGTGATGGCCGATCATTACCTCAATCGCGGCACCCCGAGCGCCGCCGCCTGAATCCAAGCGAGCCTGTGAGACCGACATGAGCCAGGGCAATCTGTTGTACGCACAATCCGGCGGAGTCACCGCCGTCATCAACGCCAGCGCTGCCGGAGTGATCGATGCGGCGCGCAAATCGCGGCGGATCGGCAAGGTGCTGGCGGCCAAAAACGGCATCATCGGCGCGCTGCGCGAGGAGCTGATCGACACCAGCCTGGAATCGACCGCGGCGATCAAGGCGCTGCGCCACACCCCGGGCGGGGCGTTCGGCTCGTGCCGCTACAAGCTCAAATCGCTGGAAGAAAACCGCGTCGAGTATCAGCGCCTGCTCGATGTGTTCCGCGCCCACGACATCCGCTGGTTTCTGTACAACGGCGGCAACGATTCGGCCGATACCTCGAACAAGCTCTCCGAGATCGCCGAAAAACTTGGCTACCCGCTGCAGTGCATCGGCGTGCCCAAGACCGTAGACAACGACCTGGTGGTCACCGATACCTGCCCGGGTTTCGGTTCGGTCGCCAAATACACCGCGATCTCGATCCGCGAGGCGAGCCTGGACGTGGCCTCGATGTGCGAGTCCTCGACCAAGGTGTTCGTGATGGAAGTGATGGGCCGACACGCTGGCTGGATCGCCGCCGCAGCCGGGCTTGCCGGCCGCAAGGACAGCGAGGCACCGCAGATCATCCTGTTCCCGGAACGGGTATTCGATCAGGCGGCATTCCTGGCCAAGGTCAAGGCCACGGTCGAAAAGATCGGCTGGTGTTCGGTAGTGGTGTCCGAGGGCGTGCGCAACGCCGAGGGCCGCTTCCTGTCCGAGGTCGGCACCACCGACGCCTTCGGCCACGCGCAACTGGGCGGAGTCGCGCCGATGCTGGCCGACATGGTCAAGCAACACCTCGGCTACAAATACCATTGGGCGATGCCGGATTATCTGCAACGCGCCGCCCGCCATGCCGCGTCGGCGACCGACGCCGAGCAGGCCTACGCGGTCGGCCGGGCCGCGGTCGAATATGCATTGCAAGGCATGAACGCGGTGATGCCGGTGATCAAACGCCTGAGCGCCAGCCCGTATCGCTGGCGCATCGAACCGGCGCCGCTCGCCGCCATCGCCAACCACGAAAAGAAAATGCCGGACAACTTCATTCGTGCCGACGGCTTCGGCATCACCGCCGCCGCGCGCCGCTACCTGGCGCCGCTGATAGCGGGCGAAGCGCCTCTGCCCTACGGCGCCGACGGCCTGCCGGTCTACGTCAGCCTGAACAACAAACTGCTGCGCAAAAAACTCCCCGCCTACCGCATCAACGACCGCTAATTGCGGCGACCCGCCGGGTCGCCCCTACGG
>JBFWOE010000271.1:0-2548 GCA_050250695.1 Burkholderiales bacterium
ATGGCGGTCATCTCGGCAAGGATCGCCACCGCGATTTCCGGAGGCGTTTTGCTGCCGATCTTCAACCCCACCGGACCGTGCAGACGCGCGATCTCGTCCTGCGACAGGTCGAATTCGGCGAGGCGCTGGCGGCGCGCATCGTTGTTTTTGCGCGAACCGATGGCGCCGATGTAGAACGCCGGTGACTTCAGCGCTTCGAGCAGCGCCATGTCGTCGAGCTTGGGATCGTGGGTCAGGGTCACCACCGCGCTGTGGCCGTCGAGATTCATCGCGGTCACCACATCGTCGGGCATGCCGCGCTTCAGTTCCGCACCGGGCACCGACCAGGTATCGGTGTACTCCTCGCGCGGATCGCAGACCGTGACCTGGTAATCGAGCGCCTGCGCCATCTGCGCAAGGTAGGTCGACAACTGCCCGGCGCCGATGATCAGCAGGCGCCAGCGCGGGCCGTAGACGGTCCGCAGCGTTGCGCCGTCGAACGCCAGCTGGTCCGACCACTTCGCCGGGCCGGTGCTCGCCCGGCCTGTTTTCATGTCCAGCGTGCGCAACACCAGTTCGTGGCGCTCGATGCGCGCGAGCAGGTCATCCAGTCCGCTGGTGGAAGTCAGCGGCTCCAGCACCAGTTCCAGCGTGCCGCCGCAGGGCAGGCCGAAACGCTGCGCCTCTTCGGCCGAGACGCCGTATTTGGTGGTGGTCGGGGTGTTTTCCGCCAGCGTGCCGTTCTTCACGCGCAGGATCATGTCGTCTTCGACGCAGCCGCCGGACACCGAACCGACAACCATGCCGTCATCGCGGATCGCCGACAGCGCGCCGATCGGCCGGGGCGCCGAACCCCAGGTCCTGATCACGGTCGCGAGCACCGTGCGGCGGCCGCTGGCCACCCATTCGCGCGCGGTGCGGATGACCTGCAGATCAACACTGTCCATAAGCAAATCCCCAGGCTGAAATCATCAGTGCGCCCATTGTAGCGCGCCGCATGCGGTAACATCGGTGCAACCACCAAGGAGATTCCGCAACATGGAAATGACCGGCGAACAACTGATCGCCCTGCCCCAGCAAGCGACCTGGGATGCGCTGAACGACACCGCCGTGCTGAAGGATTGCATCCCCGGCTGCGATTCGATCGAGAAACAATCAGACACCGAGTACCTGCTGACCATGACCGCCAAAGTCGGCCCGGTCAGTGCCAAGTTCAAGGGCAGGATGACGCTGCTCGAAGTGCAGGCGCCCGATGCCTATACCCTGCAGTTCGAAGGCCAGGGCGGCGTTGCCGGCTTCGCCAAGGGCGAAGCGCGGGTGACGCTGGCGCCGGAAGCGGAACAGACCCGCCTCGGTTATGCCGTGAAGGCCAATATCGGCGGCAAACTGGCGCAGGTCGGCGCGCGCCTGATCGACGGCGTCGCAAAAAAAATGGCGGAACAGTTTTTCACCGCATTCAACAAGCGCGCCAGCGGCGACGCACCCGCGCAACCCTGATCCTGATGGCGCAAAAAAACCGGCGACATGCGCCGGTTTTTTTGTGCCACGGCTTTCAGCCGACGTGTTTGCGGAAGAAGGCCAGAGTTCTTTCACGTGCAAGTTTTGCGCTGGCCGCATCGTACGACCCGCGCTGGTCGCAGTTGAAGCCGTGCCCCGCGGGGTAGAAATGATGTTCCCACTGCGGATGCGCAGCCTGCACTTTTTTCGCGGCTTCCATCGGGATCGACGCATCCTTTTCGCCCCAGTGGAACTGCACCGGGCATTTCGCCTGTGATGAGATCAGGCTGGGGATCGCGCCGCCGTAATGCGGCGCCGCGCAGGCGAGGCCGGCCACATCCGCCGCGGCTTTCCATGCAACCGCGCCGCCCCAGCAATAACCAACGATGCCGACCTTGCCGGCGGACTGCAGCGCCTTGACCGACGCTGCCACGTCCTTCATCGCATCGTCAAATGTCGCCTTCTGCATCAGGCCGCGGCTGACCTCGATCTCGGGCGGGGTATAGCCGCACTCGTAATTGCGCTGCACGCGGTCAAACATCGCCGGTGCTATGACCAGGTAGCCGTCCGCCGCATAGCCGTCGGCGACCGAGCGGATGTGGCTGTTGACGCCGAAAATCTCCATCACTACCACCACGCCGCCGCGCGGCTTGCCCGCGGGCTCCGCCTTGTAAGCGCCGAATTTGTGGCCGTCGGATGCCGTCAGTTCGATCATGCTGCCCATGCCTGTCCTCCTGTTAACGGTCATTGGATGCCGGCGGATTATAACGTGCCGGCCATCCTGCTAAACTGCCCGCTCACCGAAATCCGACCGGGGAATGCAAACATGCTGAAAATCTGGGGACGCACCAACTCCATCAACGTGCAGAAGGTGCTGTGGAGCTGCGCCGAGATGAACCTGCCGTACGAACGCATCGACGCCGGCATGAATTTCGGCGTCAACAACACGCCCGAGTTCAAGGCGCTGAATCCGAACGGCCTGGTGCCGCTGATCGACGACGACGGTTTCGTGCTGTGGGAATCGCACGCCATCGTGCGCTACCTCGCGCGCAAGCACGGCCTGGGCACGCTG
>JBFWOE010000272.1:0-2520 GCA_050250695.1 Burkholderiales bacterium
GATATGTCCCTGCCCGGCCTTGGTGTAGATCGACTGTTCGCGGTACAGCAAATCGAGCACGACGATCATCGCCAGATTCATCACGCAGGCGCCGAAAATGTTGCCGAGCGCGATGTCCGGCACATCCGCCAGCGCCACCGCCCCGATGCCGGTAACCAGTTCGGGCAGCGAGGTCACGGTTGCCAGCAGCAGCAGTCCGACGACGCCGGCGCCCAGCCCGCTTTTCTCGGCAATGATGTCGCCGTAACGCGAAAGCCGCACCCCGGCCATGCCGATCAGCGCCATGCAGGTCGCAAATTTGATCCAGGGAATCCAGATATCCATCCGCCAGCATTCTCCATTGCCGCACGGCGTACGGCTGCCGGCGGGTTTCAGGAAGATCGTGGACCAGGCATGCCCGCCACCCGTTGACCCAGATCAACCGCCGGAGCCAGCGCAACCATCAGGCAACGAGAATCACATGCACCCGGTACGGTCCGTGCGCGCCGAGCGTGACGGTCTGCTCGATGTCCGCGGTGCGCGACGGCCCGGAAATGAAATTCACCGCGCGCGGCATTTCACCGCGTTCCGCGCGCAGCAGCGCCCATGCATCCTCCATGCCGGTGACGATGCGGCTGCGCGGCAGCACGGCAACATGGGTTTCCGGCAGCAGGCTCGCCGCGGGCGGCGTCTGCGGCCCCGAACACATCATCAGCGTGCCGGTCTCGGCGATCGCACAAAAGGCGCCGGTGATGCCGGTCAGGTCGTCGCCGCACGCGGCTCGCGATTCAACCTGCAATCCGTGCGCAGCCCAGTCCAGCGCGGCGAACTCCGGCCAGCATACGGCCGCCTGCGGCAGATCACGTTCGCGCAGGTAACGCGCCACTGCCGCCGGCAAATCCGCCGGAGACGCGACTTCGTCGATCGTGGTGGTGAGATTCAGCGCGCGATCGCGAAAACGCGCCACGATGTCGGCATCAACATGGGGACGCGGCCCCTGCGGGTGATCCGCAATGTATTGCGCCACCGCTGCGCTTTCCGCGGCGCGCACCGTCACCGCCTTGCCCTGGCGGGTACGGATGCGGGCGAGGATGCTGGCGCGCGCAGACATGGACCGGTTTATCCCAGCGTCGGCATGTTGAAGCCGCCGGACACCGCCTTGTCGTCGGGCCAGCGCGTGGTCACCACCTTGCCGCGGGTGTAGAAACGCACGCCCTCGGGCCCGTGCACATGCTGGTCGCCGAACAGCGAATTGCGCCAGCCACCGAAGGAGTAATACGCAATCGGCACCGGGATCGGCACGTTGATGCCGACCATGCCGACCTCGATCTCGCGTTCGAAACGACGCGCGGCACCGCCGGAACGGGTGAATACCGCGGTGCCGTTGGCATAGGGATTGGCGTTGATCATCGCAATCGCCTCGTCCAGCGTTTTCACCCGCAGCACCACCAGCACCGGGCCGAAGATTTCATCCCTGTAGATGCTCATCTCGGGTGTGACATGGTCGAACAGCGAGGCGCCGATGAAAAAACCGTCCTCGTGGCCCGCAACCTTGAGGCCGCGGCCGTCGAGCACCAGTTTCGCGCCGGCCGCCACGCCCTGGTCGACATAGCCGGCAATTTTGTCGCGGTGCACACGGCTGATCACCGGCCCCATGTCGGCCGCCTTGTCATGGCCGGCACCGATGTTCAGTTTGCCCGCCGCCGCTTTCAGTTTTTCGACCAGCTGGTCGGCAATGCTTTCCACCGCCACCACCGCGGAAATCGCCATGCAGCGTTCACCCGCCGAACCGTAGGCCGCGCCGATCAGGCCGTCTGCGGCAAAGTCGAGGTCGGCATCGGCCAGCACCACGGCGTGGTTTTTCGCGCCGCCCAGCGCCTGCACGCGTTTGCCCTCTTTCGCGCAGGTCTCGTAGATGTATTTCGCGATCGGCGTCGAACCGACAAACGACACCGCCTTCACCAGCGGGTGATGCAGCAGCGCATCGACCGCCTCCTTGTCGCCGTGCACCACGTTCAACACTCCGTCGGGCAGCCCGGCCTCCCTGAACAGCTCCGCCATGCGCAGCGACGCCGAGGGCACTTTCTCGGAAGGCTTCAGCACGAAGCTGTTGCCGCAGGCGATCGCCACCGGGAACATCCACAGCGGCACCATCACCGGAAAATTGAACGGCGTGATGCCGGCGCACACGCCCAGCGGCTGGCGCAGCGAATGCGTGTCGACGCCGGTGCCGACATCCTCGCTGTGTTCACCCTTGAGCAGGTGCGGGATGCCCATCGCGAACTCGACGACCTCGATGCCACGCTGCACCGAGCCCGCGGCGTCGGCCAGCGTCTTGCCGTGTTCCTCGGTGACCAGCCGCGCCAGTTCGTCGCGGTGCGCATCGAGCAACTCGCGGAACCGCATCAGGATGCGCGCGCGGCGCAGCGGCGGCGTGTCGCGCCAGCCGGGAAAGGCGCGCTGCGCCGACTGCACGGCGGCGTCGACATCCTGCGCATTCGCCAGCGGCACCTGCCGCGTGACCTTGCCGGTCGCCGGATT
>JBFWOE010000273.1:0-2517 GCA_050250695.1 Burkholderiales bacterium
CTTCGACATGCATGATGCGGCCCAGCGCGCCGCTGGCGACCACGCGTCGCAGTTCCGCCATCGACGGCCAGAAGCGCTTGTTCTGGCCGACGCCGAGCGGCACCCCGGCCTTGTTGCAGGCGGCAACCGCCCGTTCGGCATCCGCCCGGGTCAGCGACAGCGGTTTTTCGCAGAACACCGGTTTGCCGGTTGCAGCGACCTTGATGACTTGCTCACAGTGCAGGGAATGGGGCGTGGCCAGCACCACGGCCTGTACTGCGGGATCGGCCAGTGCTTCTTCCAACGTGGCCGACAGCCGGAAACCCTTTTCCTTGGCGTAGTCGCGGGTGGCCTCGAGTTCCTGGGTTACGCCGTGCACGAAACGCAGCTTGCTGCTTTTGCCCTGCACGGCGTCGGTGATGCTTTTGCCCCACCAGCCGAGGCCTACAATTGCGGCGTTGATCATTGAAATATGAACTGATATAGGCAGTTATTGGTTATTTAAGAGCGCTCACTTCAAAGGATGCTCTAAATCCCCTCACCCTCGATCCCTCTCCCGGAGGGAGAGGGAAGACAAGCCCTTCCCCCTCCGGGGGAAGGGTGGGGATGAGGGAAGATTTTTCACTTTATTACGCGATCCAAAAAAACGTCATGACATTGCCCGAAGTAACCGCTGCGGGCGGTCGAGCAGCGAGCCCGCGACCAGGCGGTTCGAGCGTGCAGCAGATTTCTCAACGCGCGGCAACAATCTTCTGGCGCTGCCGGCCCAGCCCCTCGATGCCCAGTTCGACCACGTCGCCGGGTTTCAGCCATACCGGGTTGGGTTTGACGCCCATGCCGACGCCGGGCGGGGTGCCGGTGCAGATCAGGTCGCCGGGAAGCAGCGTCATGTAGTGGCTGCAGTACGACACCAGCTTCTTCACGCCGAAAATCATCGTTTTGGTGTTGCCGTCCTGCATGCGTTTGCCATTGACGTCCAGCCACATGTGCAGGTTCTGCGGATCGGGGATTTCGTCCTTGGTCACCAGCCACGGGCCGACCGGGCCGAAGGTGTCGCAGCCCTTGCCCTTGTCCCATTGCGAGGACTGCAACTGGAAGGCGCGCTCCGACACGTCGTTGGCGACACAGTAGCCGGCGACGTAGTTCAGTGCATCTTCCTCGGACACGTACTGCGCCTTGCTGCCGATGACGATGGTCAGTTCGCATTCCCAGTCGAGCTTGGTAGAGTTGCGCGGCTGGATGGTATCGTCGTCGGGCCCGCAGATCGAGGTGGTGGCCTTGTAGAAAATGATCGGCTCGGTCGGCACCGCCATGCCGGCTTCGGCAGCATGGTCGGAATAATTGAGGCCTATGGCCACGTATTTGGAGATGCCGGTGTACGGCACGCCCATGCGCGGATTGCCGGTGACCAGGGGCAGTGATTCGGGCTTGATTTTCGACAGCCGCTCGAGTTCGCGCGGCGCCAGCGTCGAGGCGTCGATGTTGGCGATGATTTTCGACAGGTCGCGCAGCTTGCCCTGGGCGTCGATGATGCCGGGTTTTTCGTATCCGTCTTTTCCGTAGCGGCAGAGTTTCATGTTCTGAGTCCTGTTTCTGTGGTTGTTGCCGATGGCAACGCGTTCAGCGTTGTCCCTCACCCCCGGCCCCTCTACCGTCAAGCGGCACCGAGGTCCCGTCGGGAGAGGGGAGGTATCAGCGGACCGGAGTCCGCGACATTTTAACGGAGGCCGGCGCGGTTTTTCCCACGCACGGCCGGGTTGACGACGTTGATCGGCCACTGGCCGGAGAGCACGCGCGCCACTTCACCCGGCGCACCGGCCTGCAGGCCCTTCATGGCCTGCTCACTGTACCACGCAGCATGCGGGTTGATGATCACGTTCTCGCGGCCGCGCAGCGCATGCGGGTCGGGCAGGGGCTCGGGATCGGTGGTGTCGAGCGCGCAGCCGGCGATTTTGCCGGCGTCCAGCGCACGCACCAGCGCGTCAGTATCGACCACCGGGCCGCGCGAGCAGTTGACCAGCACCGCGTTCTTTTTCATTTTCGAGAAGGCGTCGTCATTCATCAGGCCGCGGGTTTTCGGCGTCAGCGGCGGATGCAGCGAGACAAAATCGGATTCGGCAAACAGCTGATCGAGTTCGACCTTGCTGCCCGGGGTGTCGAACTGGCCCTGCTTGATGAAGGGGTCGGCGTAAAGCACTTTCATGCCGAAAGCCGCGGCGCGCACGGCAACCGCGCGCGCGATGTTGCCGTAACCGACCAGGCCGATGGTGCTGCCGTTGACGCGCTGAATCGGCTTGCCCGGCGGCACCGCCCATTGGCCAGAGCGCACCTGGCGGTCATAGAAGGTGATCTTGCGCGCCGCCGACAGCAGCAGCGCCATGGTGTGTTCGGCAACTTCATCAATGCAGTAGGTCGGATTGTTGGTGACGATGATGCCGGCAGTGGTCGCCGCTTCGAGGTCTATGGTGTCCACGCCGATGCCGTAGCGGGCGATGATTTTGCACCGGGGCATTTTCGCCATCACGTCGGCGGTGATCG
>JBFWOE010000274.1:0-2511 GCA_050250695.1 Burkholderiales bacterium
TGCACCGGCCCCGGCAATGCTGGTCAACCCTGCGGCCGACGCCGAAGCGCCCACGAGACGGCGGCGCGAAAGATTCGTCATGGTGGGCACCCTTGAATGGAACCACGCTTGGATGCCGATCGGCGCGGTTGGTTCGCGAACCGGCGCGCCGCCCGACGCATGCGCAGCCGTGCCGGCATCGCCGATCATGTGCGCGTTCAGTGCGTCGGCCTGTCGCGGAAGTAAGCGGCGCGATCGATCGACTTCACCGGCACGTCCTTCAGCTCGGCACCCTGCAGCACATTGAACGGCACCTCGACGCCCACCGGCCCGATCGCCCGGATCTTGCGGTACATCTGCGCGTGCGACTGCACCGTCTCGCCGATCCGAGCCAGGGCCGCGTCGGTCCGCCGCGTCTTCCCTGCTTGATGCGATCGGCCAGGATCGGCTTGAGCGCATCGATCGACACGACCCTGTTGCCCGGTTCCCCCCGCGTCACGTGTCAGTACCCGACCGTGAAGACGGTGCGGAAGTGCTTCGGCTTCTCCGCCTCGTCTAGCAGGGCGACGGCGAAGTCCTCTGCGCTGATGCGACCCTTGCCACCGTCCGCGCCGGTGAGCATGGTGCGCCCGCCGATGCGGAAGGCGCCGGTGCGCTCGCCCGGCGCGATCATGCCCGACGGCGCCAGCACGGCGAAGTCAATGTCGGCTTCGACCATCATCGCGTAGGCCTGCCGCATGCCGGTCGCTTCCGGCAGTATGCCGGCCGGGGTCAGCTCCAGTACCGACTGTCCGTTCGGCATCTGCAACGTGCTGCCGCCACCGACCATCAGCAACCGCTTGTGCGTCTGGCGCTGAACCTGGATCAGCGCTTCGGTGAAGCGCCGCGCGTCCTCGACGGCGTCGCCGCTGTTGCGCGGGCTCACGGCGGAGATCACCACGTCGACCTTCGCGGCCTGCGCCGCCACGGCTGCGGCGTCGTTGACATCCAGCGCGATGGACTCGACACCCTTGGCCGGCTCGAGCCTGGTGGTGTCGCGAACAGCGGCCAGCACGGCATGGCCACGCGACAGCGCTTCGCCGAGGATGCGGCTGCCGACCATGCCGCTGGCGCCGATGAGCAGAATCTTCATGAGGTACTCCTTGTGTAGAACGGGGCGGTCGTCAGGGCGGCGCCCCGGCGACCAGTGGAAATTGCGTTCGGCCGGCGCGATGTCGCGTTCGACTTGGGCAAACTCGGTCGTGTTTCGGTGGCCGGTTTCTCTGGCCGGCCGACCAGCGCCGTGACGGTGTGGCCGCATTGCAGCGCTTCCTTGCGCAGTGCCGAGCCGATGCGGCCGCTGGCTCCGATCAAGGCGATGTTTATGGTGGTTTCTCCTGTGTGGCCTGCATGTCTTCTGCAGGCTGGATGGCTTGACTGGTTGAATTCTGGGAAAAGCGCTTAGTTAGAAAAAGCCTAGTAATTGAAATTTAAAAGTATGAAAATCGAAACAATCAACCGTCACCAGGTTCCATGACCATGAGCCGCGCCGCACTCGACCTGAACCTGATCCGCACCTTCGTCGCCGTGGCGGAAGCCGGTGGCTTCACGGCTGCCGCCGATATGCTGGGCATCGCCAGGCCGCAGGTGAGCCTGCAGGTGGCGCGGCTGGAAAAAGCGCTGGGCGCACGCCTGTTCGAGCGCACGACACGCCGTGTGGCGCTGGCCGAACCCGGGCAGCGCCTGCACGAACGCTGCGCGCCGCTGCTGCACGCGCTGGTCGAGGCCACCGACACCGAAGAGGCCGCGCGCCACAACCTGCAGGGTCGCTTGCGCATCGCCGCGCCGGTGGATCACGCGGCATTGGTGCTCGCCCCCATCGTCGCCGACTTCGCGCTGCTGCACCCGCAGCTGGAGATCGAACTGCGCGCCTCGGACAAGGTCGGCGACCTGATCGCCGAAGGCATCGACGTGGCGTTTCGCCTGGGTTGGTTGCGCGACTCCAGCGTCCGGGCGTCGAAGCTGGGTGACTTCGAACAAGGCGTGTTCGCGTCGCCGGGCTACCTGTGGCGCGCGGGGCTGCCGCGGCACCCACAGGACCTGGCGGCGCACCGCTGGATCGCGTTCACGCTGCTGCGTTCTCCGTTGACCTGGCAGTTTCGTGGCACCAGGGGCCAGGAAGTAAGGGTTCGCATGAAGGCCCACCTGCGCACCGATTCATCGGGCGTGTTGCGTGCCTTGTTGTGCAGCGGCGCCGGGGTGTCGTGCATCGGCGTGCCGCATGTGCGCAACGAAGTGCGCGATGGCGCGCTGGTCAGGCTGCTGCCGCGGTGGGCCCTGTCCTCGGGGGGCATCTATGCAGTGTTCCCCCCTGGCCAGCACATCGCCGCCAGAAGCCAGGCGCTGGTGGACTTCGTGCGCCAGCGCCTGAATGCACCACCGCTTGAGCGCCGTGCCAATGTCGATGGCTGATGCCTGGGCGCAGTACTCGGTACGCGGCACTCGGAAGTAGTCGATGCCAGGACTCCAATCCAGCGCGTGGGCGAAGTGCCA